>JAHRVR010000047.1 GCA_019090585.1 Sphingomonadaceae bacterium
CCAGCCCATGCCTAGACCGTCGGCCTGCATTGCAGCGGCAATGACAAGTATCTTGCGCGCTGTGTCATTGTCTTCAGTGCTTGCCTGAGCCTCCAGCGCCGCGATGACAGGAGCAAGGCTGACCAGTTTGTCTGGGTGATCCGCTGTCAGCGCATTGGCCGCTTCGGACAACGCAGCCGGATCGGACAAGTCCTGCGCGAAACGATCGGCCATTTGCGTTGCCAGTCTGGCTGCACGGTCCAGCTGGTCCGCGATCTCGGAATCGGCATCGCGCGGCGCACCGGCATCGCGCAGAGCAGAGGCATAGCGCGTCAGGCGCATCGCCTTTTCAGAGAGGCGATAGCGGATGGACGTCGTCCAGTTGATATCGGTGCGCCCGTCCATGTCATAGCCGACCCAGCTTGCGAAGCGGACCGGCACCGGCCGAAGCGATTTCCACTGGCTGGGCCAGCGCTCCGCAGCTGTTTGGAGCAGTCCACCGGTGATTGTGTCACGAGCGTCCTGAGCGCGGCAAAGCGCCGCCATGGCGGCTTCATGCTCGTAATCCAGCGTGATCGTGTCTTGCGAAGGAGACGCGGCGCAGACAAGATCGCGTGACATGTCGCCGCTGCTTGCGGCCGCCGTCACGGCCCCGGTTTGGGACCGGGTCATCAGGAAAGTGGGATGGGCGGTAAAGACGATATGTGCCTGAGGGCGCTGCCACTGCGCGGCAAAAGCACCGAAATCTTCCTCGCTCGCCAGTGCTTGCAGCTTTTTTCTGTTTTGATCAGCCGCAATCGGTCCGACCAGCCGCTGGATCCGCAAGGCCCGGGCGCGCAGTCCCTCACATTCCAGCTCGGCGACCAGAGACTCGATATCGCCAAGCGACATTTCCCCGCTTTCGAGCTTTCGGGAAATTTCCAGGCCCAGCTGGAAGACGGGATTGAACTGCGGTGTTTCCGATGTGCGGATGTGCAGCTCGTTGAGCCGCTCTTCAAGGTCCAGCACTGCGGTCATCGCATCATACTCCTTGCAGCGGCGCGGTGTGCATCCTCTATCATTAGCACCGGGATGACCGGCGCCAAGTGCATGATGGATTCGATATCGCTCAAGTTTCAAATTCTCCGAAATGCTCTGCGGCAAAGGCAGCGGCGGCCCCCAGCAGGCCGGGCTGTGGATGGGTGATGAGCTTGACCGGGATGCCTGCCATCATCTGCTCATAGCGGCCTTTGAAAGTGAAGCGGGCGGCAAAGCCGGATCGTGCCAGTGTTTCTTGAATGCGCAAACCCAGTCCACCCGCAATGACGACGCCGCTTGCGCCGTGGGCAAGCGCATAGTCACCGGCCACGCTGCCCAGGCTCAGGCAGAAATGATCGACCGCAGCGGCGCACGCCGTGTCTTCGCCGGAAAGCCCTTTTTCCCAGATCAGGCGGTCATCAAGATCGGGAACGGGCTGGTCTTCCAGCGCGGCCAGCGCGGCGTGGATTGCGACAATGCCGGGGCCAGAGACAACGCGCTCCACCGAAACCCTGCGGTGGCGTTTCCGGAGATGCTGGAGCACCGCATCGTCCACGGCATCGACCGGCGCGAAATCCACATGGCCGCCTTCGGTCGCTTCCACATGGTAACGAGCGCCGAAGCGATGGAAATGCGCAACGCCAAGGCCGGTGCCCGGGCCGATAACGCTTATGGTTCCGGTCTGCGGTAGCGGCGTGTCGGGGCCGGCAAGCCGGATGAAGTCTTCTTCGCCAGCATTGGCAACGGCGTGGGCGACAGCTGCGAAGTCGTTGAGCACGGTCACACGGTTAACGCCAAGCTGCTCGTCAAGCCGGGCGGTATCGATAACCCAGCTGTTATTGGTCATTTGCACTGTTTCACCGGCAACTGGTCCGGCGATGGCAATGGCGGCGGCGTTTGGCACTTTGCCCGCGCAGCGCCGTGCAAACTGCGCCCAGGCCGATTTCAGGCTGACGAAATCATCCGTCCTGAGCGTCACGGGTTCACCCAGTGCAACCGCGCCTCCGCCCGCCAGCGATGCAATGGCAAAGCGGGCGTGCGTTCCGCCGATGTCGAGGGCCACTATTTCCATTTCACAACCCCGCCATAGCCAGCATCGCCGGCCGCACCGAGCAACACGAGTCGATCAGGCGTGACGCCTGACATTCCGGGTCAACGGTGGGGGAGCAGGCCATCACATCTCCAGGATTATGACTGGTTATCTCGCAATTGCAGCATATCAGGCTTGGTTTGGCTGTGCCAGCACCTTGCGCCGGTCAGTTTGGCGATGCCAGTCGCTTTCGTGAAAGGGCGATGTGCGGGGGTTTGTGCCTTGTTGCAGCGCAACCCGTCCACGCGCATACTTCCCCGAACTGCTCTGTCAGTCTAAGTGTCCGGGACCGAATTTCGAACCAGACCCTTAAGAGGCGCTCATGACAGTCAATGGCACTCACCTTCTGGAACATATCCAGACCCCGGCAATGATCGTGTCCAAGGGGCAAGTAAGTTTTGCCAATGTGGCCGCGAAGTCCCTGCTTGGCGGTCATATCGTCGGGCAGGACGTGCGCATCGCAATCCGCGACCCCGGAGCTATCGACGTGATTCTTAGCGATACCGGCGGAGCGGCGAAGGTAAAGGGCCTGTCCGTGGGCGGCAGCGTCTGGGAAATCGATTCCCATATTCTGAGCGATGACGATCGCCTGATCAGCCTTTATGACCTTTCTGTGCAGGTCAGCGTTGCGCGCGCCCATGCCGATTTCGTCGCCAACGCCAGCCATGAGCTGCGCACCCCGCTGGCGACTATACTGGGCTATGTCGAAACGCTCTTGAATCCCAAGGCCGGGGGCGATGAAGCGACGCGCGGGAAATTCCTTGAGACCATTCAGCATGAAGCCTTGCGCATGCAGTCGCTTGTGGAAGACCTGATGTCACTGTCGCGGATTGAGGCGAACAAGCATGAGGTTCCTTCGGATACTGTCGACATGGTGACAATCGCACGGGAAACCGCCGGGGAAGTTCGATCAGGAGCGAAAGTGGAGGTTACGGCCAATTGTGAAACTGCACTGGTCCTTGGTGACAAGGCCCAGTTGGCGCAAGTCATCCGCAATTTGATCGATAATGCTTTGAAATACGGCAAGGCCGATGGAACGGTGCAGGTAAATCTGGAAGCCACCGACACCGGATGGGTGCTGATCGCGGTGAAGGACGAAGGCGACGGGATCACGCCGGAGCATCTGCCGCGCCTGACCGAGCGTTTCTATCGTGCAGATACCAGTCGCAGCCGCGCAGCAGGCGGGACCGGGCTGGGCCTGTCGATCGTCAAGCACATCGTTGAGCGTCATCGTGGGCGCTTTGACATTACCAGTCGGCCTGGCGGCGGGGCGACTGCTTCGATGATGCTGCCGCTCCGCAGAAAATAGCCCAGTTTGGACTTATCCAACCTCGATGGTCACTTCCGTCATAAAACTGCAATTTTCACGTCATATCGGCGTCGAATAGCAGTCAAACTGACAACAAACAGGAAGTGGCAATGACTATCAGTGTAGGAACTTCGGGCAACGCAGGAACCTCGGGCAGCATAGGAATTTCAGGCAGGATTGGCGCTTCGGCGCTCGCTATTGCCCTTGCATCGGCCTGGGCCGTACCGGTGCACGCACAAAGTGCCGTAACGGTCCAGCAGGAACTGGCCTCTATGCGCGCGCAGATGATGCAAATGGCGCAGCGTGTAGACGAGCTGGAAGGCCAGCTTGTTTCAGCCAGGGCGGCGGCTTCTGCGGCGAACGTAGCAGCCGAAAATGCTGTGGCTGAGGTCACGGCGGTCAAGGAAAACCCGCCGGTCAAGGTTTCCTGGAAGGGTGCCCCCAAGTTTTCGGGCAAAGGCGGTTTTACATTCAAGCCGCGCGGACGGCTTCAGTATGATGCAGGCGTTACCAATGCACCTGCTTCAACGGGTGCATCTGATGGCTTTGGCAATGAAGTGCGCCGGGCCCGGCTTGGTGTCGAGGGCAATATACCCGGCGGATTTGGATACAAGTTCGAGCTGGATTTTGCGGGTAATGATACTGAGATCACTGACGCCGTTCTGACCTATAAGGACGATGGCCTGAAAGTCTCGATAGGTCAGCACAACAATTTCCAGGGTCTGGAGGAACTGACCAGCAGCCGTTTCATCTCATTCCAGGAGCGTGCAGCATTTACCGACGCGTTCGGTTTTGAGCGGCGGGTGGGTCTGTCGGCGCAATATGGCGGCGGTGATGTGCTCGTTCAGGGCGGTGTGTTCACCGACAACATAGACGATCTCTCGAACAAGAGCTGGAGCGTGGATGGCCGCGCTGTCTATATGCCGAAAATGGGCGATGCGCAGCTGCACTTTGGCGGCTCGCTGCATTACAGCGATCTCAAAGATGCCAGCGATACGGTGCGTTACCGTGGCGAGGCCGTGGCGATGGTGGTCGCCGAGAGTGCGGTTGCCGCGCGTGATGCCGCGGAACTGATCGAGTTCGAAGTCGAAGACTTGCCGGCCGTCACCGATTGCAAACTGGCGCTGGAGCCGGGCG
>JAHRVR010000048.1 GCA_019090585.1 Sphingomonadaceae bacterium
ACATCGCTCAGTTTTTCGCTGTCTGAGTTCTCCGGGTCCCAGGTTACGTCGAGCCCGGCGAGGTCGCCCATTTGAAACGGCCCCATCGGAAACCCGAAATCGAGAAGCACCCGGTCTATCTGGTCGGGCAGCGCGCCTTCCATGAGCAATTTGCCGGCTTCGGTTTGGCGGGCTGCAAGTATCCGATTGCCGATGAAGCCGTGGCAAACACCGGAGACGACCGGGATTTTTCCGATCTTCTTGGCGAGCTTCATGCTGGTGGCGAGCACTTTGGGGCCAGTCCTGGCGCCGCGCACGACTTCGAGCATGCGCATGATATTGGCGGGCGAAAAGAAGTGAAGTCCGATAACCGCTTCCGGGCGCTTGGTGGCCCCAGCGATCTCATCGATATCGAGATAGCTGGTGTTGGATGCCAGAATGGCGCCGGGTTTGCAGATCGAATCGAGCCGGGCAAACACGTCTTTCTTGATGTCCATCTTCTCGAAGACAGCTTCGATGACAAGGTCGTGGTCGGCCAGATCGGCATAGTCGAGTGAGCCTGTCAGGTGGCTCATGGCATCCTCGAGTTGCCCCGCGCTGATCCGGCCCTTTCGGGCGCTGGCATCAAAATTCTTGCGGATAATGCCAAAGCCGCGGTCCAGTGCGCCCTGCTCACGTTCGAGCATTGTCACATCGAATCCGGCGGAGAGGAAACTCATGGCGATGCCCCCGCCCATTGTGCCCGCGCCGATCACGCCGACTTTCCTGATCGGCAGAACAGGTGTATCTTTCGGGACGTCGTCGATCTTGGCAGCTGCACGTTCGGCGAAGAAGAGATGTCGCAGTGCCTTGGACTGGGTGCTCGCCATCAGCGGCCGGAACAGTTCCATTTCCCGTTTCAGACCCTCGGCAAAAGGCAGGGATACGCCGGCTTCCAATGCCTTGATGCCAGCTTCCGGCGCTGCGAAGCCTTTCAGCTTGCGGTCATTGGCCTTGCGAAAGTCATCGAACACCAAAGCACTAACGTCAGTGATCTTGTCGGTCCTCTGGCTTGAAACGGGATGTTCGGTTTTGCCGATAATCTCCCGCGCGAAGGCAACGGCATCTGCTTCAAGGCTGTCTTCGCCGACGACGCGATCGACAAGGCCGATCTTTTCGGCATCGGCTGCGGAAATGGGATTGCCAAACGCGACCATGGGTAGCGAGGCTTGCGCACCGACGACTTTGGGCAGGCGCTGGGTTCCTCCCGCGCCGGGAATGAGGCCCAGCTTGACTTCGGGCAGGCCCAGTTTCGCCGATGGGACGGCAACCCGGTAATTGCAGCCCAATGCGACTTCCAGTCCGCCGCCCAGCGCGGTGCCGTGGATCGCCGCGATAGTCGGCTTGCCCAGCTGTTCGATGCTGTCGATGGCCGGGACAAGGCCCACAGCCTTGTTTGCCGTCCCGCCAAATTCAGTAATGTCGGCGCCTGCAAAGAACGTCCGGCCATCGGCGCGGATGACCACGGCCTTGATCGCATCGTCAGCCGCCGCCTCGGCCATGGCATCCCAAAGGCCCTGGCGAACCCCGGCGCTTAGCGCATTAACCGGCGGATAGTCGGAAACGACGATCAGGACTTCGCCAACGCGATGCGTGCTGATTACTGACATTTCCATTCCCCTGCGAACCCGGTTGGGCGTGCCGGGCGGGCCGACTCTCCGGCTCAAAGACATTCCGGCCATTAATCCAAGGATGCGATGTTCTGCCACCATTTTCTTGGCTTGCAGCGCTGGTCATCGAAGCCATGACCCGTTTAGAAGGCGCGCCATGCGCAGCGAGCCAGATGGTCTCGGCTTGCCAATTGGTCTCAACCTGGAAGCGGAGTGGAATGGCAGGATCACCGGGTAGCAACATGCCGGTTCAGGGCAAAGCGCCAGCGCGGGCAAATCGCGTGCTGGTGATGCTGCTGATCGTTTATATTTTCAATTTCCTCGACCGGATGATCCTGTCTATCCTGGCGGTGCCCATTCAGGCCGATATCGGCTTGTCCGATAGCGAAATGGGCCTTCTGGGCGGTATCGCCTTTGCAGTGCTCTATTCCACGCTCGCGGTGCCGTTGTCCTCGCTTGCTGACAGGACCAGCCGGAGCTGGGTCATCACACTTAGCCTTGTTGCATGGAGCGGCTTTACCGCGCTGTGCGGTTTTGCGCAGAACTTCTGGCACATCTTTCTGGCGCGGCTGGGCGTTGGCGTGGGTGAAGCAGGCGGTGTAGCGCCCAGCTATGCAATCATTGGCGATTACTTTCCGCCCCACCGAAGAGCGATGGCGCTGGCGGTCTATTCGCTGGGTATTCCCATCGGGTCGGCGATCGGCTTGCTGACCGGCGGCTACATTGCGCAGACTGTAAACTGGCGCGTGGCATTCATTGTAATCGGGCTTGCGGGTGTTGTGATCGCTCCGATCTTCAAGCTGACGGTGCGTGACTTGCCGCGCCGCGTTGCTGCGACGGAACGCTCGGCTGTTCGGGCGCCGGATCGGGTGGCGGGCCAGATAGAACCGCGGACCGCGCCCGGCATGGGAGAGGTTGTGCGGCTGCTGGCACGCAAGCCTTCCTTCTGGTTTCTTTCATTCGGGGCGGCGACCGGATCGGCGCTCGGCTATGGCATCGGCTTCTGGATGCCCAGCTTCGTGCACCGCAGCTTTGGCCTCGATCTGTTTGATACCGCGCTGTTCCTGGCCGCGGTGATGGTGCTTGGCGGCGTGACCGGCATACTTGCAGGCGGGTTCCTTGGAGACCGGCTGGGGCAGGGAAACCGGGCCTGGTACGCGTGGGTCCCCGGCATTGCCTATGTCGTGGGTGCGCCTTTCCTGATGGCCGGTGTGGCGAGCGATAATCTCGCGCTGGCATTCGTGCTTTTCGTCATTCCGCAAGGCCTGGGCTATTTCTGGCTGGGTCCGGTGCTGACGGCAGTGCAACATCTGGTTGAGCCTGCCGCGCGGGCAACGGCGTCTGCTCTGTTCCTGCTGATAAACAACCTCATCGGCCTGGGCGGCGGGATCTATGCGCTTGGCGCGCTGTCCGATGCGCTAACGCCGGTCTACGGTAGCGAGGCGCTGCGCATGTCCATCATCTGGGCGCTGGGCCTTTATGGGCTTGCGGGGCTGCTCATGGCTTTCGCTGGACGCAACTTGCACAGCGATTGGGTCTCAGAAGGTTGAAGACGAGGGCGTCAGCGCGGCGGCGACTTGAAACCTGCGGCGCGAAATATCGTCTGAGCCTGATCGGACAGAAGATAGTCCGAGAAGGCTTGCGTTTCCGGATTCTGCGACTTTTTCAATATCGCCATAGGGTAAGTGACAGGCGCGTGGCTGCCCGCCGGGAATGTTCCGATGACCGCCACGCCCGGCTCTACTTTCGCATCGGTGGCATAGACGATCCCAAGGGCGGCTTCCTTCCTTGCCACCAGCGCGAGCGCGATCCGCACATTTTCCGAGGCCGCGATTCTGTTGGCGGCCGCCTCCCATGCGCCAAGACTGATGAGCGCCTGCTTTGCATAGCGCCCCGCGGGCACGGAATCGGGATTGGCAATGGCAAGGCGGCCTGCGCCCAGCGTCGCTGTGACCGGGAAGCCGGGCTCGATTTTGAGATCAAGGTCGCTACCGGCCGGCGCGATCAGAACAAGGCTGTTGGTCAGTAGAGGACGGCGGCTTTCGGGGCGGATCGCACCGATGGCATCCAGTTCATCCATCCACTTTTCATCCGCGAAAATGAGCATGTCGGCAGGAGCACCGGCCATCGCTTGTCTGGCAAGCGATGGTGTTCCGGCAAAGGACAGGACAGGTTTGGGATGGCCTTGCGCTGTCCACGCATCGGCCGCGTCGGTCAGCGCATCCTGAAGGCTCGCTGCGGCAAGGACCAGCGGGCCGTCCGGCTTGCGGTTTTCAGTGCAGCCACCTGTAAGCAACACGATTGCAGCGGCAAACCAGATGAGATGAAAGCGGATCAGCACGCGGCCCCGGTGAAATAGCTGCGCGCTGCGCGAACCTTCAGGCGCGGCGCGGATTTCGTGCAAAACAGGGCTTTATCGGCGTCGATCGGTGCATCGCAAAATCCCATGTGAGCCTTGCTCTCCCAACGGGCATGAATAGCGCCAAACCCGGCACTGATCCTTGTCACGCAGGCTCTATAGCACGAAGGCTCTATATCAAGGGCGGCTTACCGGCAGACCGATCCGCGTTTCTGTTCCAGATGGAAGTGATTGCGATGTGCCGCGTTATAGGCCGGGCCGAGCACCGTGCCAAAACGCTTGCAGGCGCTCTTGTGGACGATACGCAGGAATCGGCGTTCAGCAACGCTGCCTGAGTTCCAGTCATTCAGAACCGAGATTCGGCGCCCATCTGCCAGCTCAAAACCGGAGACGTCGATTGCATTGGCCGTTGCATGGGCCGAACGCTGGTTGGTTCCGGCGATATTGCGGCAGTTGTAACTGCCCATCGTGTGGATCCTGACAAGCGGACTGCCGAGTATCTGGCGTGCCGCGCGATCGACTCCATAACGCGCCCAGGCAGCAAGTGTGTTTGCCGTGGCGCAAGTGACCGGCCCCAGATTGGAGAGAGACAAACTGTGATAATCGCTTCGCAGGCTGGCCAACCGTACAGCGTTGAGCGTTGAGCACCCGGCGCCGAAATATCGGTCCGGCAGGGGAGTAAAGCTGGCCCGGCTCGCTCCGAGCTGGGAAAGGCATTGGCGCGCCTGTGGCCGCGACACCGACCAGGACGATGTCGATTGCCTGACAGTCTGGCGCTGGCTGCGGCCTTCCGGGATGTCGATACATCCAGACAGAAGCGCCAAAACCGGCATCAAGGGAACGATCCACCGCATGAAGTGATTGTCCCAATTTATCCTTAACGAACAATTACTGATTTATAGTTAACGAACAATTACTGAATTTCCACAGCAGGCGCACGAGCGCTTGACATGCTGCGCTGCAGCACTATTGCCCGCCGTGGGCCACGCGGTCCCAACGCCGCGCGTGCTCTCTGTAAGGAGAGACAGAAATGACTGTTGTACCGATACCGGGCCGTAAGCCGCATATGCTTCCGGCGCGTCCATATTTTTCTTCCGGACCTTGCGCAAAGCCGCCGGGATATTCCCCAGACAACCTCGCCACCGATTCGCTTGGCCGCTCGCACCGCGCGAAGATCGGCAAGGCACGCCTTGCCTATTGCATCGATCTGATGCGCGAAGTGCTCGGCCTGCCCGATACGCACCGGATCGGCATTGTGCCCGGTTCGGACACAGGCGCATTCGAAATGGCGATGTGGACGATGCTGGGCGCGCGCGCTGTCACCACTTTGGCATGGGAAAGCTTTGGCGAGGGCTGGGTCACCGATGCGGTCAAGCAGCTCAAGCTTGATCCCACGGTCATCCGCGCCGATTATGGTGCGTTGCCTGACCTTTCGCAGGTCGACTGGAGCAATGACGTGCTGTTCACCTGGAATGGCACCACTTCCGGTGTGCGCGTTCCCAATGGCGACTGGATTTCCGAAGATCGCGAAGGGCTGTGCTTTGCCGATGCGACGAGTGCGGTCTTTGCTTACGACATTGATTGGGACAAGATCGATGTCGCCACGTTCTCCTGGCAAAAGGCGCTGGGCGGTGAAGGCGCGCACGGCGTGCTGATCCTCGGGCCGCGTGCGGTCGAGCGTCTGGAAAGTTATACGCCGGACCGCCCGCTACCCAAGATTTTCCGCCTCACCAAAGGCGGCAAGCTGATCGAAGGCGTGTTCAAGGGCGAGACGATCAACACCCCGTCCATGCTTGCGGTCGAGGATGCAATCTGGGCGCTGGAATGGGGCAAGTCGGTTGGCGGTCTTGCGGGCATGATTGCGCGATCGCAGGCCAACGCCGCTGCCCTCGATAAGATCGTGCAGGAGCGCGAGTGGCTGGGCCATCTTGCTGCCGATCCGGCAAGCCGGTCAAACACCAGCGTGTGCCTGACAGTCGAAGGTGCCGACAGTGCGTTCATCAAGGCTTTTGCCAAATTGCTGGAAGATGAAGGCGCGGCTTTTGACATCGCCGGTTACCGCGATGCCCCGCCGGGCCTGCGTATCTGGTGCGGAGCTACCGTCGAGACCGCCGATATCGAAGCGCTTGGTCCATGGCTCGACTGGGCACACGAAACCGTGCGGGCCTCGCTGAACACCTGATTGCGGGTGGGCCGGGTGGTCCGCCTGACCCTTTACGAAATTCCATGAAAAGGAGGCTTTGATGAGCAAGCCCCGCGTATTGATTTCCGACAAGATGGATCCGAATGCCGCGAAGATTTTCGAAGAACGTGGCTGCGATGTCGATGTGATCACGGGCGAAACGCCTGAACAGCTGATCGCGCGGATTGGCGACTATGATGGCCTTGCCATTCGCTCCTCCACCAAAGTGACGAAGGACGTGCTCGACGCTGCGACCAATCTAAAGGTCATCGGCCGTGCCGGTATTGGCGTCGACAATGTCGATATTCCTTATGCAAGTGCCAAGGGCGTGGTGGTGATGAACACGCCGTTCGGCAACTCGATCACAACGGCGGAACACGCCATTGCGATGATCATGGCGCTTGCCCGCCAAATCCCGGAAGCCAACGAATCGACCCAGTTGAGCAAGTGGGAAAAGAGCCGCTTCATGGGCGTTGAGGTTACCGGCAAGACGCTTGGCCTGATCGGCGCGGGCAATATTGGCTCAATCGTTGCCAGCCGCGCGCTTGGTCTGAAAATGAAGGTCGTTGCTTACGATCCTTTCCTGACCGAAGAGCGCGCGATTGAGATGGGCGTTGAAAAGGCCGATCTCGATGCGGTGCTGGCACGGGCTGATTTCATCACGCTCCACGTGCCGATGACCGATCAGACCCGCAATATCCTCTCGAAGGAAAACCTCGCCAAGACCAAGCCGGGCGTGCGGATCGTCAATTGTGCGCGCGGCGGACTGATCGATGAGCTCGCGCTGAAGGAAGCGCTCGAATCCGGCCATGTCGCCGGTGCCGCGCTTGATGTTTTTGCCGAGGAACCGGCCAGGGAAAACGTGCTGTTCGGTGCGCCCAACTTCATATGCACGCCGCATCTGGGCGCCTCGACCACCGAAGCACAAGTCAATGTCGCGCTTCAGGTGGCTGAGCAGCTTGCCGACTATCTCGTCAACGGCGGCGTTACCAATGCACTCAACATGCCGTCGCTTTCAGCCGAGGAAGCCCCCAAGTTCCGGCCCTATATGGGGCTTGCCGAAAAGCTGGGCAGCCTTGTCGGCCAACTGGCCCACGGTAATCTGACCGAAATCAGTATCGAACGGTCCGGGGCGGCAGCCGAACTGAACGGCAAACCGATTGAGGCTGCCGTGCTGGCGGGGTTCATGAGCAACTATTCAGACTCTGTGAACATGGTCAATGCGCCGCATCTCGCCAAGGACCGGGGCCTTGATGTGCGCTCGATCAGGCATGATCGTGAGGGCGTTTATCATACGCTGCTGCGTGTAACTGTTGCCACCAGTCAGGGGCCGCGTTCGGTTGCTGGCACGCTGTTCGGCACTGAGGCATGCCGTCTTGTGGAGATATTCGGCATCGGTATCGAGGCCCAGCTTCGCGGCCACATGCTATACATCGTCAACGAGGATGCCCCCGGCTTTATCGGTAGCATCGGTTCTTTGTTGGGCGAGGCGGGCATCAACATCGGCACGTTCAATCTGGGCCGGCGCGATGCGGGCGGCGATGCGGTGATTTTGCTCTCGCTCGATAGCGCGATGCCGGAGGAGCTGGTCACGAAGGCGAGTGAGATTCCGGGCGTTAAAACGGTGATGCCACTGGCATTTTGACGCATCTTGGGGCAGTGGAGCGCGCATGACGCAAGAAAGTGATCGTGACTTGCTGCCCGAAGGGCTGGGCGACCGGCTGCCGGCCAGCGCATCTGTGGCTGAGCGCACGGCGCGCGCCGCACTCGATGTCATGGATGGCCATGGCTATGACCGGGTGCAGACCCCGACGATCGAGTTTGAAAAGTCGATGGCAAGCCGCATGGCTGGTGTCCAGCCGCGCCGGATGTTCCGATTTGTCGATCCTGCAAGTCTGCGCACGCTGGCGCTGCGCTCTGATATGACGGTCCAGGTGGGGCGTATTTCCGCCACTGGACTGGGCGATGCGCCGCGCCCCTTGCGGCTTTGCTATTCGGGTCAGGTGCTGACGATCAAGGGCGACGGGCTCGACCCCGTCCGCGAACGGTTGCAGCTCGGCGCGGAATTGATTGGCAGCGATACCGTCTCGGCTGCGGCCGAAGTGGTCATGCTGGCTATCGAGGTGCTGCAGGCGGCCGGCGCGAGCGGCATTTCGGTTGATTTCACGCTTCCTGACCTTGTCGATACGCTGGCGGCAAACGCTCTGCCGTTGCCCCCTGCGCAAGTCGATGCCGTAAGGCGCGAGCTTGACGCGAAAGATGCAGGCGGGCTGATCAAAGCAGGGGGCGATGCTTATTTGCCCTTGCTCTATGCGATCGGCCCTTTTGATCAGGCGATTGGCCAGCTGGCAGATTTCGACGCGGGCGGTGCGCTGGAAAGCCGGATCGCAGGTCTTCGCGAAATTGCCGGTCGTGTGTCGGGCAAGGCGCGGATCACACTCGATCCTTCGGAACGCCATGGCTTTGAATATCAAAGCTGGTTTGGCTTTACCATTTACGCCGAGGGCGTTTCCGGTGCGCTGGGACGGGGCGGAACATACAACATCCTCGGGCGCGATGAGCCGGCGACAGGCTTTTCGCTCTATCCCGATCCCCTGATCGACGCGCTGGCAAACGGCGGAGAGGCGTGCGATACGCTGTTTCTACCGCTGGGTCATGACGAGGAGACCGCTGCCCGGCTGCGCGTGATCGGCTGGCGCACGATTGCTGCACTTTCGGCCGGGGATGCCCCCGCTGCGCTGGGCTGTACGCACCGGCTTGAAGGGACAGAGGCAGTCCGCATCTGAGCCGTGCAGTTTTGAGCAGGGGCCGCGTATTTACTAGCTCAGCTTCCGCTGACCTGGGTTTCCATGAATTGCGGTTTTCTCGCGGTGTCGCCGGAGATCAGCTGCATCGGATAATTGCCAGCTGGGAGCGCTTCCAGCGGCATTCCCGCCGCAGCAAGCGCATAAGGTGAAACACGGTGGCGGGTGCACAGCCCCCCGGCGCCGTCATTGACCAGAGGTGTTTCGAATTCGAGGGCGATCATCGCCTCCTGGGTTCGCGCGACTGTGCTGACCGCAAGCTGACCGCCGCCCATGTCAAGCACCAGCTGCGTACCCACAGGAACGCCCAACAGCCCTTCGATACGCGACCCTGATTTTGAAAGGTCTCGCATGACGCCGGCATAGCGATGATCCTCGTGGATGATGCCGATGCGCCTGAACACCGTTCTTCTGTCTGAACGGAACCGGTCCGGGCCATCCGGTTCGATGCGAAATTCGTCGGAATCCATGCACTTGACGATCTCGTCAAATTCCAGCGCCTTTGAATAGATCCATCCCTGAATGAAGAGCGCGCCTTTCTCTTTCACGAGTTCCAGTTGGTCGAACGCCTCGACACCCTCGACCACGACCTCCATGCCCAGCGCGCTGGAAAGCCCGATGATGGCAGCGATGATCTTGGCGCTGTTCTGGTCGGCCTGGGTGCAGGAATCGACGAAGCTCTTGTCCACCTTGATCTTGTTGAAAGGGGCAGAACGCAAATAACTGAGTGAGGAATAGCCGGTTCCGAAATCGTCCAGCGCAAGGCGCACGCCAAGTTCTTTCAGTGTCTTGAACGTCGTGTCGACCGTTTCGCTGTCACCTACAAATACGCTTTCGGTCAGCTCCAGTTCGAGCCTCTCCGGTTCGAGGCCGGATTCGGTGATCGCATTCGACACGACTTCCGGGAATGCCGGATTGGCGAATTGAATCGCCGAAACATTGACCGCGACCCCGACTGATTTGGGCATCTTTACGGCATCCCGGCAGGCGCGTTTCAAAGCCCACTCGCCCAGCTCGATAATCAAATTTGATTCTTCGGCCACCGGGATGAACAGGGCGGGACTCACCGGTCCGCGTTCAGGGTCGTCCCAGCGCATCAGCGCTTCGAAGCTTACGACCATATTGTCCTCGACGCGCACGACAGGCTGGTAATGCAATTCAAGGGCATCGTTGGCGAGCGCCTCGCGCAGGTCTTCCATCAGCAGCCGGCGTTCCTCGGCCTTGTCCTTCAGGTCGGCCGAATAGAAGCAGAACTGTCCGCGACCACCGTTCTTCGCGGAATAGAGGGCGAGATCTGAGTTATTGCTGATCTCACGGCAATCCAAACCGTCGTAGGGTGCGATGGCGATGCCCACCGAGGCGCCGATGATCGCGCGCTCCCCATCAATGGGATAGGGCTGGGAAATGATCTGAATGATCTTGTCGGCGAGTTCTCCCAGTTTGCCGCGATCGTCGAGGTCGGGAAGGATGATCTGAAACTCGTCTCCGCCGATCCGACCAACTTCTCCCCTGTCGCCAACAATGTTATGGAGCCGCTCGGCCACGTCCTTGAGTAGCTGATCACCCGCCTGGTGGCCCAGCGTGTCGTTGACATGCTTGAAACGGTCAAGGTCCAGCATCATCAGGGCGCAGCTACGCTTGGCGGCCTTGTAAGAGGCAAGAATTCCGTCAAGCCGCATGTTCATTCGGTGACGGTTGGCAAGCCCGGTCAGGGAATCATATTCGGCCAGCCTCGAATCCTGAATTTTTTGTTCGTATTCGACGGTCACGTCCTTGGCGTTCCCGCGATATCCGAGGAATCGTCCGGACCGGTCCATCTTCGGATGGGCGGAGAAGGACCACCAGGCCTGCTTGGCTTCGTGTTTGGATTTGCCAAGAGCAAACCTTACGATCAGGTCGACCAGCTTGCTGCGGGCACTAAGTTGGAACTTGAATGGACGGTCGGACTTTTCACTGGGATTGTCAGGATCGGTTTCGAACAGCGTGGTGAGGTGCTCACCAAGCATGTCCTCTATCGGCCTTTCCAGCTTTTCTGCCGCACTTTCAGATATATAGATGAGTTTTCCGTCGGCATCACTGGCCCAGATCCAGCCAAGTCCTAACTGTTCGAAATCATCAAGAATCTCAAGGCGCGCGGATGCGTCGGCTGCAGTAATGATACGGGCAGGCTTACGGTTGGCGGAGGTTTCCCCCGAACCCGCAATTGCCCTGTCGGCAAATCCCCTGAAGAATCCCTTGGCGCTCATTCACCCTACCTGCGAGCCTGATTTTCCACGATGCTGTTAATCGTTTCGAGCTTAGGTAAATTTGTTTACAATTATCCTAACGCCGCTGGTTCACTGGCGGCCATGGTGCCGGCGGATTACAGGGTCAATTGGCTTGACTCGTACGTGGTCTAGAGCCTAAGGCGCGCCCCGCATTCGCGGCTTTCGTGCTGCCTTATTCCATCCGTTCGCCGAGTCCTGTCGAAGGGCGTTCCGGATCCTCCTGGCGGGGTGGAGTACTATATCCATGGCCAATGTAACAGTGATCGGCGCTCAGTGGGGCGACGAGGGCAAAGGCAAGATCGTTGACTGGCTGGCAAGCCGGGCAGATGCCGTGGTGCGCTTTCAGGGCGGGCACAATGCCGGGCACACGCTCGTCATTGATGGGGCGGTCTACAAGCTTTCCTTGCTGCCATCGGGCATTGTGCGCGGGACACTTTCGATAATCGGCAACGGCGTGGTCCTTGATCCCTGGGCGCTCAGGGAAGAGGTGGAGAAGCTGAGAAGCCAGGGCGTTACTATCGATGCCGAAAATTTTGCCATTGCCGACAATTGCCCACTGATTCTGTCGATACATCGTGAGCTTGACGGTCTGCGTGAGGCCGCTGCGGGTGCGGGCAAGATCGGGACGACCGGGCGCGGCATCGGTCCTGCTTATGAGGACAAAGTTGGCCGCCGCGCGATCCGCGTGTGTGATCTGGCTCATCTTGACGGGCTGGGTCCGCAATTCGATCGTCTTTGTGCGCATCACGATGCGCTGCGGGCCGGTTT
This sequence comes from Sphingomonadaceae bacterium, assembly GCA_019090585.1. Classification (GTDB taxonomy): domain Bacteria; phylum Pseudomonadota; class Alphaproteobacteria; order Sphingomonadales; family Sphingomonadaceae; genus Novosphingobium. The sequence goes on from JAHRVR010000048.1 coordinate 12,009, forward strand.
TGGCCAGCCGCGGGTTGATCGCGATGCCCTGCTTGAAGAATTGCGCGCCATCGCGCCTTTCGTCCTTCAATTTGCGCAGCCGGTGTGGAACCGCCTCAACGCGGTAAAAAAGGCAGGCGCGCGGATCCTTTTCGAAGGCGCGCAGGGCGTGCTGCTGGACGTCGATCATGGCACGTATCCCTTCGTCACATCATCGAACACCGTAAGCGGCACTGCCGCGTCGGGCTCTGGCCTTGGTCCTTCGGCGACGGGTTTCGTGCTGGGCATCGTCAAGGCTTATACGACCCGAGTGGGCTCCGGTCCGTTTCCGACCGAGCTGGACGATGAGACAGGCCAGCGTCTGGGCGAACGCGGCCACGAATTTGGCACCGTTACCGGGCGCAAGCGCCGCTGCGGCTGGTTTGATGCCGTTCTGGTTCGCCAGTCTTGCGCGATTTCCGGCGTGACGGGTATCGCACTGACCAAGCTCGATGTGCTCGACGGTTTCGAGACGATCAGGATTTGCACTGGCTATCGGCTGAACGGAAATGTGGTGGATTTTCTCCCGTCCCATGCCGCCGAGCAGGATCAGGTTGAGCCGATCTACGAAGAGATGGAAGGCTGGCAGGAATCCACCGAAGGCGCGCGCAGATGGGCAGACCTTCCGGCGCAGGCGATCAAATATATCCAGCGGGTGCAGGAATTGATCGAAACGCCGGTCGCGCTTGTCTCGACGAGCCCGGAGCGAGAAGACACGATCCTGGTGAAGGACCCCTTCTCGGACTGAGTGTTTGGTTCGAAACTACGTCATCGCCGGGGTTTCAGGTGTGCAGCGCAAGCACCGCGCCTATTCAACCTCCTGGAGCGTAGTTGCCGATCAGCCCGCACTAGAAATCTATCGCGATGCCCTTTTTTACCCAGTCGCCATAGCGCGTGGGCGAGAGTCCATCCGGGTCATCTCCGGCCTTGGATTCCTCGGGCTTGGGAGGCGGTGCGTCGCTCCAATGCGCAGGTTTCTTGAAGTCCTTGGGACGCTGAATGGCAGGCTTTTTCATCCGTGCAGTGTGCCCTTGCTGGCTTGCCAATGCAAACTGAACTAGTGGGCCGCATATGGATATTCCCGGTCTGCCAGCGCGCCGTGCGGCGCTTTCGATGCTCGATGCCGTGTTGCGCAGGGGCGAAACGCTCGATCAGGCGGCAGGCACGGCTCTGCGCCGCGTGCGCAGCGATGCCGACAAGGCGCTGGCGCGGGCCATTGCCGCAGAAGTGCTGCGCTGGAAAGCTGATCTTGACGCACTGATCGACAGCGCGACCAAAAAGCGCCTGCAAGACGATGCCCGGCCCCGGCAGGTGTTGTCGCTGATGCTTGCACAGTGGCTGCGGCTGAACACGCCGCCACATGCGGTAATTGCGACTGGATTGCCGCTCCTGGCCGGAGGTCCGCGCCGGTTGGCCCATGGCGTCTTCTCGACATTGGTGAAGCGCGAGGCGTCACTGCCTGCGGTTCCGAGCTTGCCAGACGCGGTGCGGCTGCGCTGGGGAGAACGCGGCGATGCTGTCGCCGCCGGTCTGGCCCTGCCGCCGCCGCTCGACATCACCTTGCGCGATCCGGGCGAAACGGCGCTCTGGGCACAAGAGCTGGGCGGTGTCTCTCTCATGCCCGGCCATCTGCGGTTGCCGCGCGGAGAGGTCGTTGCCGGACTATCCGGGTTTGCCGATGGCGCATGGTGGGTTCAGGATCTGGCGGCAAGCCTTCCCGCGCGCCTTCTGGGGGCGGGGCAGGGGCGCCGGGTGCTCGATCTGTGTGCGGCACCGGGAGGCAAGACGCTGCAGCTTGCCGCAGCTGGCTGGGACGTTACATCTCTGGATATCAGCGGCAAGCGGCTGGAGCGGCTTCGTGAGAACCTTGCCCGCACCGGCCTGTCAGCCAAACTGATTGCTGCCGATGCATTGGAGTGGGAGCCGGATGCCCCTTTCGATGCCGTGATGGTTGACGCGCCTTGCACCTCGACTGGAACCTGCCGCCGCCATCCCGATGTGCTTCACCGGATCGGACCGAGCCAGATCGCGGAGATGGCGCAATTGCAATCGAAACTGCTGCAACGGGCGGCGGACTGGATAGTGCCCGGCGGGCGGCTGATCTATGCGACGTGCTCGCTCGAACGCGAAGAGGGTGAGGATCAACTGGCGGGGATAGGTTTGCAGGTCGAAGCTGTCATGCAGGATGAACTTCCCGCCGGCCTTTCACCATCTTCACAAGGCTGGTTGAGGACCGATCCCGCCATGCTGGATGGTCAGGGCGGGCTGGATGGATTCTTCATGGCGCGGCTTGTGGATAAATCTGGGGGTAAGCTGTAGAGAGTTGGTGGATTGAAAACCTCAACCCTACTTTATATTCCGTGCGAAACTCTTTCTAAGTTTCTGTAACTTAGGTGGAATAGTTGCAAGGCAGTATGGATTGCGCTGGCCTTCGCCTTCCCAGTAAAGTTGGTGGTAATCTTCAGCAGGATACCACTCGGCAGGGCCCTCAATGGTGGTCACCACCGCCCCGCCGTGCTCTTCATTGGCGCGCGTGATGGCGGATATTGCCTCGGCGCGCTGATCGTCATCAAGCGGGAATATGGCCGAGCGATACTGCGTGCCGACATCGTTGCCCTGGCGGTTGAGCTGGGTCGGGTCATGTGTTCCCATGAACACGTCAAGGATTTGGGCAAGGGCGATGACCGCGGGATCGAATTCCACTTTGATCGCTTCGGCATGGCCGGTCGTTCCGCTGCACACGCTGCGGTAATCGGGGTTGGGCATGGCGCCGCCGATATATCCGCTTTCCACCTCGGACACGCCGATGACGTCACGGAACACCGCTTCTGTGCACCAGAAGCAGCCGCCCGCCACAATTACCGTTGCATTGTCATCCATCGATCCGATACTCCTTCACCGATGAGATAGGTGCTTCGATGGATGTTGTCACCGTCGCCGGGAGATTCGATAATGAAGAAGTTGCTTTGTTTTTGCGCAGCACTTGCCCTTGCCGCGCCCGCCGCGGCCGAGCATCACGCGCCGGATCATGGCGCGGGCAGCCAGAGCAATGCCGCTGCGCTCGCCTCTGGGCTTGCCACGGTTCTGGATGCAGAGCGCCGGGCCGACGACCGTGCACGTGACCCCCATCGTAATCCCGCTGAAACGCTGGCGTTCTTCAGGGTCAAACCCGGCATGACCGTGGTTGATTACATGCCGTCGAGCGGTTGGTACACGCGCATCATTGTGCCCTATCTTGGCAAGGACGGGCTCTACATCGGCCTCAACCCGGCGATCACGCCTGTTCTGTCCGATGGACTTGCCAAGTATCTCGGCAATCATTCGGAGAAATTCGCGGCGATGGCTGAGAAATCAAAGCTCTCCGGCGCTTCGACGCAAGCCTATAACGGGGGGGAACTCACAGAGGGCATGAACGGCACGGTCGATCGCGTGCTGATCTTCCGCGAAATGCACAATCTGCATCGCATGGGTCTCTTGCATGCTGAGCTCAACACTCTCAACGGCCTGCTCCGCGATGGCGGTATGCTCGGCATTGTCCAGCATCGGGCAAAGCCATGGGGCGGGGCGATCTATAGCACCGGGCAGCGCGGCTATATGCGCCAGCGGGATGTCATCGGCCTTGTCGAGGCGCATGGTTTTGAGCTTGTTGCCACGAGCGAGATCAACGCCAATCCGAAAGATACGGCTGATTATCCAGGCGGCGTGTGGGAATTGCCGCCGGTCTTGCGCACCAAGCGTGACGAACTGAAGTCCGTTGGCGAGAGTGACCGTATGACCCTTCTGTTCCGAAAGCGGGACTGATACGGCGCCGACATGGCCGAAGTAACCGTCGCTGCGCTCCAGCTTGCGCTCAGTTCGCCTGACGCAGCCGAGAACATCGCTGCAACTTCCGCGCTGGTCGAGGAAGCGGCAGGCCGGGGCGCACGGATCGTCCTGCCGCCCGAATTGTTTTCGGGGCCGTATTTCTGCAAGGTCGAGGATGAGGCGCTGTTTGCACTCGCCCGGCCGACGGCGCAGCATCCTTCGGTCATCGCCATGCAGGCATTGGCGGCGAAACTGAACGTAGCGATCCCCACCAGCTTCTTTGAGCGCGACGGCCATCATTATTACAACACGCTGGCCATGATCGATGAGAAAGGCGAGATTCTTGGCACTTATCGCAAGAGCCATATTCCGGACGGGCCGGGCTATGAGGAGAAGTTCTATTTCCGGCCCGGCAATGACGGGTTCAAGGTGTGGGACGTGGCCGGAACGCGGGTCGGCGTCGGCATCTGCTGGGATCAGTGGTATCCCGAGGCGGCGCGCGTCATGGCGCTGATGGGCGCGGAACTGCTTTTCTATCCGACTGCGATCGGCTCTGAGCCTTATGATACAGAGCTGGATACAAGCCGGATGTGGCGCCGCGCCATGCAGGGCCATGCGGTGTCAAACTGCATGCCGGTGATCGCGGCCAATCGCATTGGCGAGGAAGACGGTCAGAAATTCTATGGCCACAGCTTCATCACTGACGAATGGGGCGATCTGATTGCCGAATTCGGTGCAGAGGAGACAGGCGTGCTAACCGCCACAATTGACCTTTCCCGCGCAGCAAAGCACCGGGCCGGAATGGGCTTTTTTCGTGATCGCCGTCCTGAGCTCTACTCGCGGCTGAGCGAGGACATCTGACGCGGCGATGACACACCGCTACCTTGTCGCGCTTGGTTCCAATGTCATGCATCAACGCCATGGTGCGCCAAACCGGGTGATTGCTGCTGCGATTGCGGCACTGGAAGCGGAAGGTGCAATAGTTGAAAGCTGCTCGCCCACCATTGCCACAGCGCCGGTTGGTCCGTCGCGCAGGCGATTCGCCAATGCCGCAGCCGTTCTAAGGTCCCCGCTCGACCCGCCAGCCATGCTTGCGCAGCTGCAAATGATCGAAGCGTCATTTGGTCGTCGCAGACGCGGCAGGCGCTGGGCAGCGCGCGTGCTCGATCTCGATATTGTGCTATGGAACGGCGGTATTTGGGCCTGTGACGGGCTGGTGATCCCGCATATCGACTTTCGCAATCGCGATTTTGTTCTGAGGCCTAGTGCGGCAATTGCATCGGACTGGCGGGACCCTGTGTCGGGCCAGACAGTTCGGCAGCTTCACCTACGCTTGACCCGGCCCCGTCCGGTCCTTAGGTGACGCGCTCGTGGTTGGGGCCCTTAGCTCAGTCGGTAGAGCAACTGACTTTTAATCAGTAGGTCGCTGGTTCGAACCCAGCAGGGCTCACCACTAAGTAGATGATATGTAGTATTATATTATGAACTCTGACGGTGGATGGTTGGCGGCTAGATTTTATAGGTAACATCTTAGGTAACGCTAGGCGCCTACGGAACCGAGATCCCCTCCTTCAATTCGCAGTGCCGGCCGCCTTCGGGCTGCTCCAGGCCGAATCGACAATTGAGGCTTAGCTCAACTTTCAAATCAGTGACGGCAGGCTTTCAATTTCGCGGCTGAGAGTGGAATGGAGAAGCCACGCACTTGGTGCAGAGCAGTCGTTTGCCTCGTTTTAACTGGTTCAATGTTATCGTTTTTCGGCAATGGTCACAGAACGAACACGAACCAAGTTTCATCGGATAGGAGATATCGATCCGACTGCACGGATGAAGGGGCGCCGTTGGGTGCAGTTGCGCCGTTGGATCGAAGCTCCAGAATGGACACCTTGGGAAGCAGCGCACATCCTTTTGAATCTGGACCCGGAGAATACGGAACATCCAACGGAGCAGGAAGGCTGGTCATGCTGGTGGCTCTATCGGGGTGCCGAATTCCCGACGTCAAAATCATTGGCAAAGATGCCAAAGAATGAAGTGTCTAACTACATCTATTCACGCGATCACGGTCTCACCCGGGACTTTAGTCAAATGCGCCGTCTCGTCTCCCACGCCGATCCGTTAGCTGTTCGCACGTCACGCCACTGGCTTGCATGGGCCGAGACACATGATCTGTTGCCCGACTGGCTGCGGAAATTGGGAACCTGGCATCCTGCCGCTTGTTTAGAGAAAGTTACAGCTGTGCCGGCGCCTGTGAGTTCCGCCCCGGAAATTCTGCAGGCGCCGGAGGAGACCGATACGAGTGGTGTCTCCATTGCTCTCTTTCCCAATCCCATCTCGGCGGCTGGCGGAAAACAAAAAGCTAGAAATTCTCTGGTTGGTCAAATCAAGGAATATTTATGGCCAAGAATTGAAGAATGGTGGGGGCGAGAAGATCGAGGAACTGCTCGAGATTATGCCAAGAAGCTCCTGGATGAAATCGAGGCTGGTCCGGAGCATGAAGCCAATCCGGATCTCGGACCGACCCAAGAGACGATCGAGAATTGGATTAGACAAGTGCGCAAGGCACTTGTGAAGTAGGTATCTGCCGGCACACGCAGGCGCCTGCCGGCAGAAGGGTTATGTGGATCGCGAATCAGTGCATCCTATCGGTTCCATCAACAACCGATAGGATGCAGCCATGTCCATAATTCGTTTGCCTGCGGTCATGAACCGCACGGGATTACCCCGCAGTACTGTCTATGAGAAGGTTAAGCGCGGAGCCTTTCCGAGTCCGATCTCGCTGGGGTCTCGTTCTGTCGGCTGGTTGGAAAGCGACATCGATGACTGGATTGAGGCACGGATCGAAATGTCACGGGGAGGTCGACATGAAGGTTGAACCGTGCTGGCCTGAGAACGAGGTTCGCCTCCGACGCGAAAAACGTCCAGCCGGGCTAGCAGATCTACTCGGCCACCTTGGCGACGAGGTCGTTCGCCTGAACGGAGCACTTGCGGGGATGTCAGGGCCGGATAATTCGCCTGTGCGACGTGCGCAGCCATCCTACATGAAAATGTATGGCCCAAGCCTCATTGAGCAAAATTTTGACATCGTTCCTGTGCGGCCCAAGTCGAAAGTACCCGTCAACAATCACTGGCAAGAGCTCAAACATCTACCAAGGACAAAGTTGCTTCGCTTGGTCCAACGCCATCCCAGATGTTCAATAGGCCTTAATACGAGCATGACGCCTGCTTTTGATATCGATTGCGATCACCAGGGTGTCGTTGAGCAGCTCCGTTCCGAAATCCTTGCACAGTATAATGCCCCTCCAGAGCGGCAAGGCCGTGGTCAGCGCACCGCATTTTGTTTCCGAACAGATCAATCCTTTAAGAAAGAGCGATCCTCCCTCTGGCTTGATCAGGGTGGACGGGAGCAAAAGGTCGAATTCCTTTGTTCTGGACAACAAATTGTCATTTACGGTTATCACCCTGATACCTTGTTGCCATACACTTGGTATCGGGACGGAGCTCCCTTTGGTTTGACTCGTATCACGCCAGATGAATTACCGTCGATTAGCTCAATAGAAGCCGAGGCATGGTGTAGTCGCTTTGATGAACTCGCGTTGCAGCAAGAGTGGACCCTAAAATCAGAGACTAAGACCACTCTTGATCGCCGTGCCGCTAGGTCTGGGTCTCAGGAGAAACTGTCGATATCGCTTGAAGATCTAAGAGATGCGGTGATGAACGTTCCCGATTTCGATGACTATGATCGATACATCATCGTCGGGATAGCAATCTATAACCAGACAGGTGGCTCCGAGGGGGGCTTGGAGCTCTGGAATCGTTGGGCATCTCAGTCCGCCAAGTTTGATCCGGACGTAAGTAAATATAAGTGGTCTACATTTGGGGGCGATGATCGGGCTTCAATAGTTTCCGCTCGCACAATTTACTTTTTGGCTGGCATGCGTCTTCCAGTGGGCACGGATATCGATCGCTTGGGGTTGTCCGAGGATACCGTGGCATCTGCCTTCGCGCTCCGGCATGAGAACGACCTTCGGTATGACCATTATGTAAGCAAATGGATGAACTTTGACGGTAATTGTTGGCGGTTGGAAGAGACAGAATTGGCCTTCGACTACTGTCGCCGCCTCTGCCGGGAGCTTCGGCAAGAGAGCACCGATGAGAAGACGCGTAGAGCTCTCTCAAGGGCATCTGCCGTTGCTGCCGTTGAAAAGCTGGCCCGCGCAGATCGAAACTTCGCAGTAACATCTTCGCTGTGGGACCAGGATTCGTATCTTCTCGGAACTCCCGGTGGCACTGTCGATCTTCGCACCGGAAAATTGAGGCCAGCAAGCCGATTAGATTATCTTACAACGTGTGCGGCAGTCGCACCGATTGATCACGTTGCCTTAGAGACCGATATGCCCGTTTTCTATCAGTTCTTGATGGAAGTTACTTCGGGCGACAGAGATTTAGTACGCTATTTACAGAAGTGGGGTGGGTATTGCTTGACAGGTGATACGCGTGAACAGGTCATGCTGTTCATCCATGGTCCGGGTGGTAACGGGAAGAGCATTTTTCAAGGGCTTCTGGCGTCGATTCTGGGCGAATATAGCTGGTCAGCCCCTCCCGAGATGTTTCTTGCTTCAAGGCACGACCGGCATCCAACAGAGTTGGCATCGCTCCGTGGTAAGCGTCTGGTAATAGCTAGCGAGAACGAAAGTGGCCGAGCTTGGGCGGAGGTACGGATCAAGCAGCTCACGGGAGGAGATAGGGTTACTGCACGGATGATGCGCCAAGATTTCTTTTCCTTCCAACCCGTGGCAAAGTTCTTTTTCGTTGGGAATAATAAGCCCTCATTGACTCATATAGATGATGCGATGAGGCGGCGAATTCATGTTGCTGAATTTCAGTTCAAGCCTTCCAAGCCAGACAAGACCCTCGCCGAGCGGATTCGCCCAGAATGGCCCGCAATACTCCGTTGGTTCATTGATGGATGCCTGGACTGGCAAAGAAATGGTTTCGACCTGCCACATGTCGTGCGAAAAGCTACACAGGAATATTTTGCCGAGCAGGATACCGTTCAAGAGTGGATTGACGATTGCTGTGACATCGACCCTCTCCGGGCGGAGTCCAATCAGCTCTTGAGGGATGGCTTTGCTCGGTATTGTCAGTCACGGGGTCAAGGTCGAGAGATCGATGTCCTGGCAGAGCTTCGTCGCCGAAACTTTCAGCCGTTCAAGAACAAGCACGGCATTCGTGGTCGGGGGCTGATTGGCCTGCGCATTCGCGAGGGTGGCATCTTGGCGGGCTGAGTGGGACAGCAGGGACAGGGTAAGTAATTAATCTGAAGATAGCCGGAAAGAGCCTTATTCTTTGAAATATACATATTCCAATTGTCTTTGGTGTTTTCTATGAGGGCTTTCCATTCATACTGGAAACCCGTCCCATCTGTCCCAGCGGTCTCTTGCACGGTTCGTGTAAAGGAGTGGGTTTGCCAACGGATAGCGAGAATGGTGGCTGTCTCAGTTCTGGAGATAGTCGTTGTCGGGCAGGCGGAAAACTATCGCAAAGATAACCATCATGCTTGTCTCAGTAGTTACTTCCATGAGGTAACCGGCGGTTTCAGCCAGATTGGAGGCCGCCGGGGCTATACAAAAATCCGCAAAAAATCATACAAAGCGGCTCAGCGCCCCCGCATTGGGAACACAATGTTCTGAAGGGACCCGCTGCTGCGGAGAGGACACATGTGGTCATGAAGTACTTCGACCAATTTTAGTGCACGCCCTGTGTAATGCCTTCCTTACGGCACGGGCCTATGTTGAGTTCGCCGCGCAGACCCTCCAGCGCAATACTCATCCTTTCTTCTGATTTATACTGCCTGAGGGTGGCTCTGCGGATAGTCTTCGTGAAGGTGAAACTATACCGTTAGAGTAAGGTAGAACAGTATTTACCTTCCTCAATTTCATAAATATTTAGCTCAGGCGCAGCATGATCCCTTGGCGGTGCAGCATTTGTTCGGTAACGTTATGGCCAGTATGGAACTCTCTGGTTTGATGTTTGCGTAGAGATGTGTGAGCGGCACCGCGCTTAAATCAGAGGGGCCAAAGATGAGACGGGCACTAGGGGGGTTGCGTGGATGTTTCCGAAGGGCTCGGTCACGGGCTGATTTTCTTTTTCACCAAGATTCCGGTGATCGGCAATGCGATGGCAGCGTTTCTCGCTGTGGTGCTGATCGGCTCGTCGATCATCATAGCCATACGCTACAGGCGGAAATATCACGAGCCTCTCGCCTCAGCAATTGCCAGCCGCCTTGAGCTGCTTAATGAGATAACCGGGGGCAGCAGCGCCGACGTCGACACTGCCAGGTTGGAGTTTTCCCGCCGGTTCAACGACATCGACGAGCGCATGATGGATGCGTCGCACGATGAGGCGCTGCCGCTCCGGCGAACCTGGGAAGAATATCGCGAGACCATCGTCGATCCGTCGGCCGAAATCTTGCAGAATTCGGCACGGCCAGAGCATTTCTTTTTCAATCTCGGCGACAGGCATCGCGGCCTCAGTTGGTTTGCCAACATCTTTATTGCGGTCGGCCTGCTAATTACGTTCCTCGGCATCATCGCAGCTCTGTCCACGCTTGATTTCAGTGGCGGCGTCGATGCGATGCAGGAACGTCTAAATGAACTCATGAAGGTTGCGGGAGCAAAATTCTGGGCCTCCGTCGGAGGGATTGTCGCTTCGATTATCCTGCGAGCATACGATTTCCGCTTTTCGAAGCGTATCAACGACGGCCTTTCCGAGCTGTGTGACAAGCTCGAGCATGGGATGGCGTATCTCCCACCGCAGCGGATCGCCAGCGACCAACTTGACCAGCTTAAGGAGCAGACTCC
>JAHRVR010000049.1 GCA_019090585.1 Sphingomonadaceae bacterium
GATGGGGACATCGAAATCACGCTGGAGGCCAATCCCTCCTCGGTGGAAGCAAGTAAATTTGCAGCGCTTGCCGATGTCGGGGTGAACCGTGTCTCACTTGGCCTGCAGTCGCTCGACGACGAGACTCTTCGTTTTCTTGGCCGGCTTCACGATACTGCGGAGGGGCTTGCCGCGCTCGATGTCGCGCAATCGTGCTTTGAGCGGGTTTCCTTTGATCTCATATATGCCCGTCCCGGTCAGCGCCCGTCGGACTGGCATGCCGAACTTGCGCGCGCCATCGCGCTCGGCACCGGGCACTTGTCGCTTTATCAACTGACGATAGAACCGGGCACCCGCTTTGCTACACTGGTTCGCGAGGGGAAGCTGGAACCGCTCGACGCCGACCGCGCAGCCGATCTGTTCGAACTGACCCAGGCACTGACGGAATCGGCGAACTTGCCCGCCTATGAAGTAAGCAACCATGCCCGGCCCGGCGAGGAGAGCCGTCACAACCTGACATATTGGCGCTATCAGGATTATTGCGGAATCGGCCCCGGCGCGCATGGCCGGCGCGGCGGCATTGCTACTGTTCGCCATCGCAAGCCGGAGAACTTTCTGACATCCATGGCCGCTCAGAATCACGGGATTTCAGAGCAACGGACCCTTGGTTCCCGCGAACAAGCAGCCGAAGCCATGCTGATGGGACTACGCCTGGCAGAAGGCATCAATCTTGCCACCATGGCCGCCCGGTTCGGGCTGGAAGTAAATGCCCTTGCGGATCGGCAAAAGGTGGAGTTTTACCGCGATCAAGGCCTTGTAACGATAGATGGCGAATGGATCGGCGTAACGCCTGCAGGCATGCCGCTGCTGGACGGGTTGCTGGGTGAAATCGTGCCTGAAGGGCTGGTCTCGGCATGACGCGGGCGGATATCCTTGAGGTCTGGCACAACCATTTGGCTCAAGGCAGACGCCGCTCCCCGCATACCGTGCGCGCCTATGGCGCAGCAGCGGCAAGCCTGTTGGACGCAACCGGATTGTCTGACTGGAGCGCGCTGGCTGCGCTTCAGGCTGCGGATTTGCGAGGCCAGCTTGCCCGGCGCCGCGCTGAAGGGATCGGGAATGCTTCCACTGCGCGCGAGTTGTCCGCGCTCAAGGCTTTTCTGAGTTTTGCAAAGAAACAGGCCGGTCTCGCCGATACAGCTGCACCGCGAATGAAAGGCCCGCGCGTCAAGAAGGGCATTCCTCGTCCCGTCACACCCGATGACGCTGTAAATCTGGCAGAAACGATAGCCGAAGATGCACAGGAAGAATGGATCGGCTCTCGCGACCGGGCGGTGCTCCTTTTGCTTTACGGTGCGGGCCTGCGCATTGCCGAGGCGCTGTCACTAACAGGCTCGGCGCTTCCGCTCGAAGAAACCTTGACCGTCACTGGAAAGGGCAACAAGCAAAGGGTGGTGCCGCTGCTGCCAATCGTGCGCGATGCTGTGACGGATTATGCGTCGAAATGTCCCTTGCCGATTTCTCGCGATGGGGCGCTGTTTCTCGGTGTCAAAGGCGGTCCGCTCTCCCAGAATATGGTGCAGAAAGCCACCGCGCGCGCGCGGATCGCTCTCGGCCTGCCGCCTTCTGCAACTCCGCATGCGCTAAGGCACAGCTTCGCCACGCATTTACTCGGTGCCGGGGCGGATTTGCGCTCGCTTCAGGAACTGCTCGGCCACGCCAGCCTCTCCTCAACGCAGATTTACACGAAAGTGGATGCCGCTGTGCTGCTTGATGCCTATCGCAATGCCCATCCGCGCGAGCAGGACTGATTATACTGCGGTGTCAGAGCGCGGCATGCCGCCTCTCGATAGCGTTGAAAATCAAACCGCCGGTATCGGTGCCGTTGAACTTGTCGATTGCGACTATCCCGGTGGGAGAGGTTACGTTGATCTCGGTAAGCCATTCGCCGCCGATCACATCAATTCCGACAAATACAAGGCCGAGCCGCCTGAGCTCCGGCCCCATTGCTGCGCAGATTTCCTCTTCGCGCGGCGTAAGCGTCGCGGCCTCTGCATAACCGCCGACCGCAAGGTTGGAGCGAAACTCCCCTTCCCCCGGCTTGCGATTGATTGCCCCTGCAAATTCGCCGTCGACAAGTACGATCCGCTTGTCGCCCTCGGAAACGGAAGGAAGGAACGGCTGCACCATGAAAGGTTCGGGCCAGGTGCTCTGGAACATCTCGACCAGCGCGCCAAGGTTGCTGCCATCGGCGGGAATACGAAACACCGCCTTGCCGCCATTACCGTGCAGCGGCTTGACCACAAGATCGCCCGGATTGCGCTCACTGAACGCGCGCACATCCTCGATGCGCCGCGCCACGAAAGTCGGCGGCATGAAACGCGCGTAATCGAGAACCATTACCTTTTCCGGCGCATTGCGAACGGAGACAGGATCGTTGACCACCAATGTCTGCCCGGCGAGCCGTTCGAGCAAATGGGTGCCCGTGATATAGCCAAGATCGAAAGGCGGATCCTGACGCATCAGCACAACGTCGATATCGGTTGCAAGGTCGATGAGCCGGTGCTCGCCCAATGTGTAATGATCACCCTCAACAGGCTGCACCGTCACCGGCGCTGCCCAGACCGTCAGCCGGCTACCCGCTGCGCCATTGGTGTCATAAGCCAGAGTTCGAACGTCATAATGCCATAATTCATGCCCCCTCGCCTGCCCGGCAAGCATGAGGGCGAAGGACGAATCCCCAACAATATTAACAGCTTCTATCGGGTCCATCTGGACCGCTACACGCAATATCATTGAAATCCGGCCCCTCTACGGCATCCAGGCATTGACGATGTGGCGTGGGAATTGCCCGGGCGCAAGCAGCACAACGTCAATCCGCTGCAAATCACCTGCTCGGACAAACCGGGGCGCCAGCACTTCGGCGGCTGCCGCGATCCGTCTCAGGCGTTGGGAATCAATGGCATCGGCAAGCTGCGCGCCGTTGCTGCGCCACTTCACTTCGAAGAAGCAAAGCGTGCGCCACCGCCTGCCGATGATGTCCACTTCGCCGCGCGGGGTCCTGAGGCGCTGCCCCAATATGCGCCAGCCTTTCAGCCGCAGATACCAAACGGCCCATGCCTCAGCCCGCCTTCCCCGGCGTTCAGCGCGTTTGCGGGCCCGGGTCACTTGAGGCTGAGCGCCTTGGTATAGAGCACTTTGCGATCAATCCCTGTCTCGCGAGCAACTTTCGCAGCCGCCTGCGATGGCTTCAAGCTTGCCAGCTCATTGCGCAGCAGGGCATCCACATCGGCTTCACTCAATGTCTTCGCAACCGGTGGGCCGACCATCAGCACAATTTCGCCCTTGGCCGGGTGGGATTCGTAATGGCCTGCAATATCCAAAGGGTCGCCTGACCGGCATTCCTCAAACTTCTTGGTCAACTCGCGCGCCACGGCCACTTCGCGGCCCGGCAGAAATTGTGCGACCGCGCGCAGTGCATCGACGATTCTGGGCGCAGTTTCATAGAACACCAGTGTTGCTGGCACATCGGCCAGATCAATCAGCGCGTCACCGCGCGCCTTGGCTTTGTTCGGCAAAAACCCGGCAAAAAGGAACCTGTCACTGGGCAGACCGGACAGAGTGAGGGCAACGATGGCCGCAGCCGGTCCGGGCAGGCTGGTAATTTCGACTCCGGCTTCCCGTGCTGCTTTGACCAGTCTGAAACCCGGATCGGACACAAGCGGTGTCCCGGCATCGCTGACCAGCGCGACGGCCTCGCTATGCATCCTCTCGATCAGCGCATTCCTGTCGCGCTCGCTCGCATGATCGTCATATCGGATCATCCGCTTGGAAATTTGAAGGTGGTTGAGCAACTTGCCGGTAATCCGCGAATCTTCGCAAGCGATCACGGATACGCCACGCAATACCTCAATTGCCCGCAACGTAATGTCGCCAAGATTGCCAATAGGCGTTGCCACGATATAGAGGCCGGGACGAAGCGTTTGGTCCATATGGGACGTCATGGGCCAAACCTTAGGGGAGCGGCAAGGTATGTTTGTAAGTGTTTTCGACTGGCGCAAGGTTGCCGTAATCGCAATGAGCGCGGTGCTGGCCGCCTGCGCGGTCGTGCCAAAGTCCACCGGGCCGGATCGTCCTTCGACAACAGGTCCCTCGTCGGATGTGCTTCCGACCGACTCTACACGTCACAGGATTGCGCTTCTGGTCCCGATGACCGGCAAGAACGCTGCTGTCGGCCAGTCGATCGCCAATGCCTCGACCATGGCGCTGCTCGATACAAACGCGGCGAACCTGCGGGTAACGACGTACGATACTTCGGCCAATCCCGCGGATGCCGCGAGGCGGGCAGTGCGTGATGGCAACAAGCTGATCTTGGGCCCCCTGCTTTCAACCAACATCCCGGCTGTCGTTGCATCCGCGCGGGCAGCGAATGTGCCGCTCATCTCATTCTCCAACGACGAGGGTGCTGCCACGCGCAATGTCTTCGTGATGGGCAATCTGCCAAGCCACTCTGTTAAGCGCACCGTGAAATATGCGATTAACCGCGGCATTACGAGCTTTGCCGCACTTGTGCCACGCGGTGAATATGGCCAGCGCGCATCCGATGCCCTCATGCAAAGCGCCCGCGCCGCAGGTGGCAGTGTGCAAGCTATGGAGGCCTATGATCGCAGCACCGCATCGATCACTGCGGCGGCACGTAGATTGCAGCAAAAAGGCGGTTATGGCGCAGTATTGATTGCCGATGGCGGGCGTATGTCGAGGCTCGCCGCTCCTTTCCTGAAACCATTGGGAAGTGAACAATCCCCGCGCATTCTGGGAACAGAACTCTGGAGCGGTGAAAAACTGGTCACCTCGTCCAAGAGTCTAGAAAACGCTTGGTTTTCTGCCGTGTCCGACGCGCGCTTTGGCCAGTTTTCGCGGAGTTACAAACGGCGCTTCGGCGCAACGCCCTATCGAATCGCGACTCTGGGATACGATGCGGTGCTCCTGACTCTGCGGATTGCGAGTGACTGGCGGTTGAACACCGTGTTTCCGACCGCCAGATTGACAGACAAGGACGGTTTTCTTGGCCTTGATGGCCCTTTCCGGTTCTCGCGTAGCGGTGCGATCGAACGCGCATTGGAAGTGCGAGAGATTCGGGCCGGCGGTATCACCACGATCAGTCCCGCACCGTCTCGATTTAAGGACTGAGGATAAGGCTGGCCATCCGCTTGATCAGGGGATTCACCGCCGCCTATAGGCTTGATCATGGCGCCTGAAGATAACGGATCCTTGTTTCAAGAACTGCCTGACGGCGGCGGCGAACCTTATGACGGTTCTGCGATTGAAGTGCTGGAGGGACTGGAACCTGTCCGGCGCCGACCGGGCATGTATATCGGCGGCGTGGACGAACGCGCGCTGCACCACCTTGCCGCCGAAGTGCTGGATAATGCGATGGATGAGGCGGTTGCCGGCCATGCCAACCGCATCGAGGTGACTCTGGACGAAGGCAACCGGCTCACCATCACC
>JAHRVR010000050.1 GCA_019090585.1 Sphingomonadaceae bacterium
AGTCTCGCCAAACAGGGCCAGCCAAGCATCCACACTTCGCTTGCCGGGGAGCGCGGCGAATTTCTCAGCCAGAATCGGCTCGTCGGCAGGCTTGAGCGCGCTGTTGCCGTTGAGAAATTCGACGACGTCATAACCCTGGTTCATACAGTGCTTGATAAGCGGGTAGCCGGCCAACGCTCCGGTCACATGGATGCCCGGACGGCTGGTTTCAAAGGCTGGGGACAGCACTGGAAAGGCCTCACGCTCCTCACTGGCAAAGGCGATGCCGCAGCCTTCCACAAACTGGCGCGGCGGAGCAGAGCCGGTCCGGGCGATGATGCGGTCGCAGCGGATCACTTCCTGACCGTCACGGGTGTCGAGCGACAGTTCGCCTTCACGCACTTCGGCAGGTGTCGTTTCGGTCATGATGCGGATGCGGCCAGCCTCGCCCGCCTCCATCAGAAGATCGACATTGGCCTGTTTGGCGCGCGCAAATTCGGCGCCGCGGTTCAGAATTGTCACGATATTGCCTTGCGCCGGATCGGCGGCAAGACCCAGTGCATTTTCGATCCCGGCATCGCCCGAGCCGATCACGGTGATATGCTCGTCGACATATTCGGTGGGGTCATCGAGCTGATACTGGATATGCGCCATGTCCGCGCCATCGCAGCGCAGCCGGTTGGCATTGCCCTGTGTGCCAATGGCAAGGATCACCGCTTCGGCCCGGATGACATCTCCATCCTTCAGCGTCAGGGTGAAATCGCCCTTCTCGCCTTCGATCCCGGCAACCTCGGCATTGTAACGAACATTAAGCCCGAGCGTTCGCGCCTGCTCATCCCAAAGATCGAGAATCTCCTCACGCTTTGCGGCATCAAACCCGAGATCCGAGCGCAGGACCAGCGCCGATGGCGTGGCCATCACATGCTTGCCCTTCTGGTATTTGAATATCGTGTCCGAAAGGTGATCGGTCTTTTCCAGCAGGATATGCGGCACGTCCAGTTCGGCAGCCCGGCCAGCGGCGCTGAGCCCGGCTGGCCCGGACCCGACAATGGCAATGCGAAACTGCTGTTCCAAACCCTATCCCCCGCTCCGTTCACAGGAGCGATTGCTTTATACCGCGACTTTGCGAAAATCCCGAAAGGTTTCAACGCCGAGGCAATAGCGCCATAATACCGGATACTGCATCACCGGCTCAGGATCATGACAGAAACAACCAGAACACCATTCCCCCTTGCAAGGATCGCCTTGGTGCTGGCCGCGCTAGCCGCGGTAATCACGATCGGCTTTGCCATCTCGCGCAGCCAGAACGAGGCGCCTGAGGACATCATGGCACCAGCGCCAGAGGGAACAATCGCCGCGCTGGAAGCAAGCGCCGAGGCCAATCCAGACAACGCTGCGGCATGGCAAAGTCTTGGCTTTGCCCGGTTCAATGCCGGAAAGTACGCAACGGCCGCAAGCGCCTATGGCAAGGCGGCCAGGATCGATCCGGCGCAAGCTGTGCTGTGGTCCGCATTGGGCGAAGCGCTGGTCATGGCGAGCGAGCGCGATCCCATGCCCGGCGATGCGCTGGCCGCTTTTCGCAAAGCCGCGGCCATTGACCGGCAGGATCCGCGAGCGCGCTATTTTCTTGCGGTCGAGAAAGACCTCAAAGGCGATCATGACGGCGCGCTGACGGACTGGCTGGCGCTTCTGGCCGACACACCGAAGGACGCACCGTGGCGGGCAGACCTGATCCGCACCATCGAGCAGGTTGGGAAGATCAACGACATAAATGTAACGCAGCGCCTTGCCAGCGCCGGCGCCAGATCGCCGGCAGGGCGCGCGCCTGTTTCCACGCGCGCAATCCCAGGCCCCGGCGCACAGGATCTGGCCGCGGCCTCAGCCATCCCGCCGGGCGAACAGCGCAAGATGGCCGAAAGCATGGTCACGCGGCTGGAAAAACGCCTGGCTGGCGATCCGGCAAATGTGGATGGCTGGGTCATGCTGATGCGCAGCCGCATGATGCTGGGCCAGCCGGCCCGCGCGAGAAAGGCTTTGGCAGACGCACTGGCGGCCAATCCCGGCAAAGCCGCCGCCCTGCGCCAACAGGCAGAAATGCTCGGTATTGAGAACTGAGCGGCGAAGTTACCCGGCCAACGCGGCGATTGCGTCCCGGCCCTCATAGAGGAAGATCAGGATCGTCAGAACCAGACCGATCTGAAAACTGCGATAGGCATAGCGAAGGTAGCGGAATTTCTTGCGCCTCAGCACAGTTCCGTTCTGGTGAATATCGCGCAGCATGGCCGAAAGGATGCGGCCGTCATTTTGCGCGGCATGCATCACCTCGTCGATGAATTCATCCTCGTCCATTTGCGCAAAGACGCCGAAGAACAGGACATTCTTCCCCTGGCCCGGAAGCGCCGTATCGTTGAACACCGGAACAACCGCGGCGATCGAAAACATCGCTGAGATGAAGGCAGCAACCGCAAGACACAGCAACGACAGCGGATATTGTCCATTGTCGGCCTGACCGATTGCAATGGTGAAAACCACGAACTGCGCACCCATCAGGATACTGGCTTTCTGGTCGGCCATCTGGCTCATCGTCAGGTTGGCCATCGTCGCGGTGCGGACCATGTGGATCGCGGACGGCGTATAGCGTTCACCCTCGTAATCCGGCGCCGAAGTGGCCGGAGCGTTTCGGGATGTTTCAGTCATCGCCTCACCCTACATAACGCCGAAGGCCAGCATCGCATCTGCCACTTTCTTGAAGCCAGCGATATTTGCGCCCCTGACATAATCGACGTATCCGTTTTCCGCCTCGCCATACTGGACGCATTTTTCATGGATGCCTTCCATCAGCTCGGTCAGCATGTCGGCGAGTCGACCATGATTCCAGCTGATTCGTTCAGAATTCTGGCTCATTTCCAGCCCCGACACGGCAACGCCGCCAGCATTGGCGGCCTTTCCGGGCCCATACGTGATTCTCGCGTCATGGAAGACTTTCACGCCTTCCAGCGTGGTCGGCATGTTCGCGCCTTCCGAAACCGCAACCACGCCATTTTTGACAAGCGCCTTCGCATCTTCCTGATGGAGCTCATTCTGGGTTGCGCAGGGCAAGGCAAGTTCGGCCTCAACGCTCCACGGGCGGGCGCCATCGCCGTGATATTCAGCGCCGGAATATTCGTCGCAGTATTCGCTAATACGGCCGCGCCTCTCATTCTTCAGGCGCTTGACCCAATCAATCTTGTCCTGGTCGATCCCGTCCGGATCGTAAATGAACCCGTCCGAATCAGAGAGCGTGAGCACTTTGCCGCCCAGCTGCACGATCTTTTCCGCCGCATGGGTGGCGACATTGCCCGAACCAGAGATAACGGCGCTGCGCCCCTCGATATCCTCGTCCTTGTGGCGCAGCATATTGCGCAGGAAATAGACCGCACCATAGCCGGTCGCCTCGGGACGCATTGCCGATCCACCATATTCAAGCGCCTTGCCGGTCAGCACACCTTCCCAACGATTGGTGATGCGCTTGTACTGACCGAACATATAGCCGATCTCGCGCCCGCCCACGCCGATATCTCCCGCCGGGATATCGGTTTCCGGGCCGATGTGGCGATAGAGTTCAGTCATGAATGACTGGCAGAACCGCATGACCTCACTGTCTGACTTACCCTTGGGGTTAAAGTTCGCACCGCCCTTGCCCCCGCCCATCGGCAAGCCGGTGAGCGAATTCTTGAAGGTCTGCTCAAAAGCCAGGAATTTCAGGACGCTTTCGTTAACGCTGGGGTGGAAGCGAAGCCCCCCCTTATAGGGTCCGATTGCATTGCTGTTCTGCACCCGCCAGCCGCGCTGGACCCGAACGCAATGGTTATCGTCCTCCCAGCAGACACGAAAGGAGACGATCCGGTCAGGCTCTGCAATACGGCGCAGGATCTGCGCCTCGTGATATTCTTCCTTGTCTTCGATAAAATCGAAAATGTCCTGCGCCACTTCCTGCACGGCCTGAATGAACTCGGTCTGCCCGGAGTTTCGGCGCTTCACGCCATTCATGAAGGTCTCAAAATCGACGTGATCAGTTGCAGCCATCACCATTCTCCCAGAAACAAGGCGGCAGCCGGATAGAACCCAGTTTGCCACTTAGATTCAATACGGTTGGAGCCCGGCTAAGTATAGGTGTGCCGCGCGGCCCAGCGCGTTTGGGCCACCTATCCTCCGGCGGCAGCCTGAATTCCGCTAACAATCGCGCTGGCGCCGAAAAGGATGAAAACGCCAATGATCACAGTTGCACCAAAGCGCCAGTTAAGCCGGCCGGTCAGCATCATGAAGCCAACACCAGCAACCGCCATGACCGCGACCGCTGTCGCGACATTGCCCAGCAGCGTTCCCTGCAGCCATGCCAGCGCGGCCACGATCGGCCCACTTCCAGCCGGATCCGCGCCTTGCGCAGCGGCTGGCGCCGCGAGCAGCGCAAAACTTGCAACGATGAGGATACGCGTTCTGCCCAAAATGACTTTCACTCCCGAACTGGCGTGCTCAACCGAAACATGATCGAGGCGACATAGTCCTGAGTTTCCCGAATCGCGGGGATGCCGCCTGCTTTTTTCACGCGTCCCGGACCCGCATTATAAGCGGCAAGTGCACGTTCTATATCGCCATCAAATTCATCGAGCTGGAGCCGCAAGTAGCGCGCACCGCCTTCCAGATTGGCGCTCGGATCGTCTGGATCGACGCCCATCATCCGCGCCGTTCCCGGCATAAGCTGGGCCAGGCCGCGCGCACCGGCGGGTGAAACGGCCCGCTCATTCCAGCGGCTTTCCTGCCAGACCACTGCTTCGAGCAGGGCCGCGCTGATATCATATTTCACGGCAAGTTCGGCAACACGGGCGCGCCATGCCCGCGGCCCGGCACTTCTCGCAATTTCGGTCAGCGATCGGCGATGAAGGTCCCCCGAAACCAGCTCTGACGCCGCTGGGCCTTGTCGGCCAGCAATCCAGCGATGCCCATCGCTTCCCACCTCAAGCACGTCTGCCCGCGCCACGCCGGACAAACCAGGTGCAGTCAGAATCAATGCCAAAAACCATTTCGAAAATCGCACGCGTCCGGTCCCTATCCGCAATCGAAGGCCGTAAACTGAACCAGCCCGCACTATCCGATCCATGACCCTGCGGCAATGCCAGCCGCCCCTCGGCCAACAGTTGCTGCCACATGGACCGTACAGAAAGCGGCAGGACGCAAATCGAAGTCCTGCGGCGGACCTTCTTCTTGGAGAACCGGGGATGCCGCAATGACGGCGAAGGCCGATGCCAACAAGGCAATCGCAGAGGGCGACCTTAGCATGACCGCGCACTTCGAGCGCGGTGACCTGATATGGTGCGCGACCCAGTCCGGAGCGAACGGGTCTCAGCGTGCATTTTCCCAGATAAATGGGAAATTGCTGGGAAATTCACTCTGAATCCGGAAGTACGCAGGATATGGCCAAGAGCAAGTCCCAGAAGAAACGGCTAAATCCCCCTCGGTTCCCATATGAGATCATCTGGGAAGAAATTGGCAATGAATGGGTGACAATAGAAGATCTCGCGTCAAATGCGGACGAGTATCGATTCTTTGCCGAGCATGCCCAAACACTTGATCTCGATGTGCCGAGCCCTGGCAAGCGCGATTTCAGGTTTCTCATTGATGCTGTGGAGATCGATCCGTCAGATGCGGATCGCCTGACCGAGGAGGCGCAACTGATTGCTGGCTGGTATTTGGCTCCGAAGCGAAGGAAGGCGATACAAAACGACCTGAATTCGGCGAGACAGAAGCTGAAGGGTATCTCGCGCAGTGCCAGGGATCTTGATCGCTTGCTCGGGGAGATTTCCGCACATGTTCAAGAAGTGATGAATTATGTCAGGGTGGTTGAGCCTGAAGCGCTCGATCGAACCTCGCGCTTCGAACACTTGAAGCTTGGCCGTACTCTTCACGACCTTGCCTTGGTTGCAGACCGGATCATCGAGGATGCGGGCCCGCAGCGCACTGGACGCCAAGACGAATATGTGCGCGACACGACAATCAGGCTGGCGATCGAAGCAGCCAGACGTGCCGGACTTGATGATCTGCGTATTTCGCGCGGGACGCGAGATAAACCGGGCCCTCATCTCAACGGTCAGGCAGGTCAATTTCTGAAAGGGTTCTTTACGCTCACCGCGCCGAATATTCATGAGGCCAGCCTCACGCCGGCTGCCGAACGGGTCCGCAGGAAAATGAAGACTTCGTGATCATTCCCGGCACGTAAATCAATTCGGCCTGGCAGCGGCCAATTGTTGAACTTTCGATCCCGGGAAATCTGCTTCAGATGGGATTCCACTTTCGGAGTGGAGAGTTCCAATGAACGAAAAATTGTCACAGGCAGCCAGACTCAGGATCGAGCAGCGACCGATAGGTGAGCTGGTTCCTTACGCGAACAATGCACGCAAGCACCCAAAGACCCAGATCCGGAAGATTGCCGACAGCCTTAAGACATTCGGCTGGACCAATCCGATCATCATCGACAGCACCGGCAACATCATCTGCGGACAGCCCCCTACCTTCGATGACATGGTCGGCTTCATCGGCGACCTTTCAGGTTGGTATGTCTTCAAGGCTCGCCCGCCTGAAAATCCCACGCCGAAGAACAGCGTGGCAAATTATTACTATCTCCCACTGAAGGACGATGAGCTGCATCATGCCTTCCAGTTCCTCATCACTGGCATCTTGTCGGTCTATTATGACGCAACTCGGCGCAACGTGAAAAGGCCCGGCTATACGGCATTCCCGGCTAGGCCGGCGCAGAAACTGGGTGACATCCCCTTCAAAGGACTTCGGTAAAGGCTTGCGATGATGGGCACCCCCTCAGGATCGGCAAACCAGCAGCCATAAGAAAAGGGCCGCCTTGGCTTTCAAAGCGGCCCCTAACCCGGTTTTTTCCGTTATCAGTCATCAGGAGTGACCGGAAACACACTTGGGCTATTTCATCGGGAAAGCAGAGCTCCCACCTTCAACTTTGTAGATAAGGCAACTTGCGAATTACTTCAATTGAGTTACCGATTGACCGGGGAAATGGCCCCGGCGCC
>JAHRVR010000051.1 GCA_019090585.1 Sphingomonadaceae bacterium
ACCGAGAATATTCAATCTATGGCAAGACGCTTTGAGGGCTTGATTCGACAAGCCGCGCTTGGTTTCTAATCTTCGGGCAGGGCGCTGTCGGTAACGACTTGCTGCTCGGTTTGCGCCTGGCTTGTCGCACTGCCATCAGTTTGGACCGGGCCTTCGTCACTGCCACTGGCTTGTGTGCCCGGCGCGGCGATGCTGCGTTTTGCTTTTGGGGCTTCGGAGCGCAAAGTATCGTAGGGCAACATGTCGTCGCTGATTGAACCTTTGAGGATATTACCGCCTGCCGACAGTTGCCGGGTGTCTTCTTCGTTATCGGAACTGCCGCAGGAGGTCAGCACGAGGCAGAGCAGGGCGATTCCAGAATAGCGCGGGATCTGGATCATTGCACAGTCTCCTGAAGGCACGGTTTTCCCAGCCGCGCCAAAAAGGCCCCGACGCGGGCCAGCAATGCGCTGTCCCATTCCTCGATGGATATATTGATGCCCAGACGTGCCAGGCTGGTCACGCCATATTCGGCAATGCCGCAAGGGACAATACCGCTGAAATGGGATAAGTCTGGCGCAATATTCACCGACAGGCCGTGCATTGTCACCCAGCGGCGAACGCGCACGCCGATTGCCCCGATCTTTGCCTCGTTGCCGTCGATATCCTGCGTCCAGATGCCGATCCGCCCATCGCGGCGAAAAGCCGTGACGCCAAAGTCGGACAAGGTGTCGATGATCCAGCCTTCGAGTGCATGGACATAAGTGCGCACGTCGCGCGCTCTCTCGTTAAGATTGACAAGGACGTATGCGACGCGCTGACCCGGCCCGTGATACGTATAGCGCCCACCGCGCCCGGCCTTGACCACTTCGAAGCGCGGATCGAGCAATTCCTTGCTGTCTGCGCTGGTCCCGGCGGTATAGACTGGCGGATGTTCCAGCAGCCAGAAAAGTTCGCGCTCTTTTCCTTCGGCAATCGCCACGTTACGCTCGGTCATTGCGTCAAGAGCCTCCCGGTAAGGGACCGGCTGCGTCTCGATCCGCAATTCAATTTCGGGGCCAAGCGTCATGACGTGTTGCGTGGCGGCATTTGATGCGCATATCAAGAGTTCTGTAGCGGGAGTTCGCGATGAAATTTGACAGCAACCGAGCCTGGAAGCGGGCGACTTCGGCGATTTCGGCCAATCGCGAGGTGGTCTATGCGCTTGCCGGTGTCTTCTTTCTGGTGCCCGGGCTGGCGATGGCACTGCTATTCCCTGCGCCGGAGCCGACTGCGGGCCTCGATCGCGATGCGGCCATGGCTTTGGTGAGTGATTATTACGTCTCGATCCTGCCTTACTTGATTCCGATGGTGATTTTTCAGGCAGCAGGCACGCTCGCGCTGCTTACCTTGTTGACCGATCGTGGCCGCCCGACCGTGGGTGAAGCGATCAGCATGGGGCTGAAGGGCATCATTCCCTATGTTCTTGCGCAACTGGCGCTTGGCCTTGGTATCGGCCTTGTGTGTGGGGCACTGTTTGCACTCACGACACTTGCCGGTGTTCCGGCGATCGGGTTGATCGCGGCAGCGCTTGTCTTCGTCTATGCGTGGATCAAGACATCGCTGGTGGCGCCGATTATTGCCGTCGAAGGAGAGCGCAACCCCATCGCGGCGCTCAGGCGTTCGTGGCGGTTGACGAGCAGCAACAGCGCAAGGATCGCGTTGTTCTATCTGCTGGTCATTATTGCATTTTCTATAGTCATCCTTGCCG
The DNA here is from genome assembly GCA_019090585.1 of Sphingomonadaceae bacterium. GTDB lineage: Bacteria > Pseudomonadota > Alphaproteobacteria > Sphingomonadales > Sphingomonadaceae > Novosphingobium. The sequence continues at coordinate 1,730 of JAHRVR010000051.1, forward strand.
TAACGGCGATTGTCGGCATAGTCTTGGCACTGTTTGCCGATGCCTATGCCGTGGGACTGGCCGGGGCCGTTATCACATCGGCATTCAATGCGGTGATGGCGCTTTATTTCGTGGCAATTGTGGCGGCTACGCATCACCAGTTGGCCGGACATTCTCCGGAAACGGTGAGCGCGACTTTCGATTAAGAGTCTGGTTTGAACCGCGGCACCAGCCTGCAAGGCTTAGTCGTCCGTCTTGTCCTTCCAGCCCCAATACAGCCGGCAAGGCGGAATGTTGAGCATCTCCATGCCCTTGTCGATACGGCTGAAATGCTTTGCCATGAATTCGCGGGCCTTGACTGTATATTGGTAGACCAGGAAGGCCCCGCCGGGCCGCAGAACGCGATGCGTGGCCTGCGCGATGGCAGGACCGACACCAACAGGCAACGTGGAGAATGGCAGGCCTGAAAGGACATAATCCGCTTTTTCATGCCCGTGGGCGCGGATGATCTCCTGCACGTCAACAGCCGATCCCAGCACCGTGATAAAGTGGCTGTCGGTGATGGTCCGGCGCAGATAGTCGATATAAAGCGGGTTCGTATCGATCACGATCAGCGTCCCGTCGCCGCGCAGACGATCCAGCACGGGCCGGCAAAAAGTGCCGACGCCCGGTCCATATTCGACGAACAGTTTGCAATTGTCCCAGTCCACAGGATCCAGCATCTTGTCGATGGTGAATCGTGAGGACGGGATAATCGATCCGACCATCACCGGGTGCTTTACAAAGCCTTCGAAAAAGACCCCCCAAGCACCCAGTTTACGTTTGATTCTGTCCCTGATGCGCCGCGGCGAGGGTTCGCCGGCGAGCTCGGTGCTGGTCATGCTGAAGGGGAACCTCGCGTCGTTGTGCTTCCAGAGTGGCGCAGCCCGGAATTCGCAGATTCGCCAGTTCATTGCAAGCCGGTCATTGCTGTTGCGTCAGAGTATCTCGTGAACCGTTTCTTTCGGACGGCACAGACGCGCACCCTTGTCAGTCTCAACAACGGGGCGTTCGATGAGGGCTGGTTCAGCAGCCATCGCCGCCAGTACAGAGCCATCATCTGCATCTGGCAGGCCCCGTTCGGTGGCATCGGTGCCTTTGATGCGGAGGCCCTTTTGCGGAGTGATACCTGCATCACGATAGAGTTGTGCGAGCTTATCGGCGGTAGGCGGGCTCTTGAGATACTCGATCACTGTGACTTCTACGCCCGGTGTCTCGTTCAGGATCGCCAGCGTATTGCGAGAGGTTCCGCATTTGGGGTTGTGCCAGATCGTTGCTTTCATAGCCGCAGTCTCCATTCGTATCGGTGAATCAGGCCCATTGCATAAGCCGGTGGAAAAAATTCGGCAAATTGATCCTTGTCAATGCGATCCAATCGCATTAGCGCCACAGACGCATTTGATTGTCATTCGCAATAAGGAGGGATTCGTTGAGTTCATATCGTGGTTTGGTCGGAACATTGCTGGCAGGAGTAACTGTTGCGGCAATGGCGGCCTCCGCACCGGTGCTTGCGTCTCAGAAAGTGGAGGACGGTGAGCGCAACTATGCGCCAGGTGACATCATCGTCATTGCGAACTGGTCAGGCTATGCCAGCGATGACGGTTCCACTTCCACCAAGACACCGACGGCCCTGATCGATACGCCTCAGGCGGTTTCGGTGGTTACCCGCGACCAGCTCGATGACCAGAACGTGCGCCAACTCGGCGATGCGTTGCGCTATGTTGCGGGCATCTCGATGGAATCGGGAGAAGGCAACCGCGACGCGGTGTTCATTCGCGGTCAGGAAAGCACCGCGGATTTCTACCTCAACGGATTGCGGGACGATGCGCAATATTATCGCTCGCTCTACAATATCGAACGAGTCGAAGTGTTGAAGGGCGCAAATGCCCTGACATTTGGCCGTGGCGGCGGCGGCGGTATTGTTAACCGCGTCAGCAAGGCGCCTGACATGACCGACGAATTTATCCGCACCAACACTTCTCTCGATACGTTCGGGGGGTTCTCGCTGAGCGGTGATCTGAACCAGCCGATCCTCGGAGAGGCAGGTCTGCGGATCAATGCAACTTATGAGGAATTTGATAGCCACCGCGATTTTTACGACGGGCGCTTTATTGGTTTCGCACCGACTGTCGCGGCCAGGCTGGGCGAGAATACGGGTCTGATTCTGGCTTATTCCTATGATGATGACAAACGTCTTGCCGATCGCGGAAACCCGTCGCTGAATGGCCGCCCGCTCGCGGGTTACGATCGCACCTTGTTCGGTGATCGTGACTTCAACCTTTCGGACACGCAAACGCACATCGCCCGCGCGCGGCTGGATCATGATGTCTCCGATGGGCTCAGCGTCAATCTGTCCGTCCAATATGCGCATTACGACAAGATTTATGCCAATGTCGTTCCCTCTGGCACGGACGGCGCATCTGTGACCCTGTCGGGCTATCGCAATAAGACATCTCGTGAGAACTTTATCGGGCAGGGCAACCTTGTCTGGCAGGGTGATACAGGCGGTGCCGGACATACGCTGCTGGCCGGGTTCGAAGTGATGAGCCAGGATACCAGCGACGCGCGCGCGCTTGTTGAGTTTGCCGCAGCAGGCGGGCCGGAAACCAAAATCACTGTGCCGCTCGTCCGCGAGCTTACCATTCCGGCCATCTCGCTCAGGCCAATTTCGCGTAGCCGCGATTCGCAGCTGACAACTCTCTCGGCTTATATTCAGGACCAGGTAGAGATTGGCGAGATGTTGCAGCTTATCGCCGGTGTGCGTTTCGAAAGCTTCGATCTTGAAACCGTGAATCTGATCAGTGGCACTCCTGCAGACCGCAAAGATGAGAAGTGGAGTCCCAGGTTTGGTCTCGTCTTCAAGCCGATAGAAAACCTGTCGGTCTATGCCAGCTACACGGAAAGCTTCCTTCCGCAATCGGGCGATCAGTTCGTGATTCTGAGCAGCGAGACCGCAACGCTTGCTCCTGAGAAATTCGAGAATCTGGAGCTTGGGATCAAATGGGCGCCAAAGCCGGACTTGCTGGTTACTGCGGCGCTGTTTCGGCTTGATCGTTCAAATACCCGCGCGCCTGATCCCGGCGGTTCGGGCCTTGCGGTGCTTACAGGCAGCACGCGTGTCGAGGGCTTTGAAGTCGGTGTTGCCGGTAACCTGTCCAAGAACTGGCACGTCAATGCGGGCTATACCTATCTTGATGGAGAAATTGCCTCGGACACGACCTCTGCGGTTGCCGGCACAACGCTGGAACAACTGCCCAGGCATCACCTCGCGGTTTGGTCACGCTATGATTTCACCGAGCGCTTTGGGCTTGGCGCGGGTATCGTCCATGCCTCGAAACAGTTCTCGTCGGTTAGCAACGCGGTCGTGCTTCCGGCCTATACGCGGGTCGACGCTGCGGCCTATTTCAATGTGAATTACAACATTGCCCTGCAGCTTAATGTAGAGAACCTGTTCGACGAGACGTATTACGCGAGCGCTCATGGTGACAACAATATCCAGCCTGCACGTCCGCTTGGCGCAAGTGTCAGCGCAACGGTAAAATTCTGAAGAGCACGGCGATGCAGCTCAGCTGAGCGGGCGATCTGACATGTGCGGATTGGCAGATCCGGGCCATCGGCATGGCTCGATTTCGGCGTTCTCCGGGTCGCTATGTGTAACAGCCTGGTTTGAACTGGTTCTAACGGGGCTGCATCGCCGGAACGGAATCGGCTGCGTCGTCAGGGGTGATGCCGGGGGCCGGAGCGGCGCTGATCGTCTCCTCGCGCCGTATCACCCGCCCGGCGAGCCGGATGGCGCGCAGGAGGCGGGGATAGACGCCGCAGCGGCACAGGTTTGGAATGGCCTGCTCGATTTCCTTGTCGCTGGGATCGCTGTTCCTTTTGAGGAGAGAGGCAGCGGCAATGGCGATGCCCGGTGTGCAGAACCCGCACTGGATTGCCTGTTCGGCCACCAGTGCCTGCTGAACCGGGTGCGAACGGTCGCGTGAAAGCCCCTCAATGGTGGTGACGAAACGCCCTTCGGCTTCGGCCAGTGTGATCAGGCAGGAGCGCAGCGCTTCACCATCAACCAGCACCATGCAGGCGCCGCAATCACCAACGCCGCAACCATATTTTGTGCCCGTCAGGTTCGCGGCATCGCGCAGCGCCCAAAGCAGCGGCGTTTGCGGGTCCATCTTGAATTCGACCGGGCGGTCATTGACGGTCAGGCGTGGCATGATTCGCACATAAGCGGTCAGCGCCCCAAGCGCAATTTTACACCGCCCCAGATCGTGCGCGGAACGCCAAGATCAATGGCTGCGCCCCGGCTGCGAGTGACGATTTTCTCGTCGAAAAGGTTCTCCGCGCGCAGCACCAGGGCAAACCTCGCGGAGACCGGGATTTCCGCATAGGCACCAAGCGTGGTGGCGGCGGGCAGGGTGAAGCTTTCCAGATCGTCCTCGAACTGCTTGCCGGTATGGCGCAGCGTGGCTGAAATTCGCCAGCCATCGCGCGGCTGCCATGAAAGCGTGCCACTGGCGGCCAGTTTGGCGACCTGGGAAGGGCGCAGCCCGTCGAGCGCCTGCGAAACGCCGCTTCCTTCCACTTCAGCATCGTTGACAGCGAGCGAGCCTGCGAAGGAGACTGTTCCGAGCCGAATCTGGCCTGCAAGTTCCAGTCCGCGCGCGTGAATGGCATCGACGTTGCGCCGCTGGCGCAAGTTGGTGCCGATGGTCACATTGGCGATTGCATGCTTTAGCCGGTTATCGAATGCGGTGACCGACAGCGAAACATCTTTTGCCGGCGAATATTCAATGCCTGCTTCATAGCCTTCGAGCTTTTCATTAATCAGACTTTCGTTGGCCTGCGTCACAACCGGGAAAATCACGAAAGGGCGATAGAGCTCGTTCAAAGTCGGCAGGCGCAGGCCTGTGTAGGCCGCGGCGCGCAGCGACAGTCCGCCGCCAGCTTTCCAGACAGCGCCGCCCCTGTAGGAAGCGGTCCAGCCAGAACGGTCTGGAAACCGGTTGTCGATTGTCAGCGCGCCATTGCCGTCGGTTTGCCTGAAAAAGCCGTCGCTGATCCGCCAGCGGTCTGCCCGCGCTCCGGCAGTCAGGATCACGCTGCCGAGCGCCCAGTCATTTTCCAGGAACAGGCCCAGATCGCTGGTGCGTCCACCGGCGCGCCGTGTGCCGCTGAACGGTGCTTCCTCCATCTTGCCATCGGCAATACGCAAGTCCGCCCCCAGCCGCAGGACGTGATTGTCTCCAACCGGCGGGCGCAATTCAAACTTCCCGCCGATCCCTGTAGATGGCGTATCGCGTTGGTCGAGCACTTGCCGAAAACTGTTCGAGCTGATCACGACATTGGTGAAATTGCGCGCCTGAACATAGCCAAGTGCATCGAACTGCCAATCACCGCGACCCACCAGCCGGATGCTGGCGTCTTGTCCGCTCGATGAGGAATCGGCGCCTTCGAAGCGCAGGGTCCGGTCATCATTGAACACCAGCGCGTGAAATTGCAGCTCAACCGTGTCGTTCAGCGGGGCAACCGCGCGAAGGGCAGTGGACCAGCTGTCAAAACGGGCACGTGCGCTGGCCGGGACGCGGCTTCCCTTCGGTGTGGTGTGAAATCCCTTGCCCCTGTCCCAGCGAACGCTGGCGACTGCAAACCCGCTGCCCAGACGCGGCGCGGCGATGGCGGAAAGTTCAGTTTCTGCCCGGCCATTGACGAGCGCTGAGCCGGAAAAAACGCCAAGATCATCCGGTCCCGCACTGTTCAGCTCGATGGTCCCGGAAACCGCGCCTGATCCGAAAGCGCCGGAACCGCCGCCGCTGGTAACCCTGACAGAGGAAAGTCGTTCGGGCGCAATGGCGCTGAGCGGAATATAGCCGAAGAAAGGATGTGCCATCGGCACGCCGTCCAGCAGCACCAGCGCGCGGCTGGTGGCGTTGCCGCCGATGGCCCGCAGTGTCACGCCTTGCGCGGAAGGATTGGATGAGCGGCTGTCCGAACGGCGGAATTGCTGGAAGCCTGCGATGTTTGACAGAACATCCTCGATACGGCCCGATGCGCTCGACGTTGTTTCAATCCGTCCGATTTCACTGACCCGGTATGCAGGCACGGCGGGCGTATCGGCAAGTCCCCTGCCGGTGACGATGATCTCGCCCCGTGGCTGACTTTGTGGCTGGTTTTCCTGCGCTGAAACCGAAGTGGACGAGAGCGTCGCTCCGGCCAATCCAAGGAAAGGGAGCACGGCCAGACGATGAGTGAAGTGGACCAACTTTCAGTTACCTTTCGCGATCATGAGCGAGATGTCGGCCAGCTCGCCGATCGAGCCGGAAAGTGTGTCGCCCGGCTCGACCGGCCAACGCCGGCCGGTGTGCCGGTATAGATCTGGTCTCCGGGCGTCAGATGATACATCCACGACAGATCGGCGATCAATTCGGGAACCGGCCAGATCAAGGGTCGGCCGCCGCGCAACTTCGAGCAATTGAGTCATCAATTCTCCTTCGTCTGCGCTGCATAGCCGCCATAGGCGCTGCGATCCACAGTGCGTTGTGCACCCTTCACCAAGCTTGACCTTGCCGGTTCGGGATAAAGCCGTAGGGTCGGACGCGATGGAAGAACTGCAATACCTTTCCGGCAGGTTGCTGCTTGCAATGCCCGGCATGTTTGATGAGCGTTTTGCGCGAACGGTAAATGTCATGTGCGTGCATGATGAGAATGGCGCGTTGGGCCTGGATATCGGCCATGTGCGAGAGGGTGTGCGACTGCGCCGGATCCTCAAAGAGCTGGATATTGATCCCGGTGTGGCGCCCGATTGCGAAATCCATCATGGCGGCCCGGTTGAGCCGGGGCGCGGTTTTGTCCTGCATTCGACCGATTGGTCAGGAACGGACACGATTGAGGTTCAGCCGCTTTGTGCGCTCTCGTCGTCGCTCGACGTGCTGCGGGCGATTGCGCAAGGCAAGGGGCCGAGCCGCTGGCTGATTGCGCTTGGCTATGCCGGATGGGGGCCGGGCCAGCTTGAAAGCGAAATGCGCCAGCACGGTTGGTATGCAGCGCAAGGCAGGCAGGAAATCCTGTTCGACAGGACTGTCGATGCGCGCTGGATGGCAAGCTGGCGCGCCGAAGGCATCGATCCGGCGCAGCTTTCACCGGAGACGGGCCGGGCCTGACTCGCTTAGCCAAGCTGGCGGCGGCTGCGCTCCATGTCTTCCGGCGTGTCGATATCGAGAAATATGCCGGTATCGGAGCACTCCACCCATGCAATGTCATCGCGGTGTTTGAGCAGTTTTCCGGCACCGGCATCACCGCTGAGCCCGGCAATGTCGGGAAAGGCTCGGGCGGAAAGAAGAACCGGATGGCCGGCGCGACCCTCGCAGCGCGGGATCGCTGCGTAGGTATTGCCAAGCTTTCTGGTCAGCTTTGCAGCCAGATCATGCGGGATGTGCGGCATGTCGCCCAGAAAGATGAACGCGCCGTCTGCATTGTGTGCTTCCTCGATGCCCGCCTTGAGCGAAGTGGATAGCGCATCGCTTTCAATTTCGATTCGTTCCACTGCCGGTTCGCCGGGCCAGTTGCCGATATCGAGGCCTTTTGCGGCAACAACGATCACCCGTCCTACCGGTGCGGCCCGTGCAGCGCGGATTGCGCGGCCAATCAGCGGCTCCTCGCCAAGCGCGGCGGAAAGCTTGTCGCTGCCAAAACGTGTGGCGGACCCGGCTGCCAGAACGATTGCAGCAAGCGTCATGCGCACTTGTTGGCGGAAGTCAGCGCGGCCATGATGGCGGCCACTATTCCGGTCGCCACGTCCCAGGGGGCCTTGCCCAGCCCGCGGATGCCGGGAGACAGCTCCAGCCGCTCCAGTTCCGCATCACTTGCCCCGGCAGCGCGCAGTGCGGCGAGCCGCCCTTCGGCGCGGGATCTGGCGCCGATCATGCCGACATAGGCTGCGCCGTGGCGCAGGGCATGAAGGCAGCCGCCAAGATCGTGGTGATCTTCATGGGTCGCGCCGACGTAAGCGGTCCACTTGTCGAGCCCAAGGCGTGCCAGCGCATCGGCTGGTTCCTCGCGCATATACCGGGAAACGGGGAAGGGCGGAGGCGTTTCGGGTCCGTCCGGCCGGATCAGGATCGTCTCGAATCCTGCCAGCATCCCCATGCGCGCTACAGCCAGTGCGCCCGGATCCCCGCCCGAGACGACAAGGCGGCGCGGCGGATCGAACCGGCGAGTGAAGCAGAATGGCGCTTCGCCATATGTCAGAACCGGCCCCTCGCCCGGCGCGGCCTTCTGCAATGTGCCGTCGCTCGACCACAGACACGGCTGCCGTTTTTCGGTGTATTCCAGCACTGCTGCGGCCGCATTGCTATGGGCTTCAATCCGTTCGACAAAGACGTATAGCGCGCCGCCGCAGCGAAGCCGAATATCGATCCAGGGGCTGCCAAGGCCATAGTGAAGATGCCGCGGCTTGCCGTCTGCCATCACTTCGGCTGCATGGCTGGCAACATCGCCTTCAATGCAATCACCGGAGAAATACCCGCTCGCCTTGTTGCCATCGAACAGCATCTGCGCGCCGGGGCCACGCGGGGCGCTGCCTTCGACCCGGTATAACGTGGCGAGTACGGCAGGCCTGCCAGCATTCATCGCTTCGCGAAGGGCAGGGCGGATATCGTCGTCCCAACCGAAAATCGGCCAGTCCGCTTCTTCGATCGCGCCTGTCATGTGTTCAGCCATGCCGTCTGTCTGCCGGTGGTGGGTCTTGCCCGGCCATATAGCCATGATCTGTATGGCGGCAAGGCGCGGGGCAGCTCGTCAGCCGTTATCGGGACTGACGCTACGGCCATCGGTGAGCGGACGGAAGACGAGCTTGTCGAGGATTGTAGCGATCTTCTCGGACGGATAATCGTCACCCTGCATGAGCCACCAGGTCATGAGTTCCAACGCCGCGCTGGTGCTGAAGACCACGGCCAGGTCTGGCGGCAGCCAGTCCGGGTAATGCGGGTCTTTCTCGGCAAGATGCCGTGCCTGGCGCAATATTTCCTCGCGCATGATGCCCGCAGCGCCCCCGGTCAGCAGGGCGGTCCAAAGCGCGCGGTGACGATCAATATAGTCGCACAGCATCACGGCGGAGTTAAAACGGTCATCGCCGGTGAGCATTCGCCGCGTCTTGGCGACGAGATCAGTGACTTCCTCTGACGCAACGTCTCCCAGCAACGCTTCCTTGGTCGGATAGTGCCGGAAGAAGGTGGCATATCCGGTGCCCGCCCGCGCCGTGATTTCGCGGATAGTCAGCTGATCGAACGATGTTTCCTGCAACAGTTCAAGCAGTGCGCCACACAGCGCATTGCGGGAACGGACTTGGCGCGCATCGTTGGGCGCGACCTTTTTCTGGCCAATTAAACTCGCTTCCATAACAGGCCCGTATCATTCGGTGATGGCCCTGTCGATGCTGCGTATTTGCTGTGGCAGGCGGGGCCTGCCGGACGTTCAGCCTTCGCCAATCCGGTCGGCGAAAAGGAGGCGTCCACCGGAGAGATTGAAAAGGACGTCATTGAAATCCTTATGTCCGAGCGCGAAACATCCCTGGCTACGGCCAAGTTTACCCCACTTCTCGACCATTGCGGATTCTGCATACCAGGCCGGGTGTATAACGATCAGCCGCTCAAGCGCGGTCATATTGTCCTGATCGAGCCCGGCCAACCGAACCGAGGTGCCGTACTTCCCGGTATACCATTCGCAAGTGAGGTAGGCGCCCCGCGATGTGGCGTGCGAACCCGGCACTTTTGAAAAACTCTTGAGCCAGCCGTCATGTTCGCGGTCCGAACCCTTGCCGTGCGCAGTCAGGAAGGAACGCACCGTTCCGTTCTCCAGATTTGCCAGATGCATGCGCGGCTTCCAGGACGGCTGAGCGTAATCCGCAATACCGACAATATCCGTGCGCCACAGCTTGCTGGCGACCCTGTCTCTTTCGCGCGATGCGGTTTCCAGAATTTTGCGCTGGTATGGTGTTACAGAACTGGCGGTGGCGGCAATCGCCCTTGCAGGCAGGCAAAGCGCTGCAGTGGCAGCGGCTCCGCCCAGCAGCACTTTTCGCCTGTTTATCGCAGCGCCCATGCCCGGATCATAGCGGCCGGGCGTTAACTTCGCCATCCCGAATTTGGCAAATGACCGCACGTCATGAACCAAGTGGCTTATTTTCACCTACTTGATTTCGTATTCAGACTCTCATGCGGCAGTGTTTGGTGCCTGCTTACTCTCATGTCTGGCTATCCACTCATCGACAACCGGGGCGATGTTGTTGCGCCACTTGCTGCCATTGAAAATGCCATAATGTCCGACGTGCTCGGCCATGAAATACTTCTTCTGTGATTTCGGCAGGTTCTTGGCCAGATGCAGCGCTGCTCTGGTCTGGCCGATACCGGAAATGTCGTCATTCTCGCCTTCGATAGCAAGAATTGCGGTGTCTTTTATGGCGCCAAGGTCAACCACTTTGCTGCGATGCACGAACGTCCCGTTTGGCAGCGAATGGCGCTGGAAGACTTGCTCTACGGTCTGCAGGTAGAAATCGGCGGTCATGTCGCAGACGGAACGATATTCGTCATAGAAGGCCTTGGTGGCATCGGCGCTGTCGCCGTCTCCGGCCACCATATGTTTGAACATGGTGTAATGGCTCATCAGGTGGCTTCCCAGGTTCATCGACATGAAGCCAGCAAGCTGCATGAAGCCGGGGTAGACCTTTCGGCCCGCGCCCGGATAGGCGGCCGGAACAGTGGCGATCACATTATTCTCGAACCAGCCGATCGGCTTTTGCACCGCCACATCATTGACCGTGGTGGGCGATTCGCGCGTGTCGATCGGGCCGCCCATCATGGTCAGCGTGGCGGGTCGGTTGGGATTGCCGTCC
>JAHRVR010000052.1 GCA_019090585.1 Sphingomonadaceae bacterium
CCTTATGCTATTTAACATAATATATATTATCATTCTGTAATGTCTGAACAGAACACACGCCCCATCGACCGCCTCCTCACGATTATGGCGCAGCTTCGAGATCCAGAGACGGGATGCGAATGGGACCGGGCGCAGGATTTCCGCTCGATTGCGCCTTACACCATTGAAGAGGCCTATGAAGTGGCCGATGCCATTGAACGCGATGACATTGCCGCGCTGAAAGATGAGCTTGGAGACTTATTGCTCCAGGTCGTGTTCCATTCACGCATGGCTGAAGAAGCCGGCCACTTTGGGTTCACCGACGTCGCCAAGGCAATTTGCGACAAACTACAAGCGCGCCACCCCCACATCTTCACCGACATAGCTGACAATCACGCGAACCAGACCGACCGTTGGGAAATGCTCAAGGCGCAGGAACGTTCAGCGAAAGGTGCCACAAGCGCGCTTGACGGTGTCGCCATGGCACTCCCGGCGCTGATGCGATCGGAAAAGTTGCAAAAACGCGCCGCGCGAACCGGATTCGACTGGCCGGATCACGCAGGTTCAATCGCCAAATTACACGAGGAACTTGGCGAACTGAATGCTGCAACTACAGATGCTGACCGACTGCTTGAAGCGGGCGATCTTCTTTTCGCTGCGGTCAATGTCGTGCGCAGTTTCTCCATTGTTCCGGAGAATGCGCTTCGCGCCGGCAATGCCAAGTTTGAGCGCCGGTTTCGTAAAATGGAAGAACTGGCCGATAGTGACGGAAGGAATTTCGCAGAACTCTCTCTCGATGAGCAGGAAGCGTACTGGCTGGCCGCAAAGGCGCTAGAGCGCGCTGAAACGTCCTAGTTCTCGCTCAGACAGCCGGACAGTCATCCGGATCTCGGGCTCACCGTCGCTCTCAAGTGCTTCCTCTTCAAGCACCTCGCCTCTGGCATGTAAAAAAGCAATTCGCTGCCCGTCGCTTGCCGGAAGCAGGAATGTGCATGTGCGCGCATCGGCAGTCAGCGCTTGGCCAAGCGTTGCGAGAAGCGCGGGACAGCCCTCCCCGGTCAAGGCTGATGCCGTAATGATCTGCTCATCAGGGCGAGCCGCAATGACTTTCAACAATTGCTCGCGCTCTTCGGATGTCAGCAAATCCCACTTGTTCCAAACCTCAATGATTGGAACTGCGGGATTGTCCCCCTGCTCGTCTAAGAGTCCAAGTTCTTCAATAATTTCAAGCACTTGTGACTTCTGACTCTCGGTATCCGGGTTGGCTATATCGCGCACATGGAGAATTATATCGGCCGCACTCACTTCCTCAAGCGTTGCGCGGAACGCCGCAACAAGCTGCGTAGGCAGGTCCGAGATGAATCCAACCGTGTCTGAGAAGATGGCCTTTTCCACGCCCGGCAAGCGTACCGCCCGCATCGTGGGATCAAGAGTGGCAAAGAGCAGATCCTCTGCCATCACGTCCGCCCCTGTCAGGAGGTTGAAGAGCGTCGACTTGCCGGCGTTGGTGTAACCGACCAGAGAAACCACGGGCCATGGCGCCTTCTCCCGGCGATCGCGGTGGAGTCCTCGGGTCTGGCGAACCTGCTCAAGCTCACGGCGAATCCGCGCCATCCGGTCTCGAATCATTCGGCGGTCAGCTTCGATCTGGGTCTCACCCGGCCCGCCCAGAAAGCCAAAACCACCGCGTTGCCGCTCAAGGTGAGTCCAGCTTCGAACGAGACGCCCCGCCTGATAGTCAAGATGTGCCAACTCGACTTGCAAACGTCCTTCAGCAGTCGCAGCGCGTTCCCCGAAAATCTCGAGAATCAGCTCAGTGCGGTCGATAACCTTGCGTTTCAGCTTCTCTTCCAGATTGCGCTGTTGAATCGCGCTGAGCGAACCATCGACAATCACCAGCTCGGCTTGTGACTGTTCACACGCAGTGGCGATGTTCTGAACCTGCCCTTCGCCAAACAGCGTTGCCGGACGTCGCTCACGCAGCGAAATCACAAAGGCATCGGCAATTTCTATGCCGATGGCGAGCGCCAGCCCTTTGGCTTCTTCAAGGCGCGCGTCGGAATCCTGTCCACCCTTCCCCCGCATATGGGGATAGACAATCAGCGCACGCGCTCCGCGCGTCACTTCCCCTGTGAGATCATCCTCGGAAATGAGCCAACCAACCGTTAATCGGCCAACCCGGATTCATCGTGCGCCTGCAGGTCAACGGGCGTTACGGGCTGGATCGTTGAAACCGCGTGCTTGTAGGCCAGCTGGACGAATCCCTCACGTTCCAGCAGCGTGCAGAACAGATCATAAGCGGCAACTCGCCCCTGAAGCATGACGCCGTTGATCAGGAACATCGTGACCTGAACGCCCTCTTCGCAAATGCTGGACAGGAACACATCCTGCAGCAGCCGGACTTTCTTGCCCCCATTGGCCGCGCCTTCGAATTGCTCTGTATCGATTGGCGTGCCCGGCATGATGGTGGACACGGCATGCTTATAGACAAGCTGCGATTGTCCATCGCGCCGCAGCAGAATCGAAAAGTTATCGAACCAGGTGACGATACCCTGCAGTTTCACACCCTTCACCAGAAACATGGTGACCGGCGTCTTGTTCTTGCGCAGCAGGTTGAGGAACTGATCTTGCAATGTCTGCCCGCTCGCCTTGCCTTTTGGCTTGGCTGCGATCGCTTCATCTGCGGGAGTTTCCGGCTTCACCGGCACGGACAGGGTACGTCCAACCATTCTTGTTTCCTTTGTTTTTGGCGACAGCTTATGCATGCCGCGTTCTGGCAAGCCCAATGTGGCCTGCCGCAGTATCAATCTTGATTTATCGGTTTGCTGCAGCGCAGTAAATCGGAAAATTCAAATAGTCTTCCTAAACGTCGCTCTGCCCCTCACTTTCCAGGGTCTTGCGATCAGTCATACCAAGCAATTTGAGCTTACGATGGAGGGCCGATCGCTCCATGCCAATATATGTCGCGGTCTTAGAGATATTCCCGGAAAACCGGCTGATCTGGACCTTCAGATATTCCCGTTCGAAATTTTCACGAGCTTCGCGGAGCGGCACGCCCATCATTGCTGAAATCCGCAATTCTCCCTGAGCTTCTCCATTGAGAACTTCTGGCGGCAACATATCCGCATCGATCCTGCCCAGCTTTTCACGCGGGGTCATGATCACGGTCCTTTCGACAACATTGCGCAGCTGGCGAACATTGCCCGGCCAACCATATGCCTGCAGTGCGGCCATTGCCTCACGGCCGATCAGCGGCGGTGGAACACCCTGCCCCGCAGCAAAGCGTGCGAAGAAATGTTCGACCAGTGCGGGAATATCCTCTCGCCTCTCACGCAAGGCGGGAAGAGAAACCGGCACGACATTGAGCCGGTAGAAGAGGTCTTCGCGAAACCGCCGTTCAGCGATTTCCCTTTCAAGGTCCCGCGATGTCGAGGACACGACGCGCACATCGACTCCGATCTCGCGATTACCCCCGACCCTGACAAACTTCTGATCGGTAAGTACGCGTAGGATCCGGGCCTGCGTAGGCAGAGGCATGTCTGCAACTTCATCGAAATAAAGTGTGCCGCCATCAGCCATCTCCAACAGGCCCGCCCGCACAAGATTGCCAGCCTCCTCCTCCCCGAACAGTTCTTTTTCAAAGCGTTCCGGTGTAATCCGCGCGGAATTGACGCAGACAAAGGCATTTCCCGCTCGCGGGCTCCAACCGTGAAGCAACCGTGCCGCAACTTCCTTGCCTGATCCGGCGGGCCCGGTGATGAGCAGGCGGCTTCCCGTGTTCGCAATCCGTTTGAGCGTGCCTCGAACCTGATTGATGGCGGCGCTGTTCCCGGTAAACTCGCCGCCTACGGTGATATCGCCGCGAAGCTGCGCGTTTTCCCGGCGCAAACGTTCTGTTTCCGTTGCCCGCCCGACAAGGTGCAGCAGCTTTTCCGCCTCAAACGGTTTTTCAATGAAATCGACCGCACCGCGGCTGATCGCAGCAACCGCGGTGTCGATATTACCATGCCCGGAGAAGATAATCACAGGCAGTTCGGGCTCACGAACCTTGATCTGATCGAGCACTTCAAGCCCGTCCATCTTGCTGCCATGCAGCCATACGTCGAGCAGCACCAGGCTGGGGCGCTGTTCATCAATGGCAAGAAGTGCCTGCTCACTCCCCGCAGCTGTTCGGCAGTCATACCCCTCATCGCTGAGGACACCTGCAACCAACTCACGAATATCACGTTCATCGTCTACAATCAGTATGTTAAGAGACATAGTTCTTTCTTACTCTGCAGCTGCTGCATCATGCCTGAGCGCAATCGGGTCACAGGCGAAACTCATGGTTACGGTGGTGCCTCCGCCAGCATTGGAAGCAAAAAGCATCTCCCCGCCGTGCTCCTCGACAATCTTGTTGACGATGGCGAGACCAAGGCCCGTCCCCTTGTCCCGTGTGGTGACATAAGGCTCGACAATGCGCTCCCTGTCCTGAGGCAGGCCGATGCCATTGTCGGCAATCGATACTTCGACGTGGTTATCGGCCTTGCGCATAGAGACTGACACTGTGCCGGTGAAATCCGATTCCATGTCTTTTGCGTGCACATCCACAGCTTCGACCGCATTCTTCAGCACGTTGGTCATAGCCTGCCCCAGCTGGTGCCGGTCACATGCCATTGGGTCAATATCGTCTTCCGCCCGAAACTCGAACGCAATTTCTGGCCGCGCCACTTCCTGAAGGAACAGGGCCTGCCGCACGAGCGCGACCGGATCCTCGCTACGGAACATTGGTTTGGGCATCCGCGCAAAGGACGAAAATTCGTCAACCATCTTTCTCATCTCACCAACCTGGCGGATAATGGTGCTGGTCAGCTCTTCAAAAAGCTCTGGATTATCATCGATCTGTTTTCGGTACCGGCGGCTCAGCCGCTCGGTCGCAAGCTGGATCGGGGTCAGCGGATTTTTGATCTCATGCGCGATACGCCGCGCGACGTCGGACCAGGCGGCTTGACGCTGATCGACAAGTTGCCGGCTTATGTCCTCGAAAGTGATAACATGCCCAGTCCGGTCACGGCTGATCTTGACAGCAAGCGTCAACAGCTCACCGGCCTTGCTATGTTGGATGATGCCGCTTTGCGTGCCTTTCTCGATCATTGAGGCAAGCTGGGGCGCCATTTCGGTAAAGGGCATGCCGACAGGTCCCGGCGCGCTTCTGTCCAGCAGCAACTTTTGCGCGGTGCTGTTCATCAACAATACTTCGCCATCGGCGTCCAGCGAGACGATCCCTGCCGTTACCGATTCAAGGACCGCTTCAATGAAGGCGCGGCGCTCCTGAAGCTGCTGGTTTGCACTGACGAGGTCATGTGTCTGTTCCTCGATCTGTGCTGTCATCCGGTTGAACGCGCGGTTGAGCATGCCGATTTCATCAGCACCTCTCCTGCCTTCAACCCGAAGCGAGAAATTGCCTCTGCCAACTCTCCGGGCAGCATCAACAAGCTGATAGAGCGGCTTCACCTGACGGTCAGCAAAGCGCAAAGCGAACCACACAGACAGGCCAAGGAGCGCCAGAGACGCCACGAACAGAGCGATATTGAACCGCAGTTGAAGGACACGGGCTCTGCTCGAAAGCACTTTGTATGCATTGACGATGTTCTGCGCCCGCTGCCCCTGACTGAAAGCCAGAAGGTCTGAGCTTCTTGCGGTATACAAATAGATGCCAGCGCGCCGATCAATCGGCACGACTGCCTCGATCTCGTTGGCGTTTGCGCTAACGACAAGCGCCTCTCCGCTATCAAGTCGCTCCAGGATCGGCCGTCCGATACGGTCGTGCGAGCTATTACCCTCAGGATCGACGATGGCCGCGGTGCGCAGTTTACCATCCTCGCCGGCCTGGAGAATGGCCGACTCGGTCAGCTTCCGGTTTACAACCTGATAGGAATAGAACTCGGCAAAGTCCGGGCTGGTGATGGGCTTCTGACTCAGAAAGTTCCCGATATCGTCGGCCATGGCGGCGGACTCATATCCGACGTCACGCTGAGCCTGCTCATAATATCCGCGGGCCAGCTTGTTCGCATTTTCGAGCAAGCCGCGTGAGCTGTCTGAAAACCAGAATTCCACGCCCGACTGGAACAGCACGGAAGCGAAGATAACAACCAGCAGGGTTGGAATCGCAGCAATCAGCGAGAAAATGAACACGAGACGGACATGCATCCCTCCTGTTCCGCCCATATATTGCATCGCCCGGCGCAGAGCCAAACGCCGCCCAAGAAGGACGAGAAGCGCCATTGCCGGAACAAGCGTTCCAACCAGAAGGATTGCCGTCAGATTGGAAGGGAGCAATTCATTGCGATTGCTCGGGGATTGCAGCGCGATCCATGTCGTTGCCGTCATGATCAAAAATGCAGCGGCGGCCACAATTTCAATGACTGCGAAGAGGTTTGCCCGCCGCGCGGCAACTTGCGCGCCGCGCCACCATCGCGGCCAATTACGCCTGGCTGAAACCCCTTCATCCATAGTTGCAGGCTTACAACACTACTGTTGCTGAACTGCAAGAAAATTTGCTGGATTTGCGATCAATCGCGGCGAGAAAAGGTTTCCGGATCCAGTTCCAATTCACTTAACCGCTTGCGCAATGTGTTGCGGTTGATACCCAGCAAATTCGCGGCACGAAGCTGATTTCCCCCGGTATTCCTCAACACTTCGGTAAAGAGCGGTTTTTCAAGCGCCGCCAGCGCCTCGCTGTAAATGCTGCCTGGATTGGGCCGGACCTTTTCCATCCATTGCCCGACCGCACGATCCAGATCACCGTCCTCGCCATAATCCCGGCGAGGGTCCGCAGACTCCTCCTCCAGCAACGGAGCAATAGTTTCAGAATCGATGGAAACATTGCGAGCGAACAGGGCCAGACGGTAGATGAAATTCTTGAGTTCCC
>JAHRVR010000053.1 GCA_019090585.1 Sphingomonadaceae bacterium
GCAGCCCAGCCGCTGGCCCAGGCCCACTGGAAGTTATATCCACCCAGCCAGCCCGTTACATCAACGGCTTCGCCGACCACATAGAGACCTGAGACGCGTTTGGCTTCCATTGTTTTTGAAGAAAGTTCAGCGGTGCTGATTCCGCCCACCGTGACTTCGGCCTTGGCAAAGCCTTCAGTGCCATTCGGGAAGAACTGCCAACCGGCCAGTTGTTCCTCTGCCCGGCGCAGATTTGCGTCCTTTTGCTCCGCCATGATGCCATCAATCGCTATCCGCTCGGCCAGCGCGGCGGACAGCCGGTCAGGCAGCCTGTCCTTCAACACCGAGCGCATGGTGGCGCGCGGCGCATCGTGCTTTGCCGCGATCAGCCAGCCATGCTTCTCATCTGGCAGGAAATCTATTCGGAGCGGCTGCCCGCTGCGCCAGTAAGAGGAGATTTGCAGGATCGCCGGCCCCGAAAGCCCGCGATGGGTGAATAGCGCCGCTTCCCGAAACGATGCCTTTCCTGCGTGGGCGATGACAGGCGCGGAAACGCCCGACAATTCGCGGAACAACGCGTCCTCACCGCTCAGCGTCAGCGGCACCAGCGCGGGACGCGGCTCCACAACTTTCAGACCGAACTGCCGGGCAAGTTCATAGGCAAAGCTGGTCGCACCCATTTTCGGGATCGAGGGCCCGCCCGTGGCGATGACAAGGGAAGGGGCTTCGAAAATGCCTTCCTGTGTCGTCACGCGGAACCGGCCATCGCCACGCGAGACATCCGAAACCTCCTGTCCGCAGGCAACCTCGCCGCCGGTTTTGGTGACCTCGTCAAGCAGGAGGTCGACAATCTGGCTTGCCGATCCGTCGCAGAACAGCTGGCCGAGGGTTTTCTCGTGCCAGGCAATGTCATGGGCTTCGACCAGCGCCAGGAAATCATGCGGTGCGTAGCGGCTGAGCGCTGACTTTGCGAAGTGTGGGTTGGCAGAGAGATAGCGGTCGGCCGCGGTGTGGATATTGGTGAAGTTGCAGCGCCCACCGCCGGAAATCAGGATTTTCTTGCCGGGTTTCTCTGCTCTTTCGATCACCAGGCAGCGCCGACCGCGCAAACCGGCTTGCGCGGCGCACATCAGGCCGGCCGCTCCGGCCCCCAGTATAATTGCGTCAAAGGTTCTGGTCATCGCGGAGGCAGGATTTTCCTGAGTGTTTGGGGAGAGGGCCGGTGCCGAATCTCGAATCAGATTCTAGCGCAGCTTTGCGATCTTGATGCCGTCCTTGCGCGCGCGATCACGCGTCGATTCCTCGCTGCGGGTCAGCGCTTTTGCGATGGCCTTGAGGGCCATGCCCTTGGTGGCAAGGTTCTTAAGCTTGGCAACTTCGTCCGAGCGCCATGGCTGCTTGTGCCGTTCAAATCGTTCCTTGCCCATCATGTCTCCTGCAGGCCGCCATTCAGGTGCCGGGTTTGATGCGCACAATGCGCAGCCGCTCTATCCGGTTCGGTCCAGGTCCTTTACTGCCAACAATGGAAAGAGTCCCGGTTGAAACGACATCAGGCGAAGGCCAGACATGGCATTTGCATGTCCAGAATCGTTGAAGAGAGATGCCATGGCGCGATTAGTCCTGTTCAATAAACCCCATGGCGTGCTGTGCCAGTTTACAGATCGCGGTACAGCGGGATCAAAGCGGCCTACCCTGTCAGACTTCATCAAGGTGCCGGGTGTCTATCCCGCCGGGCGGCTTGACCTTGATAGTGAGGGCCTGCTTCTGCTCACCGACGACGGCGGGTTGCAGGCGCGGATTGCCGATCCCAAATTCAGGTTGCCCAAGACTTATCTCGTGCAAGTTGAAGGTGATGTGTCTGAGGCGAGTCTTGATGCGCTTCGGCAGGGCCTGCGTCTGAAGGATGGGCTGACCCGGCCTGCTGAGGTGGAGCGGATCGACGATCCAGCCATCTGGCCCCGCGATCCGCCGGTTCGTTTCCGCAAAACCGTGCCGGATTGCTGGCTAAAGCTGACAATCCGTGAAGGGCGAAATCGGCAGGTGCGCAGAATGACTGCGGCGGTTGGGCACCCAACACTCAGGCTTGTGCGCTGGCGCATCGGTGACTGGACAATCGAGGGGATCGAGCCGGGTGAATGGCGTGAAGTAGTCGCCGCCTAGGCAATCAGTCCTCGGGGGCGAATGGCTCAAGTGCGAGGGCGCCTTGATTGATAAGCATCTCGAGCAGTTCCAGCACCGAATCCGAGCTTTGCAGATCGGGACCGATCGAGATGCGATCCTGTGCACAGAGCAGTTCAGCCAAAGCGGCGGTGTCTTGAATGCAACCGAAACACTGACCATCGACGAACAGCATCGTCGAAGTTTCCGCTTGCCGGAAAAAGGAAAAGCGGCTGGCCGGGTTGCGGCACAGCGGCAGGCCACGGGCAAGGTATTTGCGCAAGACCTCGATCTCGATCGGCTCGTCCGGCTGCCAGTCGATATCGGGATACTTTCGTGTGCTGTTATATTGCCCGAACCAGCGCGCGAAAGCTTCGCGGTCCAGCATCGTCTCGGTGATCATCGCGTGAAGGCGGTCCACTGCCGCTGCGGAAATTTCGCCCGGATTATCTTGTTGCTCAAGAAGCGGATCGCCGTAGCGGCTGTCATCGCTCAGTTGATCGAGCACATCGTCGCAATAGTTTGCGAGCAATTCACTGTGCGAAGGGGCGCGAAAGCCGATTGAATAAGTCATGCAGTCATCGCTGATCGCAACGCCGTTATGGGCGATGCCCGGCGGCACATACAGAATATCGCCCGGATCGAGTATCCATTCGTCACAGGCTTCAAAACTGGCGAGCAGGCGTAGATCATCATGCGGCAACAATGCGGTCGTGGAATCGCACGCAGCGCCTAGTTGCCAGCGGCGCTTGCCCAAGCCCTGAACCAGAAACACGTCATACTGATCGAAATGCGGGCCCACGCCGCCGCCGACATTGGCATAGCTCACCATCACATCGTCGATTCGCCAGTTGGGAATGAAGCGAAACGGGTCGATGAGAGATGCAACCTGAGGGGCATGGTGATCACCCGCCTGCACAAGCAGTGTCCATGGATGCTCTTCGAGCTGACCAAAACGCGTTTCGGGCAGGGGGCCATGTTCGACCTTCCAGCCGCTTTGTGCGCCGCCGCCGGTTTGCTCGATCAGGCGCGCTTCGATGCCCTCTTCGCAGGCCAGCCCTGCAAGCTCATCGGGCTCCAGCGGGTTTTGCCAATCTGCCCAGGGATTCTTGATGAGCAGCGGTTTTTTCTGCCAGTAATCACGCAGGAAACCGTCTATATCGAACTCTCGAAATTGCATGGCTACTCGCTGGAAATCCTGCGTTGTCTGTGGGGCATTTCTTCGCGATCACGCTGCCGCGCTATCGCCTTGAGCACCGGGGAGGCCTTCATCCATCGCGCGGAGCATAACATCGAAACCCCGCTCCACCTCTGGCTGCGGTCTGGCTCCCAACAGGCTGACGCCAATTGCGGCAATAGTGCTGAAGGCAAAGCCCGGAACAAGTTCATAAACCCACTGTGACAAGGCCTGCCCGTCGATGGTCAGAGGGGCGTAAAGCCAGATCAGCACAGTGCCAGCGCCAACGATCATCCCTGCCAGGGCGCCGTTGCGGGTCAACTTGCGCCAATAGAGGCTGAGCAGCACGATTGGCCCGAACCCGGCACCAAGGCCGGCCCACGCGTTGCTTACGAGTGACAAGACGCTGCTTGACCGGTCAAACGCCAGAATGATGGCGATAACCGATACGGCCAGCACAGAAAACCGTCCGATCGCCACCAGCTCTTTCTGGCTTGCCTCTTTTCGCAGGAAAGTCTTGTAAAAATCCTCTGTCAGAGAGCTGGAGGACACCAGCAGTTGCGAGGAGATTGTGCTCATGATCGCGGCCAGAATGGCTGCCAGCAAGAACCCGGCAATGAGTGGGTGAAACAAGACCTGTGAGAGCAGGATGAATATGGTTTCGGGATCATCAAGCAGCGTTCCGGTTCGGCTGACATATGCCAGCCCTGACAGGCCGACAAGAACCGCACCAACAACCGTAACGAGCATCCAGCTCATTCCGATATGGCGAGCCGTCGTGACTTCCTTGAGTGAACGGATCGCCATGAACCGCACAATGATATGCGGCTGGCCAAAATAGCCCAGCCCCCAGGCCATGCTTGAGATGAACCCCATGGCCGTTACGCCGGTAAACCACTCCAGAAATTGAGGGTTAATCGTGTCGATTTGCGCGGTGGTGGAGGACCATCCGCCAAGGGTGGAAATGGTGACGAAGGGCACAACGATCAGTGCCATGAACATGATGCATCCCTGCACAAAATCCGTCAGGCTCACCGCAAGGAATCCGCCAAACAGCGTATAAGCCAGCACCACGCCAGCCGTCAGATAGAGGCCAAGCGTATAGTCCAGTCCGAAAGACGCTTCGAAGAGCTTGCCGCCTGCCACGACCCCGGCCGATGTGTACAAAGTGAAGAAGATGACGATGACGACTGCCGAAAGAACCCGCAGCATCCGGGAGTTGTCAAAAAACCGTTTCTCGAAGAAGTCCGGAATCGTAATCGCATCATCGGCAGTTTCAGTATAAACGCGCAGTCGCGGGGCGACGAAGCGATAATTGAGATAAGCACCGATCATCAGCCCCACTGCGATCCATGCCGCGCCCAGCCCGGCCACATATATCGCGCCCGGCAGACCCATCAACATCCAGCCGCTCATATCCGAAGCACCGGCTGACAGCGCTGCCACCGCGGGTGGCAACTGGCGTCCGCCAAGCATGAATTCCGATACATCGCTGGTTGATTTGCGATAGGCATAAAGGCCAATCGCCAGCATCACGACGAAATAGATGCCGATGGAGATAAGTGCCTCAATATGCATGATAGCCTTTCATGGCTTTGGTAACGGCGCGCTTCGAATGCGTGCGATACCGGCGATCGCAAAAAACAGAACAGTTGGTTTTGCCATGCCCGGGCCGAACGATTCGTGACGCGTTACTGCGGTATGGCGGCGCGAAATTCAATGCGGCAGAAAATCTCTTGGCAAGAGGCCGCAAGAGTCCGCTCAGCTTCTGGCTGCAGGACCCTTTGTGTGCCGATTGCCAATCCGAAGCGCCGCACGAAGGAACCTTCCGTCCCCCGCGCACTGCCTTCTTGGCAGACCGCCGCGGCGCTTTGTGATTCTGGTCTCAACGCCGCCCTCGCCGTGTGCTCGCTTCCTATGCGGACTGTTTTGCATCCGCGAGAACGAAGCCAGAATAGTGAGTGCTGGCGATTTCGTCGCATGCCGCTTTGTAGTCAGCAAAGTTGATGAAGCACAGGAAAGATGGCGACTTGCCATTGATGTTTGCGCCCCAGTACCAGTTTGCTCCCTTGGTGTAGATACTGGCCATGCCGCGCGCGTTCACTTCCTCTACCCATTTGGCTTGCGCCTCGGTTTCAGGTTCCATCGCTGGAATGTCATGGTCGTCGAGGTATCGTACTGCATCAGAAACCCAGTTCACCTGCTGCTCGTTGGCGACAATGACATTGGCGAGCGCTGACGGGCTTTGCGGACCGGAGATCAGGAAGATGTTGGGAAAGCCGGAGACCATTATGCCCAGATGGGATTGCGGCCCATCGCGCCATGCATCGGCAAGTGTCATGCCGTCGCGCCCGCGAATATCAATGCGGTTGAGCGAGCCTGTGAGCGCATCGTAACCGGTGGCAAAAATGATCACGTCCACGTCGTAATCGGTACTTCCTGTCCGGATGCCTTTGGCTGTGAGACATTCAATCGGATCGGATTTCGCGTCGACAAGCGTTACGTTTGGCTGGTTGAATATCTCGTAATAGCCGGTTTCAAGGATCAATCGCTTCGTGCCGTAATATTGCGTTGGGACGAGCAGAGCCGCGGTTTCGGGATCTTTGACGAGGGTCGCAATCTTTCCAGCGATGAACTCGTTTGCGTATTGGCTCGCCCGTTCGTCAATCAGCAAGTCGTTGAAGGAGCGGTGCAGGGTTGTGCCGCCGTAGTTCCATGCCCGCTCGAAAGTCGCCTGGCGTTCTTCGTCGCCAACCTCAAGCGCGGACTTATCGCCGGTGACGACGGGATCGTCAGTGGGAAGCGAGCGCCAACTCATTCCTGCAGGTGATGACGTCCAGTTTGCGTAAAGTTCGGGATAGCGTGCCTTTACGGCATTTTGCTCGTCTCCATCCAAGGGACGGTTCGTGGCAGGTACGATGTGATGGGGCGTTCGTTGGAACACGAAAAGGTGCTCGGCTTCCTGGCTGACTGCCGTTGCTGCCTGGACACCTGAGGATCCCGTGCCGACGATTGCCACCCGTTTGTCGCTGAGGTCGACAGGCTCATGGGGCCAAAGGCCGGTGTGATGGATTTCGCCCTTGAAGTCATCCAGTCCCGGCCATGCCGGCATGTAGGGCGTCGAAAGCGGCCCGGTCGCCATGATGACGTAGCGGGCATCGTATTGGTCCCCGCGATCAGTCTTGATGATCCAGTTCGCGCTGGTCTCGTCGTAGCTTGCCGAGGTTACCCGCGTATCCAAGCGCATGTCTCGTGCCATGTCGAAGCGTTCTACGACGTGATTCACGTAGGCGAGGATTTCGGGTTGAGCAGAAAATCGCTCGGTCCAGCTCCATTCCTGGGTCAGTTCAGGCGAAAAGGCCAGGGCGTATTGCAGGCTTTCAACGTCGCAGCGCGCTCCGGGGTAGCCATTCCAGTACCACACGCCGCCGGCACCACTTGCCGCCTCTATCAGCCGCACCGAATAGCCCAACTCGTCCCGAAACTTATGCAGCGCAGCAAGGCCTCCGAAACCTGCGCCGACGATCACGACATCAAAAGTTTCCCTTTCGGCAGGTCTGTCTTTTGCCGAGTCAGGAGAAAGTTTCACTTGATCAGTCATTGCCCATTTTCTCCCACAAGTTTCTTATTATGACAGTCGCCAGTTCGACACCTGATTGCGAAGAGCGTAACCCGAAAGAGACGTAATCGACAGGGGTTCGTCCGTTGTCAGGGCGTTTGGCACAGATGGCTTCGTAGATTTACGCAGCCTTGATTTCGCTTGGTTGGAAGGCGTTATACGGCGATCATGCGGTGTTGCAAGCGTCGATCTTCAGCGGTCTTTCGTTCAATCTTTCTCTCTGATTGACGGCTGAACTTGCACCGGTTTTGCACCGGTTGCCTGAGAGCTCAGCGCTCATACAAAGAGCCCGGCGAGATGAAGACGCATAGAGAAGAGATCAGGCAGGTGGCGAAATGGGGGATTGAAAAACATGGTGCCGGCTAGAGGATTCGAACCCCTGGCCCCCTGATTACAAATCAGGTGCTCTACCAACTGAGCTAAGCCGGCACGATGTGCAGTGGCAGCTTGTGCTGCGGTGCTGCGGATTCGCGCATACTGTCCGTATGCGATCTACACAAGGCCTAGGTTTCGGCGTCACTCCGCGCCAAAGGTCCAGCCTTCCGTCCTTGCGATTTGCGCGGTCATGTTTGGCGGGTGCCAAAGCTCGTCGCGGTGGGCGTTGGCTCTCAGCCATGCGGCGCTCAGCAATGCATCGCAGCTGTGATCGTCGAGCGGCCCTTTGCCGATTACGGGCGGCGAATCCAGCGCTTCGAGCGCGGCATTGAGCTGCGCATATTCTGTCATCTTGGAACGCGAGGCGCTGCGTCCTGCGGCGATGGCGCAAAGTGCGGTGTAGATCTCAACAATCACCGGGCCGTGAGAGGGAATCGGATCAACCGGCCAGACCGGCACATGGCCGCGGAGGCGATGGAGTACGCGCATTCCGGTCAGGCTGGACTTGCCGACTTGCGCAGCACCGACAAGGTTGAAATTGCTATACGGCTTGCAGCCCATCTTTGCCTGCCGCAATTCTGTGAGACGCAGCCGGCCGCGGCCATGACTGGCATCGTCGCAGCGAAACATATCGCCTTCGCGCCCACCATGGCGGCGGAAATAGCGCGACACGGCAGGGTGATCGACAAGGCTTGTGGCGGCAAAATGCGGGTCGTGGGTGCAGATCGCATCGACAAGCGCCCACAGCGCAGGGGCATCGGCCGGACTGTCTTGCCAACCGGGGAAGAAGGCGCCGCAATCGGCATGAGGCAGCGAAATGCCGAGATCGACACCGACCAGCGTATCGGGCGGTAGTGCGCCGCGCAGGATGGCCAGAACATCTTGTCGCGACCAGGCCTTGTTCGCGCGCTCAGGAACGTCCGCGCGCTCAGGAACGTCCGCGCGCGCAAGAACCGGCGGGCCACCTTCGGCCGTGCAGACAGCGATGGCGATGCCCTTTTGACGGGCACCAACCGCGCCCGACCAGTCGATAGCAACGAAATGACCGAAGCGGCCCGGCGTCATTGCTCCTGCAATTCCCTGCGCTTCTTTTCCCACCATTCGATGCGTTCGATCAGTTGGCGTTCAAAGCCGCGCGGTGCGGGCCGGTAATAGCTTTGCGGCTCCATCGCTTCGGGCCAGTAATCGGCACCGGAAAAGCCATCGGGCGTTTCATGGTCATACGCATAGCCCTCTCCGTGACCGATGTCCTTCATCAGCTTGGTAGGCGCGTTGAGGATATGCGGTGGCGGATTGAGTGACCCGGTTTCCCGTGCACTTTTCCATGCAGCCTTCTGTGCCTCATAGGTTGCGTTCGATTTCGGCGCTGTGGCGCAATAAAGGCAGGCCTGAACAATGGCGAGTTCGCCTTCGGGAGAGCCGAGAAATTCGTATGTGTCCTTTGCGGCAAGACATTGGGTCAGCGCTTGCGGATCGGCCAGGCCGATGTCCTCGGACGCAAATCGGGTGAGGCGCCGCAGGACATAGAGCGGTTCCTCTCCGGCGGTCAGCATACGTGCCAGATAATACAACGCCGCTTGTGGGTCGGATCCGCGTAAACTCTTGTGCAGGGCGGAAATCAGCCCGTAATGCCCGTCGCGATCCTTATCGTAGACGGCGACGCGGCGTTGCAGGAAACGGCCAAGCCCGGCAGCGTCAAGCGATGCCTCGATCCCGGCGGAATAGAGCGTTTCGGCCTGGTTCAGCAGGAATCTGCCATCGCCGTCAGCCGTTGAAATGAGAGCATCGCGTGCCTCATCGGTAACGGGCAAGGGTTTGGTTTCCAGTAGCTCGGCCCGGTCAAGCAAGACGCGAAGCGCGGATGCGTCCAGACGGTGAAGGATCAACACCTGGGCGCGGCTCAGCAAGGCCGCATTGAGCGCGAAGCTGGGGTTTTCCGTGGTTGCGCCGACAAGCGTGACAGTGCCCTTTTCTACAAAAGGCA
>JAHRVR010000054.1 GCA_019090585.1 Sphingomonadaceae bacterium
GCTTTCGGTATTATGAGCTATCGACCGAATGTCCTCAACTGCGTCGTGTCCGGAATACCGGCTCTTGCCGGGGTTTCGGGTTTCTCAGTCGTTAAGTCTCCCCGCTGGCCAGACCAGATATCGTCTGTCCACGCTGTCTAAAGCGCCGGGTTGTTGTACACGTGCCAGGTGAAGATCGCCGCTGCGCCCCGGTGCGGCCGCCAGTCTTCTGCCAGTCTCCGGGTTTCCTTTTCGGATGGTCGCTCGGCCAGATGCAGCAGCTTGTGCAGCCCGGCCTGAACGGCAAGATCGCCCGCGGGCCAGATGTCGGGTCTCCCCTCTGCAAAGAGCAGGTAAATTTCGGCTGACCAGCGTCCGATGCCCTTGATCCGGGTAAGCTCGATAATGGCTTCCTCATCATCTTCGGGCAGCGATTCGAGGTTCAGCGCGCCGCTGACGACCAGTTCACACAAGGACCGTGCATAGCCCTGTTTTTGCCGCGACAGGCCGCAGCCGCGCAGATCATCGAACGAGGCACCAATCAGCGCCTGGGCCGGAAGGTCCTGCCCCAGAAGCGATTCGAGCTTGTTCCATACCGAGGCCGCCGCAGCGACGCTTACTTGCTGGCCGACGATTGTTCTGAGCAGTGTAGCATATCCAGTCTGGCGGATTCGCGGCTGAGGATAACCGGCAGATTCCAGCGCCTGAGCCATGTGTTTATCGCGCGCCGCAATCGCGTCGAGACCCTGTCTTATCGCTCCCGCGCCGAGTCCCATGCGCACCTCTGCCTTGCAAAATCGAGACAGAGTCTTTAGCAGCGCCAGCGCGAAATGCACCTAACGCAGTGTGCACGGGAAAGGTTTGCTTGAAATGCCAAAGATTACAGTCATCAATCAAGAAGGTGCGGAAAAGAGCGTCGATGCGGCCGAAGGCCGGACGCTGATGGAAGTTATCCGCGAAAATGGCTTTGACGAGATGCTGGCGCTATGCGGCGGCTGCTGTTCCTGCGCGACATGCCATGTTCACATGGAACCGGCTTTCATGGACAAGCTTCCTGTAATGTCCGAGGATGAGAACGACCTGCTCGACAGTTCCGAGTATCGCGATGAGAATTCGCGCCTGTCATGCCAGGTTCCAATTACCGCGGAGCTGGATGGCTGCCGAGTGACAGTCGCCAAGGAAGATTGACTGTGGTTTGTCTGTTGCGCTCACGATATCGGTCGTGAGCGTGCGGGCCGGCGGCGCATCCCTGCAAAGGTCTCTCTTGCGGGCTGGCGCGCCGCTGCCTAATCTTACCACATGACCGCACCTGTTCCCCAGAATTCCACGCTCGACCTGATCGGTAATACGCCGCTGGTTCTCCTGAAAGGCCCAAGCGCGGCAGCAGGCTGCGAGATCTGGGGCAAATGCGAGTTTGCCAACCCCGGTGCCTCGGTGAAAGACCGGGCAGCACTGTTCATCGTTCGCGATGCCGAAGAACGGGGCGAGTTAAAGCCCGGTGGCACGGTGGTTGAAGGCACAGCGGGCAACACCGGGATCGGGCTTGCCCTTGTCGCCAATGCGCTGGGCTACAAAACCGTCATCGTCATGCCGGACAACCAGTCCAAGGAAAAGATGGATACGCTGCGCGCGCTTGGCGCGGAGCTGGTGCTTGTGCCGCCGACAAAATTTTCCGATCCCAATCATTTCGTACACACCTCGCGCCGCCTGGCCCAGGAAACCGAAGGCGCGGTTTGGGCCAACCAGTTCGACAATGTCGCAAACCGCAAGGCGCATATTGAAGGGACGGCGAAAGAGCTGTGGGAACAGCTTGACGGCCGGATTGACGGGTTCACTTGCGCGGCCGGCACGGGCGGCACGATTGCCGGGGTCGGTATGGGTCTAAAGGCGTACGATGAGAATATTTCCATCGCCCTTTCCGATCCGCACGGTGCGGCGCTCTACAGCTATTTCGCTTGCGGAGAGCTCAAGGCAGAGGGCACCTCGGTCGCCGAAGGCATTGGTCAGGGCCGCATTACTGCCAACCTTGAAGGCGCGCCAATCGACAGGCAGTTCCGGATTTCGGACGAGGAAGGACTCGAATGGGTAGGGCGGCTACTCTCCGAGGAAGGGCTTTGCCTTGGCCTGTCTTCGGGCATCAACGTGGCAGGTGCCATCGCTCTTGGCAGGGAGCTGGGCAAGGACGCGCGTATTGCCACGATCCTTTGCGACACTGGCTTTCGTTATCTTTCCACCCTCTACAATCCCGAATGGCTGAGGGAGAAGGGCCTGCCTGTCTTCCCGTGGCTGGCAAGTTAGTCTAGATTCCCGCCATGGCGACCCAGGAACAACCACGAAATGTTGAGCCGGTAAGCGCGGCGCAACATCACATGCCGCTGTCCGGCCGGGCGCATCGGGCGCATTCGGTTCATCGGCTTCAGGTTGGCCTGTTTGGCCTGTGCGCCATGCTGCTGATCGTTGGTCTTGCCAATATCATCATGGACCGCGCGAAACTATCGGAAGTGGATGGTCCCATTGATGAAGTGACAGCAGCCGACGAGCCACCCAAGAAGGCGGCGGTCGAGCCACTGGCCGATATTGGTGTGGTGCCCGCTTCCGATCCGGTGCCCGTTTCTGATCCGGCGCCGCAACTGGAGCAGTTGCCCGCTCCGGATCCACTGCTTGACGAGTGAGGCCAGGGCGGATCGCTGTGCGGGGTTACTTCAACGCTTCGTGCAAGTCCTGATCCGGCCCACGATCCGGCCCATGTTCCTGCCCGCTTTGCTGGTGCTCACGGGCTGCGGTGATGCGGCCGAGGTGCCCGGTGAGGTGGTAAGAGATGAGCGCCGCGCCATCGCCCTGAGTACCAGCTTGCCGATAATCTGGCGGGAAGCCGCCGATATTTCGGGCATACTGGCTGATGATGGCCCGCCGCATTGGGCCTTGGAAATCTTGCGCGATTATGGGGAGCTGCGCCCGCTGGACAGCCTTTCCGATCCATCGGGTGCGCTGCCGCTGGACGGTGATACACTGTTGGTGATGGCCCAGCCTTATCCGCTGGCTCCGCAAGAGAATGTCGCGCTGGACGATTGGGTGCGCAAGGGTGGGCGCCTGCTGTTGTTTGCCGATCCGATGCTGACGCACCATTCAAGCTTCGCGCTTGGCGACCGGCGGCGGCCGCAGGACATCGCGCTGCTTTCACCGATACTCAAACGCTGGGGGATCGCGCTGCAATTCGAGGAGGATCAGCCTGGCGGGGAACGGGAGATGGCGCTTGGCAGCGGCTGGATTCCGGTGAATCTGCCAGGCCGCTTTGTTCTGCAAGAAGGCAATGAAGCGTGCAGCGTGGAAGCATCGGGTCTGCTTGCCATATGCCAGATCGGGCGGGGCCTGGTTGTTTTGGTGGCCGATGCGGCGCTGTTTGAGGACATGCCCGATTCCGGGTCAAACGGCCCTGCATTTCATGCGCGCCAGGCTGCGCTGCGACTGCTGCTGGACCGAGTCCTGATGTAAATTCGAGCAGCCACTGTACGTGAACAGGGAGATATAGGGATTGATAGCATCTGGGCTGTCATTCTCTAAATTTTTGAGCAATTCTCTGAGTAATCTGTGCTATACGCTATGCTGGTGGGGCAGACTTTAGAGATTCTGCGACCATTTTTGGGCAAATATCCCCAATAATGCGCAATTTTCCCTTTCATCCCCACATTTCCCGCTATATGAAGTTCATCCATCGGAATTGTCGATTCTAGCTGCCCGTCATCTCGGGCGGCCCGCTCTCGCCCACGCGGGGGCATGGGGCGGCTTTTGCCGAGTGGATGTTACCCTGGGGGACGGGCGAAGATGGCTTCGAGGCCATATACATACAGCGGACAGGGCTTTTCGCTTCAGCGCGATAAGAACCGTTTCGTGCTGCCTGCCCAGTTTCGTAGCACCCTTAAGGAATCCAGCGGCAAACCCATCGTCTGCCTTGCCCGGCATGACCGTTGGAAGTGCCTGATCGGATATGGTCTTTCCCGTGTGGCGGAATTTCCGGAAATGATCGACAAGGAAGAAGCGCGCGCGATCGGGGCGGGGAAGGATTTCGATCCTGAAAAGCGCGCTTTCGATCTGCACAAATATTATGAAGTCCCATTTGACGGAAGCGGCCGCTTCGTCATGCCAGAGGATCTCACGACTTTGGGGAAAGTCGGGGGGCAACTCTATTTCCAGGGGGCTGGGCAGTTCTTCACTGCCTGGGCGCCCGATCAGCTTGAGGCGATGGGTGAAGGCTGGGAGGATGCGCAGCTTTCCTGCTCCAACCTGGCCGCCAAGGAACGCACCAGGGCGAAGAGGAAATGACGCGGCCCCATGTTCCGGTCCTCCTTGATGAAGTGATGGCGGCGCTGCGGCCTGAGCCGGGCAGCGTGATCGTCGATGCGACGTTCGGCGCTGGTGGTTACACCCGCCGGTTCCTTGATGCTGGCGCCACGGTTCATGCCTTTGACCGCGATCCCGATGCAATCGCCGTTGCCCGGTCAGACAAGGAGCGCTGGCCCGAGCTTGATGGCGATCCGCCGCGCCTTGTCCTGCATCCGCGCCGCTTTTCCGAAATGGTGTCCGCGCTTGCCGAAGCCGGTGTTTCCCGCGTTGACGGGATCGCCATGGATATTGGTGTCTCCTCGATGCAGTTGGACCAACCTGCCCGGGGATTCGCTTTCGCTGCCGATGGCCCTCTCGACATGCGCATGGACCGTGAAGGTCCATCGGCAGCGGATTTTGTTAACACCGCGCCAGAAGCGGAAATAGCCGATGTGCTGTTCCGGTATGGCGAGGAGAGGCAGTCACGACGCCTGGCCCGTGCGATCGTGGCTGCCCGTCCTCTTTCGGCCACCGCTGAGCTGGCCCATGTGGTGCGCAAGACGCTGGGCTATAACAAGAACGATCGGCGGCCTGGCGCGACCAAGGATCCCGCTACCCGCAGCTTTCAGGCGATCCGTATCCACGTGAATGGCGAGCTGGACGAGCTGGAAGATGCGCTGTTTGCCGCAGAGGAACTGTTGACGTCTGGCGGGCGACTGGCCGTTGTCGATTTTCACAGCCTTGAGGACCGCATGGTGAAGCGCTTCCTGCGCGCGGCGAGCGGCGCGGCGGCGTCCGTGTCCCGGCACTTGCCCCAAACCGCACCGGCAAATGATCCGACGTTCAGCGCAGTGAGCAAGGCGATCCGGCCAACTGGTTCGGAAATTGAGGCGAACCCCCGGGCGCGGTCTGCAACGCTTCGCGCTGCAACGCGCACGGCGGCCCCATCGCGTCACAGGAGAGCCGCATGAACCTGACACGCGATCGCGTTCGCTCAATCGGCTGGGCCTTCGTGCTGACAATATGCGCGGCCCTGACGGTTGGGCTCATGTTGCGCGTTAACGCGGTGAAAGGGCAGGTTCACGACACGGAAGGCAAGATCGTGGCCCTCAAGCGAGACATCCAGTTTCTTGAGGTTGAATTCCAGACCCGCTCCAACCAGCAGCAGCTTGCCTTGCTCAATGGTATGGAATTCGGTTTCGTTGCTCCGGGCGTAGGCCAGTATATCGAAGGTGAGCGCCAACTCGCC
>JAHRVR010000055.1 GCA_019090585.1 Sphingomonadaceae bacterium
GGCGAAACGAAGGTCCATGCGCTGCGCGGGGTCGATCTGGAAATCCCTGACGGCGAAATCCTCGTCCTGCTTGGCCCGTCGGGCAGCGGGAAGTCCACTTTGCTCAACATTGTCGGCGGGCTTGACCGTCCGACATCGGGCAAGCTGTTCTACAAGGATAGCGAGCTCACCAACCTGGACGACACCGGCCTCACACGTTTCCGCCGGGCAAATGTGGGTTTCATCTTCCAGTTCTACAACCTGATCCCCAGCCTCACCGCCGAGGAGAATGTCCGCCTCGTCACTGACATTGCAGAACACCCGATGGACGCAAGCGATGCGCTGGCGCTGGTCGGTCTGGCCGACCGGAAGGACCACTATCCCGCGCAGCTTTCTGGCGGAGAACAACAACGTGTTGCCGTGGCCCGCGCCATCGCCAAGCAGCCGGGCGTGCTGCTGTGCGACGAGCCAACCGGCGCGCTGGACAGCAAGACCGGCACCCATGTGCTTGAAGCGCTGGCGCAAGCCAATCGCGAGCTGGGCACCACAGTGGTTATCATCACGCACAATGCCGGAATCGCGGCGATGGCGCACCGGGTGTTCCACTTCCTTGACGGGCAGATCGTGCGTGTTGTCCAAAATGATGCGCCGATCGATCCGGCGGGCATCAGCTGGTGAACGCGCTTGACCGAAAACTGCTGCGCGACTTGTGGCATATGCGCGGTCAGGCGTTTGCCATCGCTCTGGTGCTGGCCGCTGCCGCCGCCACCTTTGTCCTGTCCACGGGCGTCCACCGCTCCCTGACCGAGACGCGCGATGCCTATTACGCACGCAACCATTTCGCGGATGTCTTTGCCAACATGACCCGCGCGCCGCGCAGCATTACAGAGCGCGTCAGACAAGTGCCCGGCGTGAGGATCGCTGAAGGCGGCATCAAGCAATATGCCACGCTGGACATGAAAGGCCGTGTTCTGCCGGTGCGCGCGCTCATCAACTCGGTTGACGAATATCGCGGAAACAGGCTCAACCAGCTGATCATGCGCAAAGGCCGAATGCCGCGTCCCGGCCATGCCGCCGAAACGGTGGTGGACGAGGCCTTCGCCCAAGCCAATGCGCTGGGACTGAACGACGAGGTGGATGCGCTGATCTACGGCAAGATGCAGCGACTGAGGATCGTCGGGATCGGCCTTGCGCCCGATTACATCTGGGCCATCGCACCGGGAGAGCTGGTCCCGGACCAATCACGCTTTGGCATTTTCTGGATGGGTACCGAGGCACTGGAAGCAGCGACCGACCGGGTCGAGGCGATCAACACCTTATCGCTGACGCTGGAACGCGGAGCATCGGAAGCAGACGTAATCCGCAAGGTGGACACGGTTCTATCGCCTTATGGCGGAACGGGTGCCTTTGGACGCGAAGATCACATCAGCGACGCCTTCCTCGAGAATGAGCTGATGCAACTCGACGCCATGACCAGAGTCATCCCTCCGGTGTTCCTGCTGGTCTCGACTTTCCTGGTCTATATCGTGCTGGGCCGGATGATCCGAACCGAACGCACGCAGATCGGCCTGATCAAGGCCTTCGGCTATTCCGATTGGGCGATCGGCTGGCATTACCTGAAGTTTGCGCTGGCGATCGCCGTACTCGCCGTAGCAATGGGATCGCTGGCGGGCGTTTGGATGGGGCGGGCGATGACGGGTCTCTATGCCGAATTCTATCGGTTTCCGTTCCTCTATTACCGGATCTCACCCGCCGTATTCCTGGGGGCAGGTGCGCTGTCTTTGCTCTCAGCCGCGCTTGGCGCACTGGCCGGCGTATGGTCTGCCATCAGGCTTAGCCCGGCAACCGCCATGGCGCCGCCGCCACCGCCGGTCTATCGCGCAGGGTTTATCGAGACGCTGGGGCAAAAAACCGGCTTTTCCGCCATAGGCCATATGATCGTGCGCCATATCGCCCGCTGGCCGGGACGCTCCGCCATTACGGCCTTTGGTGTCGCGCTGTCTCTGGCACTGCTCTTTTCCACCCTGCAATTCATGGATGCCACCCAGGCGATGCTCGATTCCAATTTCTTCCGGGCCCAGCGCCAGGACATGACGGTGAGCTTTACCGAGCCGCAGAACGAGGATGCGCTCCATGCTCTGGCCCGGATCGATGGCGTACTGCGAGTTGAACGAGCGCGCGCCGTCCCTGTGCGAATGAGCAACGGCAACAGATTTGAACGCACCGCCATCGAAAGCGTGGACAATGACGCGTGGCTAACTGCGCGGATTGATAGCGACGGCAGCGAAATATCCATGCCGCCAACCGGCCTCATGCTCAGCCGGCAGCTTGCTGACCAACTGAAAGTGGAGGCAGGCGACACAGTCTTTATCGAGCAGCTTGGCGGAAGGCGGACAAAGCTGATGCAGCCCGTTGCCGCCATTGTCGACGAATTCATCGGTGCGCGCGCCTATGCCATGGAATCAACTCTGCAATCGATCACCCGGGACGCAACACCGGCAAGTTCCGCAAACATCCTGATCGACTCGGAGAAACACGACACAATACTGACACAGCTCAAGGAAATGCCGCGGATACTGGGTGTAACAGAGCGCGATGCCGCCATGGAAAAATTTGAAGAAGTGATCGACGAGAACATCTACACCATGCTGTTTTTCTACATATCCTTCGCCTCTGCCATTGCGGTGGGCGTGGTTTACAACAGCGCCCGCATTCTGTTTTCCGAACGCGCGCATGAGCTCGCAACACTGCGCGTGCTGGGCTATCATCGCAGCGAAGTGGGCATCGTGCTGCTGGGCGAAGTGGCGCTGCTGATCGTTGTGGCGGTGCCATTGGGATGTGTAATCGGCTATTGGTTGGCACAATTGATGACCGATATGTTCAGTTCAGATCTATTCCGGCTGCCTTTTGCACCCACACGCGCGACTTACGGCATTTCGATTGTCATCGTGCTGATCGCAGCAACGCTGACCGCTTTCGTCGTGGCGCGGCGCGTGATGAACCTCGACATGGTCCGTGTGCTGAAGGCGCGGGACTGATGGTCCCGTTCATCACGCGCTAGCGCTGGACGCTGGCAATCGGCACGTTGCTGCTGGCGGCATTGCTATTTGCGTTCTGGCCCGCAGCAACGCCCGTCGATACCGGCAAAGTCACGCGCGGAGCCATGGAAGTGGGGATCACCGATGACGGCGTGACCCAGGCTGAGGAGTTCTACGTCATTTCCGCCCCCGTGACCGGCTATCTTTCCCGTATCGAACTGGAAGCGGGAGACACGGTTGGGCGCGGCGTCCTCATCACGCGCATGACAGGGCGTCCGGCCAGCCCGCTAGATACCCGCTCACGGCAGGAGGCGAAGGCCGCTCTGGCCGCCGCGAGAGCCGCACAGCGCAGCGCGGGTGCATCACTTTCCCAAGCCCGGCGTGATCTTGCGCGCGCAGAAAAGCTTGCAACGCGCGGCTTCCTTTCCAAAGCGCAGCTGGAATCGGATCGCACCCGCGTCACCACCGGGCAAGCCGCCGTCAGCCAGGCACAGGCCGAAGCAGCGCGGGCCAGCGCCTTGCTTGCCAGCACCTCGGGCAAGCCATCGGGTGCACCGGTCCCCGTGCTTGCGCCCGCCAGCGGCTCTGTCCTGTCGGTCATCACCGAAAGCGAAGGCGTAATTATCGAGGGCACACCGCTGATGACAATTGGCGATGCCGGACAGATCGAAGTGGTGGTTGATCTGCTGTCGCGCGATGCGGTGCGCGTAAAGCCCGGCGACCGGGTCATGATCACGCAATGGGGCGGCCCGAAACCCCTCCCTGCGCGGGTCGAGCGCATCGAACCGTTTGGCACACTCAAGATCTCGGCGCTCGGGATCGAGGAGCAGCGCGTCAATGTCATCATCCGCTTCACTGACGCCGCAATGAAACAGGCAGCCCGGCTCGGCCACGGCTACCAGATCGACGCCACCATCGTGCTGTGGGAAAAGACAGATGCACTGCGCGTTGCGATCGGCGCATTGTTCCGGGGCGCAAAAGGCGAATGGCGCGTCTTCGTCAATGATGGCGGCAGGGCCAGCTCTCGCGAAGTCTCGCTGGGCCACATCAACGATGAATATGGCGAAGTGACCGGCGGGCTGGCCGAGGGAGATGAAGTCGTCCTCAACCCCGCCAAGGCCTTGGAGGATGGTGGAAGGATCAGCCCGCGCTGACCGGCATTTCAAGCTTTACGACATCGCGTTTCAGCTCATCCAGACCGGGACGAGATGAAACGCGAATGACGGTAATTACATGGCGCAAACTTCTTTGACGCGCGCCGTGATCGAAGGAGCGTTTGGCATCTGAGCTGCTTCGATATTCTTGTTGAAACTGATCGGAATGTAATCCGCACCAAAGCGGCAGGCCGGAGCCTTCAGCTTGGAGAACAGCTCTTCGTTGATCGTCGCTGCAATTTCCGAACCGAGGCCGCAAAATTCTGTAGCAGCATGAACAACCAGCGCGCGGCCGGTCTTCTTCACCGAATCCAGCACGCGGTGGTAATCAAGCGGCATCAGTGAGCGCAGATCGATCACTTCAGCACTGATGCCATCCTTCGCCAGCTCTTCCGCTGCGGCCATGCAATGATGGACCTCCCAGCCAAAGGAAATCAGGCTGATGTCCGTACCTTCGCGCAGGACTTTGGCAACGCCGAGCGGAATACGATAATCGCCGACCGGCACTTCCTGTTTGGGCGCACCGAAGATCATGGCCATGGATTCCATGACAACGACGGGGTCCTCATCCCAGATCGCAGAAGAAAGCAGGCCCTTGGCATCCAGAGTGCTGGACGGATAGACAACTTTCAATCCCGGCGTATGCAGCAGCCAGGCTTCCAGCGACTGGCTGTGCTGCGCGCCGAAGCCGCCGATACTGCCCGAAGTCAGGACGCGGATGGTCATGGGAACGTTGGTCGCGCTGCCAGACATGTAGCGCTGCTTGGCAGCATGGTTGACAATCTGGTCCAGGCACACAGCGGTGAAATCGCTGAACATGATTTCCGTGATCGGGCGCATGCCGACAAGGGCTGAACCGATACCCGCACCGATGATCGCCTGTTCAGCAATCGGGGTTGGGCGAACACGGTCCGCGCCCCACTTGGTCTGAAGACCCGCGGTGGTCTTGAAAACGCCGCCCGGCGGATCGCCAATGTCCTCGCCCATCAAGATGACGCCCGGATCTGCCTCCAGCGCATTGTCCTGCGCGCTGATGATCGCCTCGAACATCGCCATTTCGCGAGTCTCACCGGTAAGCGGGCCCTCTGCCTCGCGCACCGGATAGACGCCGCGCTTTGGAACAACCGTGCCATCGGCATACACGTCGTCAAACATATCGTCTGTGCTGGCTTCCGGCGCACTAAAGCCGAATTCGACGGCTTCTTGCACTTCGGCGGCAGCGGCAGAGTCGATCCCGGCCAGCTCGTCCTCGGTGCAGATACCCGCTTCGAGCAACAGCGCACGGGTCTTGGGAACAGGCCAGTTCGCCATGCCCGCTGCCAGCTCTTCTTTCGTGAGCATTTCATTGTCCTGGAAGCCGGCATGAGTGCCAAGCCGCAATGTCAAAGCTTCGACGAAGATCGGGCCCTCACCGGCGCGAACCTGCTCAACCACTTCAGTCATTCCCGCGTGGAAGGCGGCCGGATCATTGCCATCCAGCTTGACGCCCTTGAAGCCATAGCC
>JAHRVR010000056.1 GCA_019090585.1 Sphingomonadaceae bacterium
ACGATCCCGGGCAAAGCGCTGCGGCGCTCCTGCCGCGGGCTGCAAAGGCCAACCGCCCGATCTTCTATAGCAATGACAGCGCGCCGCGCAGCCTTTCCGGTGTGATGGAGGTGATCCGCGGCAAGATGGACGCGGCGATGGATGTTCAGACCCGGGGCGAGTTCCGGGTCGATGCCATTGATCCGTCTGCCATCGCGAAAGAGGATACGGGCTGGATTCCGGCAACAACGCGGGTTTCCGGCGGTCCGATCGCCCGCGAATTTCATTCCGCGCAGCACGCAATGCGCAAGTCGGCGCCAGTTTCGGTGCAGCAAAAATCCATGTCCGACACGCTGCAAAGCACATTTTCAATGGGCAGCGCAGACGGCGGCAGCGCCGCGCCTGATCTTGTGCGCGGTGCATATGGCCAGATGAAAAGGTTTGGCCTGTGAGCCCACTACTTCGCATTCCGCATCCATCCGCCTTGGCGCTGCCGGGCGGCATCCTTGCCCTCATAGGGCTGATGATCGTGCCGGTTCCGGCCGTGTTGCTTGACGTGTCCTTCGTGCTCAACATTGCGCTCTCAGTGGCTATTTTGATGGCCGCGCTAAACGCGATCAAGCCGCTGGACTTTTCATCGTTTCCCACTGTCCTGCTGTTCGCGACCTTGCTGCGCCTCGCGCTCAATGTCGCGTCCACACGTGTTGTGCTGGTCCATGGTCACGAAGGAGAGGCCGCCGCCGGCAAAGTGATCCAGGCTTTCGGGGCGTTCCTTGTTGGCGGCAACTTTGCTGTCGGGCTGTTCGTTTTCCTGATCCTGATCATCATCAACCTTGTCGTCGTAACGAAAGGCGCAGGCCGCGTTTCGGAAGTGTCCGCTCGTTTCACACTTGATGCCTTGCCGGGCAAGCAGATGGCAATCGATGCCGATCTTGCTGCCGGTCTGCTGACTGCCGAAGAGGCGAAGGAGCGCCGCCGCGAGGTGGCGACAGAGGCGGACTTCTACGGCTCGATGGACGGTGCTTCCAAGTTCGTAAAAGGCGATGCGATCGCCGCGTTGCTGATTCTGGGTGTAAACATCATTGCCGGCTTCTGCCTTGGCATGATCAGCTATGGCCTGTCCGCCGGCGATGCCGCTGAAGTCTATATCACGCTGGCTGTCGGCGATGCACTGGTGGCACAGGTTCCGTCGCTGCTGCTGTCGATCGCGGCGGCAGTTATCGTTACACGCGTTTCGGACAGTCAGGACCTGGCCGGACAGATTGGACGCCAGTTCATCAATCCCAGCACCTGGCTTCCGGTCGCTATCATTATGGCCGCAATGGGCGCCATTCCCGCGATGCCGCAGAGTATTTTTCTGCCCGCATCGGCTCTCGCTCTGTGGGCGTGGCACAAGCTGAGAAAGCGTGCAGCACTGCCGCCCGAAGTTGTAGAGGAACCGACCAAGCCAGTTGATCCAGCCCGGATCACGCTTGGCGATGTGTCCGATCATACGCTGGTTACCATCGAGCTGGGTTACGGCCTTGTGCAGCTTGTCGATGATCGCCGCGGCTCACCGCTGGTTGCCCGGATTACCGGCGTTCGCAAACAGCTCAGTCAGGCCTTCGGGTTTGTTGTTCCCCAATTTCGCGTGCGCGATGCATTGGAGATGCCGCCGCATGACTATCGCATTGTGTTGGGCGGGGTCGTGCTCGGCGGGGCGAGCGTCCGGGCAGACAAGATCCTTGCCATCGATGCAGGCGAAGCGCGCGCTGGCCATGGCCTGACAGGCGAAGAAACCCAAGACCCCAGCTTCGGATGTCCCGCTTTGTGGATTGATACAGGCGCGCGGGATCATGCAATTGCAGAAGGATTTCTTACGGTTGATGCCAGCACTGTAATCGCAACCCATCTCAACCAGATTCTGGCCCAGTGCCCACAAGACCTGCTTGGCCCTGATGAAGTTCAGGCGCTGATCGATGCAGTGAAGGAGCATTCTGCCGGGCTCGTCGAAACAATCTATCCCCAGCCTCTTACCCTTGCGGCGGTGACTCGTTTGCTCCGCACTCTTCTTCAGGATGGCATTTCCATCGCACATCCTCTGCCGATCCTGACAAGCATCAGCCGGGCAGTGCAGCAAACGCAGGAACACGACGTTCTCGTCGAATTGCTGCGTGCTGATCTGGGCGCGTTAATCGTGGGACAGATTTGTCCGCCGGACAAATGCCTGCCCGTCATCACGCTTGATGCAGCGCTTGAAAACGCCATCGTGCAGGGGTTGCACGATCCGATGACGGGACAGCCCGTGATCGAGCCCGATCTCTCGCGGATGATCGGCGATCAGGTTAACGCGCTGCAAGAAGGCCGAGAGCCGGGCGCAGGAGCGATGGCGCTGGTTGTCCAGCCAAAGGCGCGCCGTGCGCTGGCAGCGCTGCTCAAGATGCGCGCTTCCAGCTGTCTGGTGCTTTCCATTGCCGAGCTACCTGCATCCCAACCGATCGACGTGATTGCCGTGATTGGCGGCGAGCAGCCGGAGCAGGAAGCTCTGGGCCTTCCCCAACCGGATATGACCGAAACTTACGAGGGTATTCCCGCATGAAACATGATCATAGCGCCTTTGGTGCAAGTGCCTCCACCAGCGCCTCGGTTGCCAATGCCTATACCGGCGACACGGCCGACCGCATTCGGCGGTTCCTGCCGATGGTAAAGCGACTGGCCTGGCACGTATATGGATCGGGCCGACAAGGGATCGAGCTTGAGGATCTGATGCAGTCAGGCCTTGTTGCGCTCACCGAATGCGCCCAGCGCCATGAAGGCCCGGGGGAGGATGGCTTTGCCGCCTATGCCAAGATGCGTGTGCGCGGGGCGATGGTCGATCTCATCCGGCGAACAATTCCGCTAACGCGCGGCGGAACGCAGCGGCGCCGAATGCTGCGTGAAGCAACCGAGAAACTGCGCCAGGAGCTGGGCCGCGATCCGACAACACCTGAACTTGCCAAAGCCCTTGAAGTGAATGAAGCGGAGTTGGCGGCCCTGCGCTCCTCCAGCGAGCCGATGCGCTTTGAGCCGATCGATGAAGTCTATTCTGACAGCGACACTGCGTTTGCCGATGACTTGCCAGACAGCCTGGAGCTGCTTGAGAACGAGGAAATGCGTGAACAGGTAGGAGCAGCGATCCTGGCTTTACCGCAACGTCTGCAACTCGTCATTCAGCTCTATTTCGTCGAGGAGCTAAACCTCTCCGAGATCGCCGAAGTCCTCTGTGTAAGCGTCCCAAGGATTCATCAGCTCAAAGCGGGCGCCTTGCAGAAGATGCGCGAAAGCCTTGAAGGAACGATTGAAATGATCTGAGGTCATTCCCGGTTTTGTCCTAGAAAACCCACCACCTCGCCCGTTCTGGTTTCTATGGGAACAAGAGGCAATCT
The DNA here is from genome assembly GCA_019090585.1 of Sphingomonadaceae bacterium. Classification (GTDB taxonomy): domain Bacteria; phylum Pseudomonadota; class Alphaproteobacteria; order Sphingomonadales; family Sphingomonadaceae; genus Novosphingobium. Next base: position 3,384 of record JAHRVR010000056.1, read on the forward strand.
GATGTCGAAATATGATTATGTCGTGCTTGGAAGCGGCCCAGCCGGTCGCCGGGCAGCAATTCAGGCCGCCAAGCTTGGCAAATCGGTGCTTGTCGTCGATGATCGCAGCAAGGTTGGCGGTGTCTCCGTCCATACCGGGACGATCCCGTCAAAAACCCTGCGCGAAACCGCGCTCAATCTTTCAGGCTGGCGAGAGCGCGAATTTTACGGCCACTCCTACCGTGCCAAGAAGAAAATCGAATCCGCCGATCTCAAGACGCGGATGGCCAAGACCCTCGATTACGAAGTCTCGGTCCTCGAACATCAGTTCGCCCGAAACGGCGTTAACACCATTGTCGGGAGTGCTACATTTTCCGGGCCGAACAGCATCTCGATCGTCCAGCAGATCGATGACAGGGCCGTCGACACCATTGTCGAAGCCGAAAAGATTTTGATCGCCGTTGGCACCCAGCCCTTCCGGCCCCATGGCATACCCTTCAACGGCACCAATGTTCTCGACAGCGACGATTTCATCCAGAAACCGCGCCTGCCGCGCAGCATGACCGTCGTTGGCGGCGGCGTTATCGGCATAGAATATGCCACGATCTTCAGTGCGCTCGACGTGCCGATCACCCTGATCGAGCCGCGCGCAAGCCTGCTTGATTTCATGGACCAGGAAATCGTTGAGCATCTCATCCATCAGATGCGTGACCGCGGGATTGCACTGCGTCTTTCAGGTGAGATTGAACGCGTTGACTTTGCCCCCGACGGATCACCCATCTGCGTCCTCAAGGACGGCAGGCAAGTCACTTCCGAATTAGCTCTGTTTACCGCAGGCCGGATGGGCGCAACGACCAGACTCAATCTCGAAGGTTGCGGGTTGGAGGCCGATGCGCGCGGGCGGCTATCTGTTGACCGCGAGACTTTTCAAACCAGCCAGCCACACATCTATGCAGCCGGCGACGTAATCGGATTCCCCAGCCTTGCTTCCACTTCAATGGAACAGGGCCGCGCCGCTGCTTGTCACGCATTTGGCGAAGTCACCTCGGGCGGTGACCACCATAACCCTTACGGCGTCTATGCAGTTCCCGAGCTTTCCTCTGTCGGGTTGTCCGAATGTGACGCGCGAACCCAAAAGATTCCGTATGAGTGCGGCATAGCGCGCTTTCGCGAAACATCACGCGGCCACATCATGGGCATGGATAGCGGTATCCTGAAGATCATATGCAATCGCGAAACGCGCAAGGTTCTGGGCGTACATATTATTGGCGAAGGTGCGAGCGAGCTGATCCATATTGGCCAGGCAGTGCTCAACCTTGGCGGCGGCATCGACTACTTTGTCGAAAACAGCTTCAACTACCCAACCCTGGCCGAAGGATACAAAGTCGCAGCTCTCGATATCTGGAACCGCCTCTAAACCCGGCTCTCCAAGGGGCGTGCCCAATACAGGCCGCGGGCCAGACTGTAATTCTGTCGGAAAACTGGACAGAGCATGGCCGCCCACCCGTTGGGTTTCCGGAATATACCCTCGATAAAGGAACTGGAGCGGGCGAAGAGATTCGAACTCTCGACCCCAACCTTGGCAAGGTTGTGCTCTACCCCTGAGCTACGCCCGCTCGTGCGCTTGCGGCCTATTCGACGGTGCGATGGGCCGGGGTGAGGCGCGCGGTTAGCACCCGTAACAGTGGGCCGCAAGTGAAAACCTTGCTTTGCAAACCGTTCCACAGCGACAAGCATCAATTCGCGCTATAAGGCTTCACAAACGCACATAAAGGCCCAAAATGGTCCTCAAATTGAAACCCGGAAAACGGAGCAGGTATCTTGGCGAGCATGAGCCTCAATATCGACGAGCAAAAAGCAGTAGACCGATTCCGCCAGGAAGTGGCGGAACCATCGATGACAAAGCTGGTCATCCTCGATTTCTGGGCAGAATGGTGCGGACCGTGCAAGGCGGTCGCGCCTTTGCTCGAAAAGGTTGCGGCCGAGTATGCAGACAAGGGCGTGCTTCTTGCCAAGATCAATGTCGACGAAGAAAAGTTCATCGCCGCGCAATTCCAGGTCAAGTCGATCCCGACCATCTACGCCCTGTTTCAGGGCCAGCCTGTTGCGGACCTGACCAATGCCCGAAGCGAATCGCAGCTGAAGGACGCGCTTGACGAGCTGCTGGAAAAACTCCCGGTTCAGGCCGGAGCCGACGGAGCAGCGCCCCCGCAAGACATCACGCCGTTGCTCGCCATGGGCGAGGAAGTGCTTGGCACCGGCGATGGCGAACGGGCCGCCGGTATCTTCTCCCAGATCGTCGAAATCGCACCGGACAATGCCCAGGCTCACGCCGGACTGATCCGTGCGCTGACCGTGGCCGGCCACACCGATGAGGCACAGACCGTGCTTGCCGCGCTCGATCCTGCCATGGCCGAAGATGCCGGGATCGGGCGCGCAAAATCAGCGCTGGAGCTGGCCAAGGACAAGCCCGATGACAGCGAACTTGCCGCGCTGCGCACTGCCGCCACGGCCGCGCCCGACGACATGGACGCCCAGCTCGCCTATGCCAACGCCGCGTTCGCGTCGGGCGAACGCGATGCGGCGGCTGACACACTGCTGGCGATGATCACCAAGGACCGTGAGTGGAACGAAGGCGCCGCCAAGGCGAAATTGCTGCAAATATTCGAGGCGATCGGCCTTGAGGATCCTTGGGCAGCCACTACCCGGCGCCGGCTTTCGACAATCCTGTTCGGTTGATCATGACCAGCTCGCGCATCTCGATCTTCCCCTTGCCCGGCGCGGTTCTGTATCCCGGACTGCAATTGCCATTGCACATTTTCGAGCCGCGATACCAGGCGATGATCAGCGATGCACTGGCCCGCGACCGCCGCATCGGAATGGTCCAGCCACAGCAGGGAACTGAGAACGCGCCGCTCTTTAACATGGGCTGCCTTGGCCGCATCAGTGACGTCGAAGCCTCGGAAGACGGGCGCTATAACATCATACTGGAAGGCGAATCCCGGTTCCGAATCATTCGCGAACTGGATGTCACAACGCCATTCCGGCAGATCGAGGCTGAACTGATAGAAGAGCCGTTGGGCCAGCATCTGGCAGCCGTCGAGCGCGCCTCTTTCGAGCGCGAAGCACGGGCCTTTGCCGAAGCGCAAGGTTACGCGGTGGATTGGGAATCAGTGACGCGGCTGGATGACTTTTCGCTGATCAATGGCGTATGCCAGATCGTGCCATTCGATCCGGCATCAAAGCAGGCCCTGCTGGAGGCATCCGATATTTCAGCGCGGTGCGAACTGCTGGTGCAATTGCTGCAATTCTTCGGCCTCCGGGACGATAGCGACGACGCTGACGACATGACTTTGCAATAAGCGGCGTCGGTCAAGGTTTGACTGCGCAAACCCTGCGCCCGGCACATCAGGCAAATACACTTCTCAGATCGCGTCGGCGGAAAGCTCCAGACCCGCATTGCGATGGGCGGCCACGACAGTATTGCGCAACAAGACAGCGATGGTCATCGGCCCGACCCCGCCCGGCACCGGGGTGATCGCCCCTGCGGTTTTGGCCGCCTCATCATAATCGACATCACCGACAAGCTTGCCCTTTTCCTTGCCCGGTTCGGGCGGCAAGCGATTGATACCCACATCAATCACCGTGGCGCCCGGCTTGATCCAGTCACCCATCACCATTTTCGGGCGACCAACTGCAGCGACAATGATGTCAGCGCGACGCACCACTTCGGGTAGGTCTTTCGTGCGGCTATGGGCGATCGTAACCGTGCAGCTTTCCGCCAGCAGCAATTGCGCCATGGGCTTACCAACCAGAATGGAACGGCCGATAACCACGGCATCAAGGCCGGAAAGACTGCCCAGCCTGTCCTTCAGCATCATCAGGCAGCCAAGCGGCGTGCACGGCACCAGGCCCGGGAGGCCAAGAGCCAGCCGCCCGGTGCTCGCCGGTGTTAGCCCATCGACATCCTTGTCGGGATTGATCCGGTCAACCACCGCCTGTTCATCAAGGTGATCGGGCAACGGCAATTGCACAAGAATGCCGTCCACCGCCGGATCGGCATTTAGCTTTTCGACCAGCGCGATCAGGTCTTCCTGCCTCGTCGCTTCAGGCAGCAGATGTTCAAAACTCGCCATACCGCATTCGACGGTTTTCTTACCCTTGTTGCGAACATAGACTTGGCTGGCCGGGTCATCGCCCACCAGCACGACGGCAAGTCCCGCCTTTCGCCCTGACTTTCGCTCAAATGATGCTGCCAGCTCAGCCACGCGGGCGCGCAACTGTGCTGCATGTGCCTTGCCATCGATGATCGCGGCAACTGTCAAGGCAGGCTTGCCATTGCAAAGCCGTGCAAGATCTTTTGCAGGATCACCAGTCCAATGATCAGAACCATGGGCGAAAAGTCGATCGCCCCTGTATCCGGCATGATGCGGCGGATAGGCCGGAAAATCGGATCAAGCAGGGCGTTGATCGCAGTCCAGATCGCCGAAACGAACTGATTTTGCATGTTCACCACATTGAACGAGATCAGCAGGCTCAAAACGAACTGCACAATCACGAACACAACGATGATGTTGATCAGGTAGCCGACGATGTCGATGAGCGTGTATAGTAGCAAGGTCCTGCCTCATGATAAGGTTGGGATGATGTTGCTGATAGCCGAGCGCATGGCTCTGCCGCAAGACAAGAGCCAAGGCTATCCAGCGCTGTGTTACCCGGCCCGGATCAACGTGCCCGCGCCTTCCTGCGTAAACATCTCAAGCAGCATCGCGTGCGGCACGCGCCCATCGAGCACAACCGCCGCCTCGCACCCGGCCTCAACGGCATGGACGCAGGTTTCCAGTTTCGGGATCATCCCGCCGGAAATCGTGCCGTCCTGCTGCAATCGTTTGATATCCGCCGGCCTCAGGTCGGTCAGCAGTGTGCCCTGCTTATCAAGCACGCCTGCCACATCGGTCAGCAGGAAAAGGCGCGATGCATTAAGCGCTGCGGCAATAGCGCCGGCCATGGTGTCGGCATTGATATTGTAAGTCGATCCATCGGCACCGGGCGCGATCGGCGCGATCACCGGGATCAGTCCGGCCGAAGACATTGTCTCAATAACCTGCGTGTCGATCATGTCAGGCTCGCCCACGAAACCCAGATCCAGCACACGCTCAATATTGCTATCCGGGTCCTTGGCCGTGCGGGCCAGCTTGCGCGCAGTGACGAGACCGCCATCCTTGCCCGATATGCCAATAGCCTTTCCGCCTGCCCCGGCAATCCAGCCGACCAATTCCTTGTTGATCGATCCGCACAATACCATTTCCGCAATCTCGGCGGTTTGCTTGTCAGTGACCCGCAATCCGTCGACGAACTCGGATTCGACACCCACCTTTTTGAGCATCGCGCCTATCTGAGGGCCGCCGCCATGCACAACCACCGGGTTTATACCCACGGCCTTGAGCAACACGATGTCCTGCGCGAAATCATGTGCCAGCTCCGGATCACCCATTGCGTGGCCGCCATATTTGACCACGAAAGTAGAGCCGGCATATCTTTGCAGATAGGGCAACGCCTCGATGAGGGTCTGGGCCTTGGCCAGCCCTATTTGTTCCTGGGCAGGATCGTGCGGATTAGACATGATCGGAGCTTTGGCCCAAGGGAACGCAATTGACAATGGATGAGGCGGAATTGCGAATGTCCGGAGGATGAATTTCGCGCTTACGGCCCTTCTGGCGATCCTTGTCTTCACTGCGTTGATCGGCGTCCTCTACACATCTGCGCATTATGCCCTTTGTTGTCCGCTGGCTCGTTTTTCGGAACCAAACTGGCGGCGAACGAAATCGCCGCCTTTATGCGCTTTGCCGATATGGCAGGTCTGTCTGAGCGCATCAGCGCGGTCGTGATCTTCATCGCTTTGCGGCCTCCGCCAGTTTCGCGTCGATTGCCATCCAGATGGCGGTGATTGGCGGGCTTTCCCCTGCACAAAGACCGATCATTGCTTGGCCCGGCATGACAGCCCTGGCCGCCGGAAGCCTTTCAAACCCGTTGAGCGGCGCACTGGCAGTGCCTGTTCCTGAGGCTTTGAAAACTGCGAAATTTCGCAGGTAGTATATCCAAAGCCGAGAGAAATTGCGTATCTTCACGTATGGCTCTGCTTGCCCGCGAAGCCGAGTCAGAGCGGATCATGCCATTTTCCCCGCTCCTGCTCGCCGCAACTTTCGCACTCTGCTCATCCTCGCCGCGCGTTACCTGTGTTGTCGATGGCGACACTTTCTGGCTCGACGGCGAAAAGATCCGCATTGCCGACATCAACACGCCTGAAACCCACCAGCCCGGCTGCGCAGATGAAAAGGCTCAGGGAGACAAAGCAACCGTGCGGCTCATCGCCCTGCTCAATGCCGGGCGTTTTGAATTGCTGGCGGGCAGGCGCGACCGGGATCGCTATGGCCGCCTGCTCAGGGTCGTCAGCCGCGGCGGGCAAAGCCTTGGCGACGTGCTTGTCTCCGAAGGGCTGGCCGAACCCTGGACCGGACGGCGCGGCAACTGGTGCCCATCGCAGCTGACCCGGCGATAGTCCGGCGTGACTCCTGCCCGGCCGCGGGTTATGCTTGCCCACCGAAGCAGATCAAGGATTCCGCAATGGCAGAAGGCGAAGACCGGGACAGGCTCGACAGACCACCCGAAAGCATGACAGCGCCCCGGACCGGGGCGAAACCCTCGGCAACGCAGCAACCCGCGTCAGGCTTTGACTTCAACCAGCCGACCATCATCAGCCTGCTGTACTTGTCCTCTTTTATCCTTGGCATCACCTCAATCGTGGGCGTCGTGCTCGCCTATGTCTGGAAGGGCGAGAGCCAGGAAGCGTGGGAAGCTTCGCATTACCAGTACCTGATCAACACCTTCTGGATCGGCCTTGTCGGTGGGATCGTCAGCATGATCCTCATGCTGGTTTTGATCGGCTTCCTGCTGCTGCCCGCCGTAATCGTGCTGGTCGTGGTGCGCTGCGTACTCTCGCTAATCAACGCGCAGAAAAAGCAGCCAATGCCCAATCCTGCAACACTGCTTGCCTGAACACTCACGCCTTGCACCAATGCCGAGGCAACCAAGACTTAACCATTAAGCGTCACTCTTCCTGACTTAGGACCATTTGGCGGGCCATTTGGCGATTCAGGAAGGACAAGGATGACAGTCCTCATCATCCGCGAACATTCGCGTTTTGCCGTGTGCCGCACGGCCAGAGTGCGCTATTGTGGAACACGCGCGCTCGATGCGCTGCTCGTCGAATTATCACTCGCCGGCTGCCGCCTCGGCAATGTTCCCAGCGGCCTGCTTACCCCCGGCGAGACCGTTTCGGTCGAGATCGAAGGCAGCGACCCGTTCTCTGGAATAGTGCAATGGACCGTCGACGGATCGATCGGCCTCAAGCTTTCAAAACGCTTTCACATCTTCGAACTCGACCAGCTCATCCACTTGTGCCGTGGCGAGAGCGGAACCGACAGCGAAACCGCAGTCAGGGCCTGAATGCGGCGGCAGAGCCGGTTGCGCCTACTATCAGTCGCGCGAACTATCGTGCGCAGCGATCATCTCGCTCAGCACTTTCGCGCGCTTGCGCTGTTCGGTCCAGTCCCGCTCAGGATGCTGCTTGAACTCTTCGAGCAGCGACTCCAGTTCCTTACGGCGGTCTTCCATGGTCGTTTCACGCATGGCAATTCCTCCTTTGCATCAGGTCGCCTTGGGAAGCGACATAACAGAACGGAATATACCCCTGCCCGGCCATTGTATGAAATGACCCACGTCAAATGGCCGGATCAGTGCGCGTCTGAAGCCCGTTACAGCTTGCCAGCCACCACGATCCCAATATTGATCCACAGCGCGATCATGAACACACTGCTCAGCATAAACGCCATGCCGCGGTGAACCGGATTGTTGTAGGTCCCGTGGATCACGCTCTGCACCAGCCGCAGGACAACGTATCCCCAGGCAAATAGCACGGTCCACTGGCCCACGCCCGAAAGCACGAATGCAGTAAGGCAACCCGCGTAAAACAGCGTCGGCATTTCAAAATAATTGCCATAGTGACGCGCAGCAGCGGTGGTGGATTCAGGCTCCCCCGCGCCAAGGTGCGCGCGATAATACGAGGCATCCATCTCCTTCATCGTCGCCCCGCGCGCCGCGCTCATGCGCACGAAGGTGATGATCGTAAGCAGCACGACCATCAGCATCGGCACGAAAATATAGGCCTGGTTGACTGATTCAGGCATCATTGTTCCCCTCTTCTATGTGGCAATCGTTGCCGCCAGTGTGGAAGAATGACGGGTGCGGGCCGGATTGCAAGGGGGTATGCACGATCCAGCATCCACAACACGCCGGCGCACACTGTTGCGAAGATCGCACCAGCTCGATATTGCCAGCGTCACGGCGGAAGGCCCTCTTCCCCGGTTTACCCACGCATACAGGCACGCGGGCTTTTTCAAGGCTCCGCGCCGATGTCAGGAGGAAACGAAAACCGATGATTACGCTTCTATCGCCCGCCAAAAAGCTGAACTTTGACAGCCACGAATCCCAGCTTGAAATAACCCGCCCCCGCCTTGCCAGCGACACGCGTGAGATTGCCGGCGTCGCCAAGAATCAGTCAGCAGCAGACCTCAAAAACCTGATGCACATTTCGGACAAGCTGGCCGAATTGAACGCCCAGCGGTTCAAGGCTTTCGACCTTGATGGGCGCAGAAACTCTGCCAAACCGGCGGGGCTGACTTTTGACGGCGATGTCTATTGGGGGCTTGAGGCCAAGAGCATGGGCGAGGACACGCTGGCCTATGCGCAAGACCATTTGCGCATCCTGTCCGGCCTATATGGACTGCTGCGCCCGATGGACGCGATTCAGCCCTATCGGCTGGAAATGGGCACGAAGATGAAGAACCCGCGCGGCAAATCACTCTACGATTTCTGGGGGAGCCGCCTTGCGGCAAGCCTGAAGGAGGATCTCGCCGCGCATGACGACCAGACGGTAGTGAACCTTGCCTCCAACGAATATTTCAAGGCCGTGGATGAAAGCGCGCTGTCCGGCCCAGTAATTTCCGCCACTTTCCTGAACGTGAAGGACGGCAAGGCCCGGCGGCTGATGTACCACGTGAAATTCGCGCGCGGGCTGATGGCCCGCTGGATCATGGAAAACCGCCTCGACCGCGCCGAGGGCCTGAAAGACTTCAATGCCGAGGGCTACGCCTTCGACGCCAAAGCCTCAACGACAAGCGAACTGGTATTCTCGAGGAAACAGCCGCCTGTGAAGGGGTGAGGGGCTAGGAAATTCGGTTCATCCCCTGAAACGCAGCGGGACGAAACGAGCGAGCACTGTTCTGTTAGGGTTTGGCGTGATTGGCGGGTTGTAAAGAGCAATGCCTACACGGGAAAGGACCGAAGATGATCGAGTTTGGCATGCCCGCCGTGTTGGTAGCGCTCGGATGGACATTCATCGTCTATCGCATTGGC
>JAHRVR010000057.1 GCA_019090585.1 Sphingomonadaceae bacterium
ATTGGGGCGATGATGTGGCGTTCAGCATTGAGCGCGGTCAGATGGTTTGTGGCGTCTATGACTGCAGCGGTTCGATCAGTTTCGATGGGACACCTGAAGCCCTTACACTGGTGCGTGGCGCAAGTTCTCCTTTTCGACCGTTCATCCTGCACAAGGCATCGATATGATGTTTATCTGTTGGTGCCGGGCGCCCGATTGCTCGCTCGGCTTTGGTGCGACGCAATGCAAGATTGCTGCACTGCAATATTTGTTTGCGCTTAGTCTGCGAATCGGATAGCTCTTGAGGAGTTCGGAAAAGCTGCACTCAACGTTGAGTGGGAAATAGCCGACCGGACCGTGTTTCAACATTTGTGGCAACGTCGTCGCCCGATTTGGTTCCCACTGGGGATCATTCGTGGCGGCTTTTTTGCGTTTGCGCACCGGAAAGAAGGGTTGATAAATGGTCATTTCTGGGAATCTTCTGTTTGACCGCCGCACAATGATTGCAGCGGTGCTTGCAACGGGTCTGGCCCTGACAGGCTGTGGCTCAAGTGGGGAGCAATCGTCCGGCACAAATGTCGCAGCCGCCAATCTGGACGGCTCTATAGAGAAGCCCAACCTGACTTTCGGCTTTATCAAGCTGACAGATATGGCTCCTCTCGCAATTGCAAAAGAAAAGGGATTCTTTGCCGAGGAAGGGCTTAACGTCAGCCTTCAGCCGCAGGCAAACTGGAAGGTCCTTCTTGATGGCGTCATCGGTGGACAGCTTGACGCCGCCCACATGCTCGCCGGTCAGCCGCTTGCAGCGACTATTGGTTATGGCACAAAAGCGGACCTGATTGCGCCGCTAAGCCTCGATCTCAATGGCAACGCCATCACCTTGTCGAACAAGGTCTGGGATATGATCAAGGCCGACCTGCCCAAGAACGCGGACGGCAAGCCAAAGCACCCGATCTCTGCGTCATATCTCCAGCCGGTGGTCACGAGCTTCAAGGAGCAGGGCAAGCCGTTCAACATGGGTATGGTTTTTCCGGTCAGCACACATAACTATGAACTGCGTTACTGGCTGGCGGCAGGTGGTCTGAAGCCCGGTTTCTATGGTGCCGGCGATGTGACCGGCGTGATCGACGCTGATGTGAAGCTTTCCGTCACGCCGCCGCCGCAGATGCCGGCCACGCTCGAAGCGGGAACGATTGAAGGCTACTGCGTGGGTGAGCCCTGGAATCAGGCTGCAGTATTCAAGAAGATCGGCGTGCCGGTTATCACCGATGATCAGATCTGGAACGATAATCCCGAGAAGGTCTTCAGCCTGCGCAAGGATTTTGCCGAGAAATATCCGGCAACCACCGCAGCGATGCTGCGCGCGATTATCAAGGCTCAGCAATGGCTCGATGCTGATAACGGCGCCAATCGTCCGGAGGCGGTAAAGATACTGAGCCGCCCAAACTATGTTGGTGCTGACGAAGAAGTGATTGCGGCATCGATGACCGGCAAGTTTACGTTTGAGCCGGGCGATACGCGTGATGCGAAGGGGTTCAACATCTTCTTCGATAAGTTCGCGGGCTATCCCTATTATTCCGACGCTGTCTGGTATCTCACCCAGATGCGCCGCTGGGGCCAGATCAGCGATGACAAGAGCGATCAGTGGTATTTTGACACCGCGAAGGCCGTCTACCGCCCCGATCTGTATCTCGCTGCTGCAAAACAGTTGATGAAAGATGGCGCAATTCCGGAAGGGTCCGTGCCTGAAACCGATGGTTTCCGTTCCCCTCAAGGCGGCTTCATCGAAGGCATCACTTATGATGGCAGGAAGCCAAATGACTATCTCACCAAGTTTGAGATCGGGCTGAAATCGGGTGATCGGGTGACCGCGTCGGGCGTCAGCGAAAGCTGATTTCATCCGCGCGCAGATTTGACTGACAGGAGTATTACAATGGCAACGGCCCATGCCGATGTGGCAGATGATGGCGGCCATGAGAGCAGCGCTCCAACCGCAGAGGTAAAGCGTGAACCGAGCAAGCCAACGAGTGGCTTGCCCGAAACCAGCCCGCTTTCGAAATTGATGAGGGATTGGGGCACGACGCTGGTCGCCCCGGTCGCAGGCATCCTTGCCTTCCTGGCCATGTGGGCGGCTCTCGCTCCCCAAGTGGAAACCTCCCTCGGCTCGCTGCCTGGCCCCGTCCAGGTCGCCGAGCAGGGCGTGGCTCTGTTCGACGAATGGAGCGCGGCTCGGGAGGTGGAAGCACAGTTCTATGCCGATCAGGACGCGCGAAATCAGGCGGCCATTGAAGCCGGTAACCCCGGCTCGGTGCGGGACTTCAAATATGCCGGTCCGCCAACATTCCTCGATCAGATTATGACGTCTCTAAAGACAGTGGCGCTGGGTTTCCTGCTTGCCACAATCGTTGCTGTTCCGATCGGGCTGGTGTGCGGCCTATCACCCTTGGTAAATGCCGCGATCAATCCGCTGGTCCAGCTTATGAAGCCGGTTAGCCCGCTGGCCTGGTTGCCGATTGTGACAATGGTTATTTCGGCGCTGATTACCAGTGCCGACCCGCTGATGCCAAAGGCATTTGTCATATCCGCGCTGGTGGTGATGCTCTGCTCCTTGTGGCCCACCCTGATCAACACGGCAGTCGGCACCAGCTCGATTGACAAGGACCTGCTCAATGTTGGCTGAGTGTTGAAGCTGGGCTGGTTCGACAAGCTGACCAAGCTCGTTCTGCCTGCCTCTCTTCCCTTCATTTTTACAGGAATGCGCCTGTCACTTGGGGTTGGCTGGATGGTCCTGATCGCCGCTAAAATGCTGGCTCAGAATCCGGGGCTTGGAAAGTTCGTCTGGGATGAGTTTCAGAACGGAAGTTCCCAATCGCTGGCCCGCATTATGTTCGCCGTGATCGTGATCGGCCTGATCGGCTTTGGTCTCGATCGGCTGATGATGGGCCTGCAAACCCTCGTTTCCAAGAACTGCACTGATTGAGGAGGCTGGCATGAATGAACACCCGATCCTTTCGCTGAGCGGTGTCAGGAAAAGCTATGCCGCAAAGAATGGCGACATAACGAACGTGCTGGACGGCATTGATCTCGATGTGCGGGAGGGCGAGTTTATCGCAATTCTCGGATTTTCGGGAGCTGGCAAGACAACGTTGATCTCTTCCATCGCCGGACTGGTCGAGCCTGACAGCGGATCGATAACTCTGAAAGGCGAGCAGATTACTGGCCCTGACAAGGACTGCGGGCTTGTATTCCAGTCCTATTCGCTTTTCCCCTGGCTTAGCGTTGAGCAGAACGTGGCTCTGGCGGTCGAGGCGGTACATAAAGACCGCTCGAAATCCGATCGGGCTGCTCTGGTGAGGCAGAAAGTCGAACTCGTCGGGCTTGGGCACGCGATGGACCGCAAACCGGCCCAATTATCCGGCGGCGTGCGCCAGCGCGTCGCGGTTGCCAGAGCGCTTGCGATGGAGCCGGAAATCCTGCTTCTGGACGAGCCGCTATCGGCGCTTGATGCACTGACCCGTGCCAAGCTTCAGGATGAAATTGAGCGTATCCGCAAGGAAGAAAAGCGCACCATCATCCTGGTCACCAACGATGTGGATGAGGCGTTGCTTCTGGCCGACCGGGTCGCTGTAATGACACCTGCACCGGCAACGCGGATTGGCCGGATATTCGATGCCGACATAACCCGGCCACGCGATCGCAGTGCGGTCAATGATGATGAAATGTATCAGAGCCTTCGCAAGGAAATCGTCTCATATCTTTCGGATCTGAATATACAGAACCAGATGGCGATGGTGGAGAGCACCAAGCTGCCCAACGTGACGCCGCTGGATCTCGCACCGCCACCAAAAGCCTATAGGGACGCGGCACGAAGTGCGGTCAAAGACCGGTTCGTGGAATTCTACAAGCTCAAGAAGATCTACCCGACTCCAATAGGCCCGTTGACGGTGTTGGAAGACTTCGATCTCATGATGCGTAAAGGGGAATTCATCTCGCTCATCGGTCATTCGGGTTGCGGCAAATCCACGGCCTTGACGATGGCAGCCGGCCTCAACGAGATTACCAGCGGTTCCATTGTATTGGAGAACCGCGAGATCGATGCCGCCGGACCGGACAAGGCAGTCGTTTTCCAGGCACCGAGCCTGATGCCCTGGCTGACAGCTCGGCAGAATGTCAGTCTGGGTGTTTCGCGGGTCTATCCGCATGCCACGGCTGGCGAGCGCAAGGATATCGTTGAGTATTATCTTGATCGCGTAGGTCTGGCCGATGCGAAGGATAAGCTCGCGGCAGAAATGTCGAACGGTATGCGCCAGCGTGTCGGCCTCGCGCGGGCCTTTGCCCTCTCACCCAAATTGCTACTGCTGGACGAACCATTCGGCATGCTTGACAGCTTGACGCGCTGGGATCTTCAGGACGTGCTCGTCGAAGTGTGGAACCGCACCGAAGTGACGGCGATCATGGTCACGCACGACGTTGATGAAGCTATCCTGCTGGCAGATCGTGTGGTGATGATGACCAATGGTCCCAATGCCACAATTGGCAAGGTACTGAAGGTTGACCTGCCTCGCCCACGTGACCGCAAGACCCTGCTCGAACATCCAAAATTCTACGAATACCGTCAGGAAGTTCTGCACTTCCTGACCGAATACGATCATGGGCCGAAATCAAAAGCGGCCTGATCAAACTGCCGGAGAGGACCTGAAAGTTTCTTCAACTCAGGGAGGCCGAAATGAACAGGAATATTTTGTGTGGCGCAGCCGCTATCAGTGCAGTTCTTGGAGCAAGCCCGGCACTGGCCGGCGAGAGCGCGGATGAAATCGCGTTAAAGCCAATCGCCGACCTTCGCCTGCGTTATGAAACGGTTTCGCAGGATAACCCGGTGGGCAATGCCGATGCTGTAACAGCGAGGTTGCGCGCTGGCATTCAGGCGAAGTGGAACGATTTCACCGTTCTTGCCGAAGGTGAGGGCACGGTTGCCCTGAACGACGATTATAACGATACCTTGCCGGGAAATGGAGTAGAACCGTTTTCAGTTGTTGCGGACCCCAACAACATCGAGCTGAACCGGCTTCAGCTTTCGTACAAGAATGGTGGTAACGGCGTGACTGTTGGCCGCCAGCGGATCATCCTTGATGATGCGCGCTTTGTTGGAAACGTCGGCTGGCGGCAGAATGAGCAGACATTCGATTCCGTGCGTGGGCAGGCCAGGTTCGGGCCGGTTTCGCTCGATGCAACTTATGCCATCTCTCAACGCACCATTTTCGGCATAGACAGCCCGAATGAACATTTTGACGGCGATCTGGTGCTTCTGGGGGCTGGATTTGGTTCGAAGACGGTCAAAGTCAAAGCCTTTGCCTATCTGGTCGACTATGACACGCGTTTCGCATTTTCCAGCCAGACTTACGGGGTGCGCGCTGCTGCCGCTTTCCCGGTTAGCGAGAGTCTAAAGGTCAATGTGACGGCAAGCTACGCCTCGCAATCAGACATGGGAGAGAACCCGTCGAGCTATTCCGCCGACTATTTCAATGCAGAGCTGGGTGCAGTCTTTTCCGGCATAAAAGTGAAAGCAGGTTACGAGCTTCTGGGATCGGATAAAGGAACTGCAGCCTTCCAGACCCCGCTTGCCACATTGCATAAATTCAATGGCTGGGCGGACCTGTTTCTGGCCACGCCGGCGCATGGATTGCAGGACTACTACGTTGGAGTGAGCGCCAAGTTCCCCAAAGTCACGGTGCTGCCGGGACTGAAAGCGGCAATCACTTATCACAGCTTTGATTCAGACGTTGGCGCAATCTCCTACGGCGATGAAATTGATGCCTCGCTCGGCTTCAAGATCGGCCCGGTTGAACTGCTTTTGAAATATGCAAACTACAACGCCGATGCTCACGCGGTAGATACGGAGAAATTCTGGCTCCAGACCGGATATCGGTTCTGAACCTGCTAACGGGAAGGACCTGATTTTGGACCGATCTGGCCCTTCCCCCCCTGTCTGGAATCTCCTGGTTTCCAGACAGGGGGGATGATCTCGAGCTTTTCTGGGGCAGGATATCTCATTCTTCGTCGCCCCCATCCCCGATCATGCTTTTTTTGATCAACCGGTTCTCGAGCATCTGTTCGGCAACGACCTCCTTCAGATCGCATGCCTCACGGCGCAGACCTTCCAGCACGATCCGGATCTTCTCTTCCGCGCTATAGTGCCTGCGGGCCGCCCGGCGGATGTCTTTGACTACCCGCTCCGCGGGAACCCTTGAGTGTCTTGGCTTCATTTGCGTTTCTTACAGTCACTGCAACGAACCCAAGGCACTCACCTGTTTCATGCAGCCAATCTGGCTATTGAATGCTGAGGCAGGACACGTCTAGGATAACTTCTCCAATGATTGGCGGCGGCCCTCGGAACTGTTTGATGAATGACGTGCCAGGATTCTCCATGATGAAATTTCAGCAGGGCCAATAATGTCCGACATTGCACAAAGCCAATCACATGATCCGCTGCGCCTGACGCTTCGGGAACAGTTCCTGAAAATCGGTAGCCTGCCGGCTCGCATTCTCGCCGACGAAACTGCTCTTGCGCACTTGCGTGCTCTTTCCATCGAAGATCCTTCGATAGAGCAAGCCAACGCCCGGAAAGCGCTTTGGCAAGTCGATGATTGCATCTACCGTCTTGCGACCTCGAATGCGATCACCACGATTCTCGATGATCTGTTGGGAGAACCGGGCTATTATCTTTGGGGCGCACAGCTTGTGGACCGTTCTCCCGGTGAGAATCACGGCTGGCATACCGATATAGAGACGGCACGCGAAGGCTTCGTATCGGTGTGGATCGGAATCGACGGTGCGAGTGAAGAAACCTCAGTGTCGGTGATTAATGGAAGCCATGAGGTTTCCGCCCCGCTTCAAGCCTTCTGGCCATCGGAACACGCCGCCCGGCTCGATCCAGCAGCAAGAGAAATTTTGCTTCATCCCGAACTTTCCGGTGTCAGCGGACCGACCATTGCCACATGTGCAAATGGCGAAGGAATTTTCTTTGATGGGCGGATTTGGCACGGATCCTTCAATCGCGCGGACCGTGCTCGCCGGGCGCTCTTGCTGCAATATGGCAAGCATGGAACACCGGTAAGGCATACAGCTTCGTTTGACGCATTCCCCTTCCAGTATCATCCGAGTGACAACCCGCTGACAACACCGGTGAAAGGCGATCCCGACCCTGTCGCGAACAAGACGGTTATACGCCAGCCGGATGGAGCGCTGGCCTATCCAGCGGCGAAGGTCTGTGCGAGGCCTGAACTGGCTGAAGAGGCCGAAAAGGCTTGGGAAATGTATCCTTATTTCAGGATCGAAACGCCGATCATGAAATGGTTTTCCTGTCATGCGTCAGTGCTTGGGGCCAGCTACATGCCGCACACGCCGCATGAGCACAAAGACGAAGAAGTGCTCGTCTTGCTTTCCGGCGAAGCAGCGATTTTTGCCGAAGCGGATAGTTCCGGGGCGCTTCGTGTCAACAAGGCGATACCTGGTGACGTCTTCTACTATCCGCCAGGCATGCAGCATACGATTTCCAACCTCTCGGCCTCAGGCGCATCCTTGCGCTATGTCATGCTCAAGTGGGCTGGAAGGTCTGGACGAACGCAAAAGGTGGATGGTTTCAAGATCCCGGCGCGCGCGCACGATGGCGAAAAGAGATTATCGATTGACCGACCATCGAGCGGTCTCGACAAACTGCACATCCACTCCACCACGCTTGCGCCGGGCAAAGGTTATGGAAGGCATATTGATCGTTACGATACCGCCATTCTCGTGCTGTCTGGCGAACTCTCGATGCTCGACAACAAACTGGGACCAGGTGGCGTATTCTACACCCGGGCCGGAGAACTTCATGACACGCGAAATACATCGGCTGCTCCGTGTCATTACCTTGTCTTCGAGTTTCATGCGATGGCGAATTAGCTTGAATTGGGTTGGTCGAACGCTGCCGAATACGATGCCGACAATGAATAAATCTCTTTAGTTGCAATTCCTTGGCTTGTCGCGCAGGGTTTGGTAACAACAACCTCAGAATGATTGATGTTATCACTTGAGCAACACGCCAGCCGTTTCCGTTGTCATGCCGGTCTACAACCGGGAAAGGTTTGTCGTCAGGGCGATAAATTCTATCCTCAGCCAGCATTTCCGCGATTTCGAATTGATTGTTGTAGATGACGGATCAACCGATCGGACGCGGGACGCGATCAATGCCTTCGAGGATTCCCGCATAAGGGCAGTGAGCCTGCCTGCGAACCGCGGCAATGCCGAAGCCCGCAACGCCGGAATCGAACTATCTCGAGGCGAATTTATCGCCACTATGGATTCCGATGATGTCTCGCTGCCCGACAGGCTTGGCAAGCAGTTGGAGTGCCTGCGCGCGCATCCTCAGATCGACGTGCTGGGAACGAACCTCTTCAAATGCATGCCTGGCGGCATGGTGCGGCAGAAGCATTCGCCAGAAGACGGGGTCATAAAAGCCCGTCTTCTGGATCTGAACGGCACGGCGATGATTCATCCCACAACCATGATGCGCAAGGCGTTTCTCGATGCACATGGCCTGCGTTATCCGGACGTTCGCACTGACGTTGATCATGCAATCTGGATCGAAGCGATGGCAACCGGCGCGCGGTTTTCCGTGTTGCAGGATTATCTGGTGGAGTATCACCGGCACGGCGGCAATCTTGTGACCGGGACCGGGCCGGAATTTGCAGGTCACGAAAGCCGCAAGACTCCAATGCGCGCAAGAGTTCTCAGTCTGTTTTTTCCGGTACTCGCAGCAAAGGAAACAACGGCCATCGCGCGCTTGATGGAACTTGCTCGCCGGCACACTAGAGAGGATGCTCTGGCCGCAATTGCAGCAATCCAGAAGGCGCTCAAAGATTCGACATCTCACTTGGGAGAGTCGAAATCCGAGGTATCCCGAACTTTGATTAAGTACATGAATGCAGCGGTGAGGGCGCTGCGGCAGCGCAGAGGTCGCACAAAGTAGAACCTGGCGGGACCTCGCCTGCTTGCGCATGGCAACAAGTAAGAGCATTTGCCACAATGGTTTTGCCTCGCGGCCGAGCGCAGTATTGACCCGTGATCAGAACCGAGACGTATCGCGTGCTGCACCCCATCCCAAACCTCCAGCATGGCTGCATCAAACGACCGCTTTTTGGATGGATCTGATCAGCGCTTAATGACCGCTAAGAGGGCGCGAAGCGGACGCCGGCTTTTGGCAGAAAATCATCGGGTAGCTGACGTTCAGGCTGTGATGAATGCGCGCCAGCTCCCGACGCAATTGCGGGAGATGCTCGGTTTACTGAAGCGTTTCAAAAGCCGTCAAAGTATGGACTTGACGACCCTACGGCCCTTTCATATTTCGATATTTATCGAATCGTTGGAGTTAGCCGTGCAAGCCCACCGAGTAATCCGCGCCCTGTCTGCCTTGGCGCAGGAACATCGCCTCGCTGCGTTTCGCTTGCTGGTGCAGGCTGGAGAGCAAGGCGTTGCCGCTGGCGTGCTTGCCGAAAAGCTCGACATCCAGCCATCTTCCATGAGCTTTCACCTAGCCCAGCTCGCCAATGCGGGTCTGGTCACGCAACGCCGGGAAAGTCGCTCCATCATCTATTCGGCAAACTACGCCGCGATGAACGGAGTGATGGGCTACCTGACCGAGAACTGCTGCGGCGGGGTGTCCTGCTCCAAGGATGCCGCTTGCCTTCCTTCCCCTGAAAGAAAGAGCGCCTGATGCTGGCGCTGCCGATCGCCAGCCTGGAACAGATCGCCTTGCGCAATAACCTGCAAGCCACCGGGCGTGAGGCCGAACAAGAATGACAGCGACCACTGCCAAGACCGATGCTTACGCGGCGGGTTTGGGACTTTTCGAGAAATGGCTTTCGATTTGGGTTGGCATGGCGATCCTGGCGGGAATCGCTTTGGGCAATTTCGTTCCGGCGATATTCGCTTCGCTCGCCTCTGTAGAATATGCCTCGGTCAATCTCGTCGTGGCGGTGCTGATCTGGGCCATGATCTTCCCGATGATGGTCACGGTCGATTTCGGCGCAGTCCGCCGCGTTGGCGAAAGGCCCAAGGGTCTCATCATCGCGCTGATGGTAAACTGGCTCATCAAGCCGTTCACGATGGCGGCGCTGGGTGTGCTGTTCTTCGAAGTGGTATTCGCTGATCTAGTCACGCCAGCCGATGCGCAGCAATATATCGCGGGGCTGATCCTGCTGGGCGCAGCGCCCTGCACGGCAATGGTGTTTGTATGGTCACAGCTGACCAAGGGTGATCCGGCCTATACGCTGGTGCAGGTCGCTGCGAACGACCTCATCATGATCGTCGCCTTCGCTCCCATCGTCGCGCTGCTGCTCGGAGTCACTGACATCGCGGTTCCTTGGGAAACGCTCCTTCTTTCAGTTGCGCTTTACGTTGTCGTGCCGCTCGCCGCCGGAGTACTTGTGCGCCATTGGCTGCTGGCAAGCTACAACGACGAAACAGCTGTTTCCAACTTCACGGGCCGCATGAAGCCGCTCTCGATCATCGGCCTGCTGCTGACGGTGCTGCTGCTGTTCGGCTTCCAGGCTGAAACCATAGTCGCGCGCCCGCTACTGATCGCGCTGATTGCCGCGCCGATCATCGTCCAGAGCTATGGCATTTTTCTTATCGCCTATGGCTGGGCAAAGGCATGGAAAGTGCCGCATGCAGTCGCCGCGCCATGCGCCCTGATCGGAACGTCGAACTTCTTCGAACTGGCGGTAGCCGTCGCCATTGGTCTTTTTGGCTTGGGCAGCGGCGCGGCGCTTGCAACAGTCGTCGGCGTGTTGGTCGAAGTGCCCGTCATGCTGTCACTGGTGGCGCTTGCCAACCGAACGCGGGGTAGCTTTCCTCTTCGATGAAGCAATTCTGGCGTTCCGCTTGTAACCCGACAGCCGATGACCAGGATGTTCAGTTCGAATGACCGCTATCAGGAATCGCTGGATCGGTCCCGAACGACTGGAATCAAGGCGCAAAACGCACGGCAGGGCAAGCTGCTAAGCCTCGCAAACGAGAGACTTAGCATTCGACTCTTTCGACAACATCGTCGACAAGGTGATCTGGCCACTCATCGTCTCCGGTGAGGTTTGCCGCTTTAAAATGGCTGACGTTGTGTCCGTCGTCAGAACATTTGGCACAACTTGCCGCTTAGATTAGCAGGGCACCGACCTCATCTGGTTGATTGAAACAAAGCGGCTATCTTACGGTGTTGCAAGCGGCGATATTCGATGGTTTTGCGCTTGATCCCTTCTCGCTGTTGTCCCCCGTCAGCGTTCATTAGACAGATTGGCTGCATGAGATAACCGCGAAGCAGACGCTGGGCAGGCTGGGTATCGCCCAGCCCACCTTTTACCGCTGGCCTAATCTGTATCAGCGGTTCGGCGAAGATGCGCTGGAGGACAGGCGACCTGGGCCGCGCCAAGCCTGGAACCGGATCCCTGAGAAGGTGCAGGGTCAGATCCTGGCTATGGCGCTGGAACGCTGTGATCTGAGCCCCAGAGAGCTGGCGGTGACGTTCACCGATGAGCGGCGCTACTTCGTATCCGAAGCCAGCGTTTACAGGCTTTTGAAGCGGCGCGACCTGATCACCAGTCCGAACTTCATCGTGATGAAGGCCGCCAGCGAGTTGAAGGACAAGACTACTGCGCCCATTCAGCTGTGGCAGACCGAGTGCTTGCGACCCTCTCGAAACTTTTCGCATGGTATGCAACTCGCGATGACGAATATGTCTCACCGATCGTACGGGGCATGCGTAGGACGAAGCCCAGTCAACGAGCTCGTAGACGAGTGATTGGCGTGACGACCGATGGGTCCACGAATGACGATGAGCTCCGCATTTTCTGGAAGGTCGCAACAGACGCCGGCACCTATGGGGCTTTCTTGCAGATTTGCCTGCTCACAGCACAAAGGCGAATCAAAGTGGTTGAAATGAAGCGAAGCCAGCTGACATCGACGGGAGTTTGGGTGATTGACGGAGATATCAGAGA
>JAHRVR010000058.1 GCA_019090585.1 Sphingomonadaceae bacterium
GCAATTCGCTGGCCCTTGGGTCTGCGTCCTTGCGCGAAACATCGGCAACAAGCTGTGGCAGGACAACATTCTCGATCGCCGTGAAATCAGGCAGCAAGTGATGGAACTGATACACGAAGCCCAGGTGATCCCTGCGAATCGCAGCGCGGCCGTCCTTGCCAAGCTGGGTCACGTCCTGCCCGGCGATGCGGATGCTGCCGCCGAACCCGCCCTCAAGCAGTCCGACCGCCTGCAACAGCGTCGATTTGCCAGAGCCTGACGATCCCAGCAATGCGACGATCTCTCCCGGCGCAATCGACAGATCGATCCCGCGCAGCACATCGATCCGCACCCCGCCCTGCTCAAAGCTGCGGGTCAGACCGGTGATTTCGACGATTGCGGAGCCGTCTGGACTATTCATAGCGCAGCACCTGCACCGGATCAGTGCTCGCGGCTTTGAAGGCAGGATAGAGCGTTGCCA
The DNA here is from genome assembly GCA_019090585.1 of Sphingomonadaceae bacterium. Lineage (GTDB taxonomy): Bacteria > Pseudomonadota > Alphaproteobacteria > Sphingomonadales > Sphingomonadaceae > Novosphingobium. The sequence continues at coordinate 461 of JAHRVR010000058.1, forward strand.
GGAAGCTGAAGACCAGCGCCATGACGCTGATCACAACGACCTCGACGGGATCGGTGCGACTGGGCAGCTCGGCAAGGAAACGGATAGAGGGGTCCCAAAGATTCTGGCCGCTGACAATTTCAATCCCGCGCACGATGGATTGGCGGAAGAACAGAAAGACAAAGCCCAGAGCCAGTCCCGCCACAGTCCCAAGCGCGCCAACCAGAAACCCCGTCGTCACGAAGATCTTGAGAAGCGACCGGCGCGTTGCCCCCATTGTGCGCAAGATGGCGATGTCGCGTGTCTTGGCACGCACCAACATGATCAGTGACGAAAGGATGTTGAACACCGCAACCAGCACGATGATCGACAGCACCACGAACATGGCCACTCGCTCAACCGCCAAAGCCTCAAACAACGTGGCATTGATCTGCTTCCAGTCGGTAACGATGGCTTGTCCTGCCAGCCTTTGCGTTAGCGGGCCCAGGATTTGCGCAACATTGTCCGGATCGTTGGTGGTCAGCTCTATCATGCCAATGGAATCGCCGGTCAGCATCAGCGTCTGCGCATCCTTGATCGGCATCATCACGAAGGCCTGATCATAGTCATAAACGCCGATCTCGAAGATGGCCGAGACGTGATAGGCGATCTGGCGCGGCACCGTGCCAAACGGGGTCGAGCGCCCCTGCGGATTGATGATGGTGATAGAATCGCCAACCCGGGCACCCAGATTCTCTGCCAGCCGCGATCCGATAGCGACATTGCCGGCACCCGGACGCAGCGGGGCAAGCTCACCAGCCTGCACTTTCGGCTCGATACGCTTGATGTCTTCTGCGGTATTGCCGCGCACCAGCACCGCCTCAACCCGCCCGTTGAAGCTGCCGAGCAATGGCTGTTCGATCAGCGGCGAGGCCCGCGTGACCCCGGGCGTTTCGCGCACTTCCTTCAGCACCGCCTGCCAATTGTCGAGACGCCCGCCATAAGCCTGGATGATGGCATGGCCATTAAGGCCCACGATCTTGTCAAACAGCTCTGCGCGAAAGCCGTTCATCACGCTCATGACGATAACAAGCGCCGCCACGCCCAACATCACAGCAACAAGGCTTATCCCCGCGACCAGCGCAATGAAGGCCTCACCCTTGCCGGGGAGCATATACCTCTTGGCGATCGTCCATTCGAATGGAGATAGGAGCAAGCGTCGGGCCTGTCGTTCAGCGTGGGAGTTTCGGGGATAGGGAGTGGCCGATAGGCTTGCAAGCGCGTGGCAGATTGTTTCAACGATCCGCTTTGCAAGCCCTAGACAGCGCCCATCGCGCGTCGCAAAGGTGCCGCCATACCTAACAACCGAGATCGTAAGGATTCGAAAATGGACGAACAGGATCGCAAGACAGCACTGCGCATGATTCCCTATGGCATCTATGTCATGACCGCCGAAGCAGCGGGAGAGGGAGAGGCGCCGGCAGCTGCCACAGTAAACTGGGTCACACAGACCAGCTTTGCGCCGCCACTGGTGGCCATCGGCGTCAAAACCGATTCGGGCGTCTATGCAGCAGCCAAGAACAGCGGGCATTTCGTGCTCAACGTGCTTGGCAAAGGCCAGCAGAGCGCAGCCTTTACCTTTTTCAAGCCGGCAGAGATGGTTGATGGAAAGCTTTCCGGCGAGGAAATTTCCTGGGCAGGAAATGGCGCACCGATCCTGAAAAGCGCCGCCGCTGCGATCGAATGCAAGGTGGTGGAGATAGTCGAACTGGGCGATCATCACACCTTCATCGGCGAGGTTACGGATGTCCAAATCCACTCCGCGCCTGAAGGACGGCCCGACGAGGCAATCCTTGAAATGAAGGAGCTGGGTGAAAAGGTATTCTACGGCGGCTGATAACCGTTACAGGGGGACGCGATGCTGCAATGCGGGATCGCCCCTTGCTTTTCAGCGCGAGTCGCCGCAAATGCAGTGCAACGGGTGCTCCCGCTCCTATTTCCACAGGACCGATTTACTGGATGAACCTGACCAATCCATTTCTTGATTCTGATGGCGACAAGCTGCGTGAAGAATGCGGCGTGTTCGGCGTTATCGGCGCAAAAGAAGCGTCCGCCATGGCCGCGCTGGGGCTGCATGCACTCCAGCATCGCGGGCAGGAAGCCGTCGGCATGACCAGCTACGATGGCAGTCAATTCTATTCGCGCCGCGGCCTTGGCCATGTTGCCGAGGTTTTCGGGGACGCCGAATCTCTGGTCGAACTGCCGGGCAAAATGGCGTCGGGCCATGTTCGTTATTCAACAACCGGCGGATCGGGCCTGCGCAACGTCCAGCCGCTTTATGCCGATCTGGCATCGGGCGGCTTTTCCATTGCCCATAACGGCAATATTTCCAATGCGGCAACGCTGCGGCGCGATCTGGTCAAACGTGGAGCGATCTTCCAGTCCACTTCGGACACCGAAGTCATCATCCACCTTGTCGCCACCAGCCGCTATCCCACGCTGCTTGACCGGTTCGTCGATGCCCTGCGCATGGTCGAGGGCGCCTATTCGCTGATCTGCATGACTGATGAGGGCATGATCGTCTGCCGCGATGCCTTGGGGATCCGCCCGCTGGTGATGGGCCGGCTTGGCGATGCAATGGTCTTCGCAAGCGAGACTGTGGCTTTTGACGTGATCGGCGCTGAACTCATCCGTTCAGTCGAGCCGGGTGAACTGGTGCAAGTCGATCACAAGGGCACCGTTTCCAGCCATCGGCCATTCGGACGCCCCGCTCCGCGCCCTTGCATATTCGAACATGTCTATTTCAGCCGCCCCGATTCTGTGATGGATGGCCGCTCGGTCTATTCTGTGCGCAAGCAAATCGGGGTCGAACTGGCAAAAGAGGCGCCGGCACCTGCCGATCTTGTAATCCCCGTACCGGACAGCGGCGTTCCTGCCGCAATCGGCTATTCGCAGGAATCGGGCCTGCCCTTTGAACTGGGCATTATCCGTTCACACTACGTTGGCCGAACATTCATCCAGCCTTCGGACGGCGCGCGCCATGCCCAGGTAAAGCGCAAGCACAATGCCAACCGCGCCCTCGTAGAGGGCAAAAAGATCATCCTCGTCGACGATTCGATCGTGCGCGGCACCACCTCGCTCAAGATCATTGAAATGATGCGCGATGCGGGCGCAGCCGAAGTGCATATGCGCATTGCCAGCCCGCCAACAGAGCATAGCTGCTATTACGGCGTCGATACGCCTGAACGCTCCAAGTTGCTCGCTGCCAACATGAAAACCGAGGCAATGGCGAAATTCATCAGGGCGGACAGCCTGGCTTTCGTCAGTATCGACGGACTTTACCGGGCGGTGGGCGAAACCCAGCGCGATAATAAACGTCCGCAGTTTTGCGATGCGTGCTTCAGCGGCGATTATCCCACCCCGCTGACCGACCTGTCTGAACGCGAAATGCCCGACCTGCTCAGCCTTCCGGTCAACAAAGTCGCGTGAGTGACCAGCCCTTCAGGGGAGAGGTTGCCCTGGTCACCGGCGCAAGCCGCGGCATCGGCGCAGCAACCGCCGTCGCGCTCGCGCAGAAAGGCGCGCATGTCATCCTTACTGCGCGCGACACAAAAGCACTCGAAAAAGTGGAAGAGCAGATCCATGCCGCTGGCGGCACCGCCACCATCGCGCCGGTCGACCTTGCTGAACCCGACGGTATTGCCCGGCTGGCAACAGCCGTTTCCCAGCGCTGGGAAAAGCTCGATATGCTGGTCATCAATGCAGCACTATTGCCGGAATTGACCTCGGTCGCGGATATCGACCAGATCGCCTATAACAAGGCGCTTACCGTTAATGTCCTCGCCACGCAGGCTCTGATCGGCAATTTCGACCCGCTGCTGCGCAAGAGCGGGAATGCCCGCATTATCGGACTGACAAGCAGCGTGGCCACTTCGCCGAAAGCATACTGGGGCGCTTATGCCTCCAGCAAGGCGGCGTTCGAAGTTCTGCTCGACTGCTACGCGCAGGAAACCGGGAACGTCGCCAAATTGCGCGTTGCCATCGTCAATCCGGCCCGGACACGCACAACCATGCGCGCGCGCGCTTATCCCGGTGAAGACCCGATGAGCGTCAAGCCGCCGGAAATCGTTGCAGAGCGCCTGGTCGCCTTGCTTGGTGAACAATTCGACAGCGGACACAGGGAAACTGTTAACCATTCCTGATTAGCTTCTGGTAATGAAATCCAGAGATAATTCGCACTTCTTCCAGAGACTTCCATCGGAAGGTCTGGTCGCAAGCAGGTTTGGAGTGGCTATTATGTCGACAACCCACAATGCTGACAGCAGATATGCGGTTGCCTCGCAAGAGGATCGCAGCGCGCCGCGCAGCAAGATCTCGATTCCCGCTTCCTTGCGCCCATCAGGCTCAAAGGGCTTTCAGACTGCTCTCAATGACCTGTCGCTCTCTGGGTTTTCAGCCATGTCGATCAACCGCCTGCATCCCGGCACGGTTGTCTGGCTGACCATGCCCGGCATCGAATCACTACAGGCCCAGGTGGTTTGGTGGGAAAACGGCATGGTAGGCTGTGCCTTCAACCATCTGTTGAGCCCGATCATCCACGACAACATCCTCGCGCGCTGGCGCGGCGACGGAACCTACCGCTTGAGCGAGTGAGAATTCTGGCGAGGAAAGTTCTGGGTTAGCGCGGCCTTTGCGCAAATCATCATCCAGATTCGCAAAAGCTCGGCAAAGCACCGATTAAAGCGGGATGGCAGCCGCCAATCGGCCACCACCCGAGCGGGTCATGCACCCGGCGCAAAGCGCAGGCGCATGACCATCACAAGATCAGCTTTCGGACGTGTTGCCCTCACCAGCAGCAATATCTTCACCGCCTTCTTCACCGTCGAGCCCGCCGGCAGCTACAAATTCCTCCTCAGACAAGCTGGAATCACCGTCACTATCGAGCGCGAAGAATGAGCGTATCACCTTGTCCGATGCCTCTTTGTCCTCAGCAGAAACGGTAGCACCGCCAATCAATGCATATTCGGCAACATCGAGCTTGCCACTATCGTTCTGGTCAAGGGCTGCAAAGTCCGCAGCGCCATCGATCTCAGCAGGCTCTTGTTGCAGAACTTCGAGATTAGCGAAGAACTCATCCCGGTTGAACCGCTCAAAATTTACTTCCTGGATCGTTGAAAGCGCGATTTCCGGCTCGGTCTCGACCTCGTTCGTGACAACCTCATCACTGGATCCGCAAGCCGCCAGCGCAAGGGTCAAACCAGAAATAGCGAAGGCACGGGACAATTTTCTAAACATTCAAAACCTCATTCGTACTAGTAAGAATAGTAATCACGCATCTCCAACACAGGAAATGCGCAACTGTCTTCGGAAATTTTCGGTGGGTGAGGGTTGTTAGCTCTCGCTACTTGTCATCAGCCGGGGACGGTCCAGCTCTGACCCTTGGCAAGGAGCTTGGCCAGATCCGGCACGCGGCCAGCGCTGGATTTTTCCTTTTCCTCAGCAATGGCGCCTTCGAACGTTGGCCGCGGATCATCGTAGATAACCCCCAGTGCCATTGGGAAGTCGGCGAACTTCGGCGCTACGTGCAAATCGATAAGCATGTGCGCCACTGCGCGGTTGGTAGCATCGTGGACAATGACGCCCGCAGACTGCCAGTCACCGTCGGTGACATCGACAACCGCCAGCATGAGATTTTCGGCATCGAGCGCGATACCCTTGGTTCCGCCAGCAAAAAGCATCGGCTCGCCATTCTCCAGCCACAACTGCTGATCCTCCACACCCTTGGGTGCCGCGAAATCATGAAACACGTCCTTGTTGTAAACGATGCAGTTCTGGAAGATCTCGATAAAGGCCGCGCCTTTATGTGCATGCGCCGCCTTGAGCACTTCCGGCAGTTTCTTGGACACATCGAACCCGCGCTCCACGAAGCGCCCACCCGCTCCCAGAGCGAAAGCCCCGGGGGATGCGGGCCGGTCAACCGATCCGATCGGAGAGGACGGTGTGGTCGTGCCAAGGCGGCTGGTCGGCGAATACTGCCCTTTTGTCAGACCATAGATCTCGTTGTTGAACAACAGCACCTGGCAATCAAGATTACGGCGCAGAAGGTGCATCGTGTGATTGCCGCCGATCGACATACCATCGCCATCGCCCGTCACCAGCCAGACATCAAGATCGGGATTGGCAAGCTTGATACCGGTTGCGAAAGCCGGTGCGCGGCCGTGGATTGTGTGGAAGCCATAGCTTTCAACATAATAAGGGAAACGACTGGAGCAGCCGATGCCCGACACGAAAACGGTGTTCTTCGGATCGGCACCGATCTGCGGAAGGGTGCGCTGCACTGCCTTCAAAATTGCATAGTCGCCGCAACCTGGACACCAGCGCACTTCCTGATCGGTTTCCCAATCTTTCAGAGTGGTTTCTATGCCAGTTACATCTGGGCCAGTTACGTTGGGAGAGGTCATTTCGTTCATTGTCTTGTTCCCTCCTCAGCCGTGCAATTCCGCTATCGCCGTTTCAAGCTCGGCGATGGTGAATGGCTGGCCGGACACCTTGTTGAGCGGCTGTGCGTCAATCAGAAACTGGTCGCGCAGAACCGTCTTGAACTGGCCTGTATTCATTTCAGGCACGAGGACCTTGTCATATCCCTTGAGAAGGTCCCCCAGATTTCGCGGCAAGGGCCAGACATGGCGAACATGGATATGCGCCACGTCGAGGCCCTTTTCGCGAGCCCGGCGCACAGCCTGGTGAATCGGGCCATACGTTGATCCCCAACCGACAACCGCCACTTTGCCCTTCGTCTCACCAAGGCAGACGTCCTGCTCCGGGATGGCGTTGGCGACGCCATCGATCTTGCTCTTTCGGGCGTAAGTCTGGGCCTCGTGCACTTCGGCAGAATAATCGAGATTGCCGGTGCCCAGCGCTTTTTCAATGCCGCCGATGCGGTGCATCAGATCAGGCGTGCCAGGCTTGATCCAAGGGCGCACGCCGCGCTCATCACGTTTGTAAGGCAGCAGTGTATCGCCGGGTCCGTTCTTCGCCTCAAGATAAGACACCGGAAACGGCTCAAACTCGCTAGGGTCAGGGACTTTCCAGGGCTCTGCGGCATTGCCGATATACCCATCTGACAGCAACATGACCGGGGTCATGAACTGCACGGCGATACGGCAGGCCTCGATCGCACAATAGAAGGCGTCGGACGGCGAACGGGCGGCAATCACCGGCATCGGTGCATCGCCGTTGCGACCATAGACAGCCTGGTAGAGGTCGGACTGCTCGGTCTTGGTTGGAAGGCCGGTTGACGGTCCACCGCGCTGCGAATTGACAATCACCAGCGGAAGTTCGGTGATGAAGGCAAGGCCCATCGCCTCACCCTTGAGCGCAATGCCTGGCCCGGATGAAGACGTCACACCCAACTGGCCCGCATAGGAAGCGCCAATGGCAGAGCAGATTGCGGCAATCTCATCTTCCGCCTGGAAGGTGGTGACGCCGAACTCTTTCATGTTGACGAGGTTGTGCAAAATGGCGCTCGCCGGCGTAATCGGATAGCCGCCGAAGAACATCGGCAAGCCTGCCAGTTGCGCACCGGCGACCAGGCCGAGGCTTACAGCTTCGCCGCCTGTGACAGTGCGATAAAGACCCGGTTCGGACGGATACGGATCGACCGATACTTTGTGCAGTGGCCCCGCCAGTTCCGCCGTTTCGCCATAGGCATGACCAGCATTGAGCGCGGCAATGTTTGCATCGGCAATCTCAGGCTTCTTGGCGAACTTGGCCTTCAGCCAGTCAACAATGGGCTGACGGTCGCGGTCGAACATCCAGAGCGCCAGACCCAGCGTCCACATGTTCTTGCAGCGCAAGGCTTCTTTCTTGCCAAGACCAAAGGGCTTGACCGCCTCGACCGTCAGCGCGCTGATATCAAAGGCCAGCACGTCCCACTTCGCAAGACTGCCGTCCTCTATCGGGCTCTGGTCATATTCCGCCTTGGAAAGGTTACGCTTGGTGAACTCACCAGTATCGGCAATGACCAGTCCGCCCGGCTTGAGCGCGGTGACATTGGTCTTGAGCGCGGCCGGGTTCATTGCAACCAGCACGTCGGGCGCATCGCCCGCGGTCGTAATTTCGTTCGAACCGAAATTGATCTGGAAAGCCGACACCCCGAACAACGTGCCCTGCGGCGCGCGGATCTCGGCTGGAAAGTCTGGAAAAGTGGCCAGGTCGTTACCTGCCAATGCGGTAGACAGCGTGAACTGACCGCCGGTCAGCTGCATGCCATCGCCCGAATCGCCGGCAAAGCGCACAACGACCGCTTCAGGCTTGTCACCATCCGACTTTGATAATGCGGATTTCCGCTCGACAGAAACTGTTGCCATCATAATCCTCTATGGCAGATTGGGTATACCGGTCCTAACTTGATCCGTACGCCGCGCAATCTAGAAAAACTCTCAACGCCAAAACTGAATTGATCCGCAAAACGACTCTGCACGCGCCTAGTCAAGTGCTCTTTGCCAAGCAGGGCCCTGAAATTTCGCATTTTGCACGGATTTCGGATTGCGGCTTGTGATTTGCATTGATCCCTATCGCACCAAGGATGAACGAGAAGATGAACGAATTTGCCAATCTGCCTTATCGCCCCTGCGTGGGAATCATGCTGGTCAACCACGCAGGCCGGGCATTTACCGGCAAACGCATCGATACCAAGGAAGGGGATTGGTGGCAGATGCCGCAAGGCGGCGTCGACACCGGAGAAGACCTGCGCGATGCAGCAATGCGCGAATTGTGGGAGGAAACGGGGATCGAGAGCCGACATGTCGAGATTGTTGCGCGCACGCGTGAAGAGCTGCTCTACGACTTGCCCGAAAGCCTTCTGGGAAAGCTGTGGAAGGGGCGCTATCGCGGCCAGCGCCAGCACTGGTTTCTTGGCCGGTTCAGCGGAAATGACCCGGATGTGCGACTCGACGCCCATGACCCAGCCGAATTTTGCGATTGGAAATGGGTGGAACCAAAGCTGCTCCCCGAGCTGATCGTTCCATTCAAGAAGAGCGTTTACCAAGCCGTCCTGGACGAATTTCTTCCGCTGATCTGAAGATCAGTTTTCCGAAACGACCGCATCGGGCTTGACCGCCTCGGCACGCACCACTTGCGGTGTCGGCTCTTTGGCCAGAACGGCGGCAAGCTTTTGCGTCGCATCACAGTCCGTGCCGCACATGCCTTTCAGACGTGCAAGGCTGCGGCGCGCCTTGTTAAGAGCGCCTTTCTCCGCAAGGGCCGCGCCTTCTCCGGCTATCGCCATCAGGTTGCGCGGATCGCTATCGAGCGCTTCACGGTAATAATGCAGCGCCTTGCCCTGCATATCCTGAGCGCGCGTTGCCTCGGCCAGGCTGACCAGCACAGATGCACTGCCCGGCTGAACCACCAGTGCCGCTTCATAGGCATCGATAGCCGAATTCACCCTGCCCTCAGCAATCTCTGCATGCCCGTGCGAAAGCAGCCGTGCAGCGCGCTGGCTAAGTTCATCGCCTGATTTGGAATAAGCAATGCTCGACGTGACGCCAGCGAGAAGCGACAGAGCAAGAGCAGCGGGTGTAAAGCGCATCAAATAGTCCTTGGCCGAATTTGCGAGCCTGATCATCGCCCGAAGCGTATCACATGCGCGAAAAACACGCGATGAAAAACCCATCCGTCCCGTCTCGGTAGGGGTTCAGCCTTAGTCCTTCTGCGCGTGGCTCGCCTCCGGGCAACTGCGGAGTGGCCGCTACCCAGCCCGAATGCCGCTCAAGAAATGCAGTGGCCTGATCCCGCCCTTCCTCATCCAGAAAGGAGCATATCACGTAGATGATCCTGCCGCCGGGCCGCACAAGACCAGCCGCGATATCGAGCAATCGCGACTGGAGCGCGGCATATCGTGCGATCTGCGCCGGCGAGAGCCGCCAGCGCGCTTCGGGATTGCGCCGCCACGTCCCCGTACCCGAGCAAGGCGCATCAACCAGCACCGCATCGGCGAGGCCCTGCCACTGCGACAAGCCATCCGCCTCCTTGCCGGGGTCCAGCAACACCGTCTGTGCCACGGTAACACCAGCGCGCCTCATTCTTGGCTCCAGCTTTGCAAGCCGCCCGCGATCCGTATCGCTGGCGACAAGAACCCCGCGATCTTCCATTGCTGCGGCCAGCGCAAGCGTCTTGCCGCCGCCGCCCGCACACAAATCTATCACCGTCTCGCCTGGCCGAGCCGAAGCCGCCATGCATGCAAGCTGCGAGCCGGTGTCCTGCACTTCGATCAATCCGTCGCGCCATTCCTGCCATTGCTCGACATTGGTTCCTGCCGGAATGCGCAGCCCATGCGGCGCCGCGGTCTGCTCAGCCGCAACGGGGAGAACCAGCGATTCGCGATCAGCCTTGAGGCTGTTCACACGAATATCGAGCGGGGCACGCTCCAGCATTGCGGCGGCCTCCTCTGACGAAATTCCGCTGCTGCGAATATGCTCTTCCAACCAGGGCGGAGCGATCCCGCCCACAGCGACGGGTTCCTGCTCCTGCACCGCTTCCGGCCCGTACTTGGACCCGTCGAACAGGCTCGTCAGCGTTTCATCTGTTGCGGCCAGCCGCAGCATCGCCGCGCGGCCGGTTTCGGGAATATCACCGCAAGCGCGGATGGCCCGATAGCCAAGCTCGCGTACCGCCCGCCGATCCTTCGAACCGGCGAACCGGCGCGAGCGGAACCAATCGGCAATGATCCGGTCAGCAGGCGGACCATTGGTGCGCGCCGCCTCTATCACGAGATCGAGAATCTCGATTGCCGCCTGCACCCGTGCCGCCGGGGTCATGGCAAAGCTCTTTCGATGATCGCCGTAGTGGCCCCCACGCGCATAACCCTAACGTGTCGGATAATTGGGTGCCTCACGCGTGATCGCCACGTCATGGACATGGCTTTCACGCAGGCCCGCATTGGTGATGCGAATGAACTGCGCCTTGCTGCGCAGATCCTCGATCGTCGCCGATCCGGTATAGCCCATCGCCGCCTTGATACCGCCGACCAGCTGGTGAATTACATCCTTGGCCGGGCCTTTGAACGGCACCTGCCCTTCGATCCCTTCGGGGACCAGTTTCAGCGAATCCTGAATATCGCCCTGAAAATAACGATCAGCCGAACCCCGGCCCATCGCGCCGACCGACCCCATCCCGCGATAACTCTTGTAGGCGCGACCCTGATACAGGAAAGTCTCACCCGGGGCCTCCTCTGTGCCCGCCAGCATAGAGCCGATCATGATGGTAGATGCCCCGGCAGCCAGCGCCTTGGCAGCATCGCCAGATGTCCTGAGACCGCCATCTGCAATCACCGGCACGCCTGATTTATCGGCTTCCTCGGCAGCATCCATTACCGCTGTCAGCTGCGGAACGCCAACGCCCGCTACTATCCGGGTGGTGCAGATCGAGCCCGGCCCGATACCGACCTTGATACCATCCGCGCCCGCGCCGATCAGCGCCTTTGCCGCTTCGGCCGTTGCGACGTTTCCAGCAATGACCTGAGCCGAACTGGAGAACTTCTTCACCCGCTCCACTGCGCGCGATACTTCTTTGTTGTGGCCATGCGCGGTATCAATCACCACCACGTCGCATTCAGCGTCAAGCAGCGCCAGGCTGCGTTCGAAACCCTTGTCGCCCACGGTCGTCGCCCCAGAAACGCGCAGGCGGCCTGCATCGTCCTTGGTCGCGTGAGGGAAAGTGACGGCCTTTTCTATGTCCTTCACAGTAATAAGGCCGATACAGCGGAAGTTATCATCGACCACCAGCAGCTTTTCGATGCGGCGCTGGTGTAGCAGGCGGCGCGCCTCGTCTCCGCTGGTGCCGAGTTTGACGGTCGCCAGATCCTCGCTCGTCATCAACTCCCTGACGGGCTGATTCGGATTGGCGGCAAAACGCACATCACGATTGGTCAGGATGCCAACCAGCTTGCCGCTCTCCTCAACCACGGGGATGCCGCTGATCCGATTGTTCTTCATCAGCGCCTGCGCCGTGCCCAGCGTGGCATCAGGCGTAATGGTTATGGGGTTGACCACCATGCCGCTTTCAAAGCGCTTAACTGCGCGAACCGCCGCGCATTGCTCATCGACCGAAAGGTTACGGTGAAGCACACCGATACCGCCCATTTGCGCCATCACGATAGCCATGTCTGCCTCTGTCACCGTGTCCATGGCAGAAGATATGACAGGAATGTTAAGCTCGATTGCGCGGGTCAGCCGCGTGCCCATGTTCGCCCCGGTCGGAACGACATCGGACTGAGCCGGAAGCAGCAGGACATCATCAAAAGTTAGTCCCAGTGAAATTTCCATAAGCGCCACCGTAGGTTTGTCTTGGGCCAGCCGGGCCGGATTCGTGGCCGCCCATGTAAACAAGAGCAGCCACTGCCGCTAGGATTCATTTACCCTCGGTTGAAAACCTGGCCGCATCGGCAAACCACCTGACCAGTGCCACATGGAATTTCACATCTTCTGCCGCGCCGCCCAGTTCAAGAGGCAAAGTCAGGTCATCGCTGGGCCGGTGATAGTGGCTTTCAAAAAAGCGCCGCATGCGGCTGATTTCACCATAGGCGCTGGTAACCATCACTGCCGGGATATCGTGCTGCAACAGCGCCCAGCCATCCTGACGGCGGACATATTCATTGGCTTCTTCGCCAGGTACGATTCGCCGGCCTTGCCGTTCTGCCACTTTGGCGATCTCCTCGTCGAGTCCGGTCATCCCCTTGCCAACGATGCCCAGCGGTGTGCCCCTCGGTGCAATCGCGATGGTGTCGATATTGAAGGCCGCAACGATCTGCGAGAGTGGCAACGGCGGATCTTCGGCAAAGGCATGTGCTCCCAGCAAGCCCAGCTCCTCGGCCGTTGTTGCCAGGAAATAGACGTCGCGGTCCAGCCTCGATCCCCGGGTGAGACGGCGCGCGATCTCGGTCAGCGCCGCAACGCCGCTGGCATTATCAACCGCACCGTTGCAGACAAGATTTTCAGCCGGCACCTCGGCACAGACGCCAAAATGATCCCAGTGCGAAACCAGCAGCACTGCCCCAAGGTCTGGCCGTTTTCCGGGCAGCTTGGCAATAAGGTTATACGTCCGGATCGTGGTTTCGCGCGTGGTTGCCTCCAACGAAGCGCTGATCCCAAGCGCCACGGATGAAAAATCCGCGCGCGCTGCGGCCTTTTCCAGTCCGGCGAGAGAATAGCGCGAGTATTTGAGCAATCGCTCCATGCCCTCGCGCGTAATGAACCCTTCAAGGTCCCCGCCCAGCATGTCGTCCGCGAGCGCATAGCCGGACCGGCGGCGCCGAGCCGCGATCTGCTCCAGCGTGCGCGTTCCTACGAGCACGGTAAGCGCCCCTGATGCCCCCGCGGCCAGCAGAGCATTCTGGCGCGCGCTGCTTTCCCGCTCACCATCAAGCAAGACCGCGACACGTCCGGCCAGTTCAGCACGCGAAAAGCCCGCCAGCTCTGCTCGTCCGACAAAAAGCAGCGGCGCTTTGCGCACCAGCGCGCGCTTGCCTGAAGTCAGCAGCAACACTTCGCTTTGCGGCAAGCCAATCCGGCGCGTCCGCCGAGTGAACAGCGCTGACGAAGACGCAGGCTCCCTTGCCACGAGCGTAACCGGTGCAAACCACGCATTGCCGGGATCGTTGGTCCCCGAAACCAGCCCCATCCTGAACCATTCGCGCCCCAGGTAGCGCAGCGTCTTTGCCTCGCCTTCGGTTCCCGGCTGACGACCTTGAAAATCATCGCTGGCAAGCGTTTCAATGTGCGATTTCAGACGCTTTTCCAGACCCCTGTCGCGCGCCGCCTCAGCAGCAGGAGACACAGCAACGCTGAACGCTGCCGCCGCACAGAGCAGCAGGATCGCTCTACCAATCGAGAACAGCGCCCGGTTCATCGGGCACGCTTATACGATCACTTCAAGACAGAAAAGCGAAAGGCCCCAAGGAATTGAAAGAAATATTGTGCGCTCCTGCCGCCATCGTGATCCTGGAGCCAGTGGCGTTTGCAGCTGCATCCCGGCACAGGAAGACCGCCATCGCCCTCGAAGCGCCCGGCCGAGCAGTTTGCCAGGGACGAGACACCCTGCTGACGGTCATGCCATTGCATGATTGCGTTTCTGGCTGGCGAAGGGCTAAGCCGCAGCACATGAAACTGTCCCAGTGCCATAATATTGACGATTTCCGCCTGCTGGCGAAGAAGCGCCTGCCATGGCCCGTGTTCGATTATATTGACGGCGCTGCCGACGATGAGGCGACCAGAGCGCGTAACACCGCCGCTTATGCCGACTGCGACCTTGTGCCCAACGTGTTGGCCGGGGTCGAACATATTGATACCTCGGTCACGATCATGGGCCGCAAGAGCGCGCTACCGCTGATCCTTTCACCCACTGCCCTGCAACGCGTATTTCACTGGCAGGGTGAACGCGCCGTTGCGCGCGCTGCGCAGAAGTTTGGCCTGTGGTGCGGCATTTCCAGCCTGGCGACTGTCAGCATCGAAGTAATTGGCGCGATGATCTCAACGCCGAAAATGTTCCAACTCTATGTCCACAAGGACAAAGGGCTGAACAAGTCGATGATCGAGCGCTGCAAGGCCGCCAAGTTCGATGCCCTCGCCCTGACGGTGGACACGATCGTCGGCGGCAAGCGCGAGCGGTGCCTGCGCAGCGGTTTTTCCTCTCCCCCAACATTCACGCCCTCTTCCTTCATCTCATACGGGATCAAGCCGCGCTGGGCGCTGGACTACCTGTTTCGGGAGAAATTCGCGCTTCCAAATCTTGACACCCATGTGCGCGAAGGCACGGCGGAATCGGTCTCCATCCAGAAGTATTTCTCCGAAATGCTTGACCAGTCGATGGACTGGAAGATGGTGGAGCAGATTCGCGACGAATGGGGCGGAACATTCTGCCTCAAAGGCGTGATGAGCGTGGAGGACGCGCGCCGCGCCGCCGATATGGGCATCGATGCAATCATGATTTCCAACCATGGCGGCAGGCAGCTTGATGGCAGCCGCTCACCCTTCGATCAGTTGCCCGAAATCGTCGATGCAGTCGGCGGGCGGATCGAGATCATCTGCGACGGCGGCGTGCGGCGCGGAACTCACATATTGAAATCGCTGGCGGCAGGGGCAGACTGCGCCTCTGGCGGCCGACTCTATCTTTACGCGCTGGCCGCCGCCGGGCAGGCGGGCGTCGAACGCGCGATCCAGACGCTGAAAGAAGAAATTGAGCGCGGCATGAAGCTGATGGGTGTGACGAGCATCGATCAATTGTCTGGGGACAAACTGCGCTGGCGGTAAGTTCAGGAGTGCACCCTTGAACAACAAGCTGATCTACCTTGCCCGGCGCGCAGATGGCATTTCGCGCGAGGACTGGCCCAGGGTCTGGAAGAGTCACGCCATCTTCGCCGCCAAATTCCCGGTCGCAGGCGCACGGATCGAATGGTTGCGCTATTGCAACCGGGTCGACCAGCCGATGCTCGATGGAAAGCCCGTGGATCTGCCGATGCTGTCCACCGCGCACGATGGCGTCGCAAATCTGAACAACGGACAGAACGAACCCTCGCTCAGCCCGCTTCCCGATGAGATCCGCAGGCAGTTTGAAACGGACGAGCTGCGAGTCTTCGACATGCTCGTGAAGAATTTTGCCTTTCCCTGCACCGAAACACCGATCCGCGATGGCCGGCCCGGCAAGGCCGCACTGTATCTGTTCCTGCCCCGCAAGACCGGCATTTCCCGCGACAGCTTCAAGACACGGTTCGACGGGGAACATGCGGCTCTCGCGCGCAAATCCATTGACGCGATTGCCGGTCTGACGCGCCATGCGCACAACCATCCGGTGCAAGAGCTGCCAGCGCCCTTCGCATTCGACGGTATCGTCGAGATATGGTTCGAAACAAACGACGCCGCCGTGCGCGCGCTTTCGCAAGGCGCTCTTGACGCGATCCTGAACGACATCGCGAATTTCTGTAACATGGACGACGCCGCGATCATGCTGACACAGCCCTGCCATGCATGGCCCCCGGATGAAGCGCTGGTCCAAGACCCGACGGCATAAGCCAACAGCAAGGCAAGGCCGCCACCGCGCGCCCGCCCGGCCCGGCCTGAACCACTCAAATAACCAAATGAAACGGCTCTGCCCGCTGCACCTCACGGGTTGCGCATAAACCCGGGCGATGCTTTAGAATTGCACCGGATAAGATTCATTATGGGATGCTTCCGGAATGAACGTGCCGACAATCGACATCAACCTTTATGGACCGGAGATGGCCGCCGACCCGTGGCCGACGATCAGGAAAATCCGGGAGCTGGGCCCAATCGTCTATAATGAGCGGGGACAATGGATCACAGCGCATGACCGTGTCTGCCGCCAGATCATGAGCCGGCCCGACGAAGCCACCATGGAAGGGGTGATGACATCGGTGTTCGGCAAAGGCGCTTTCATCGCCATCGACGAGCGGCATTTGCACAATACGCTGCGCAACATCTGGGTCGCCGCCTTCGGCAAGAACGGCGTTGAAAAGCTGGTCTCCCCCACCCGGCGGATCATCAATCAACATCTGGATGAAACGCTGGAGATCCTGAATGCGGAAGGACAGGTCGACATGCACCCTGTGTTCTGCCGCCAGATCCCCGCCCATGTCATCGCGCAAATGATGGGTGTTGGCGAGGACATGATCCAGACCGTTATCGGCTGGGCGGACGACATGGCAAGCGCAACCTCAAACGGCCATCCGATTGATTATGACAACGATCCGTGTTGGCTGAAATCGGAACAGTCCAAGGCCGAACTGGCAGATTTCCTGCTCGACCAGCTAAATCACAGACGCGCAAACCCCGGCGATGACCTGATAAGCATGGTGGCAAAGTCCGAATTCGCGCAGCAGGTTCCCGACCAGCAGCTGATCGTGAACCTGCGCCAGCTCCTGTTCGCGGGCAATGAGACAACCGGAAACTGGCTGGGACATATCGTTACCATCCTGGGAACACAGCCAGACTTGCGCGACGCGCTTAACAAAGACCGCTCGCTGATCCCTGCTGCGCTGGAGGAAGTGCTGCGCTGGCTCGGCGTTACACATGCGGTGCCGCGCACGATCTGTAGCGAAGGCATGACAATCGCAGGCACAGACATTCCGCCGGGCGCCCATGTTATGGTCATGATCGGTGCGGCCGGGCGTGATCCCCAACGGTACGAAAACCCTGACGAGTTCGACATTTACCGTGAAGCAAAACCGCATCTTGCCTTCGGCTTTGGCCTACACAGCTGCCTGGGTGCAACGCTCGCACGGATGGAAGCGCTCGAAGCCACCAACGCGCTGCTTGACCGGATGCCCGAATTCCACATCGCCGCCCCGGTGACTTACGGCTCCTTCATCCTGCGCGGCCCGACACGGCTGCTGATCGAAAAGACCGGCGCCTGACGATGGGCATGTTCCGCTACCGGCTCAATCCCGGCGTACCACCTGTAAATGTTGAGGAATGGCGCCGCGCGGCGATGAAAAAGCTGCCGCAGATCGCCAGGGGTTATATCGAAGGCGGAGCGGAGGACCTTGTCACGCTGAACGGCTGCACGGCGGGATTTCGGCAATGGCGGCTCAGACAACGCGCCGCAACCGGAGTGACAAGCCCGGACCTGACCACGACAATCGGCAAGACCGCAATCTCCCTTCCGGTTTCTCTGTCTCCCGTAGGAGCCACCGGACTTGCCCACTGGACCGGAGAGCCAGCCGTGGCCCGCGCCGCCGAAAGTTGCGGCACGCGCCTGATGCTCAGCACCGCTGGAAGCTACCGGGTTGAAGAAGTGGCCGATGCGACTCAGGAAAACCACTTCTTTCAGCTCTACCCCGTAGGGGGGCGAGACCGGATCGGCCCGCTGATAGAGCGCGTAAAGGCAGCCGGATACGAGGCGCTCTTCATTACTGTCGATGTCCAGACCCTGGGCAACCGCGAGGATGAAAAGCGCTGGCAATTCACTCTGCCATGGACAGTTACACCGCCGCGCGCGATGCATATGGCCCGGCACTGGCGCTGGGTTTACGACGCGCTGAGGCATAAACGCATTGCATCGGCCCACCATGCCGATGAGGCCCGCTACCGCGAAGGCGTGGCGGCGCAGCAGGACAAGCCATCGCTCACCAGCGCGCTCACCGAGGCACAAAAATCGCAGGCACATCTGTCCCGGCTGATCCAGTCGGAAATGACCTGGGACGATATTGCCTGGATTCGCGATCAATGGGACGGCCCGCTCTATATCAAGGGCATCCTGGATCCCGATGACGCGGCCCACGCCGTGGACAAAGTGGGCTGCCAGGGCGTGATCGTCTCCAATCACGGCGGCCGTCAGCTTGATCGCTCGATTCCATCGATCGAGGCCCTGCCGGCCATTGCCGAAAGGATCGGCGATCGCGCCGAGGTGTTCCTTGATGGCGCAGTGCGCCGCGGCACCGATGTCATCACGGCACTGGCGCTGGGCGCCAAAGCCGTGTTTATTGGCAGACCATATCTCTACGGGCTGGCAGCCGCCCAGGAACAGGGCGTGCGCGATGTGATCGAGGTTTTCAGGTCCGAGATCACCCGCAACCTGATTTTGATGGGTTGTCCCTCGTCAAATGAACTGGACCGAAGCTGGGTTATTCCGGCGCGGGATCAGGAAAGCAAAGGATAGCGAGATGGAGCGCGACTATGGCTACTTCACCAGCGGCATCAGGCAAGCCGAGGCGACCAGCAGCGATTTGCGCAGCACCTCCAAATACCTCAACCATTCGGGCCTGCGGGACTGGATGGTAACCCATTTCCTGCGCCGCAACGGGCCGGACATTCCGATCCCGTCAGACACGGTGATGGGGCTTACACAGGCGCTTGATGACCTTCGCGACGAAAAGGAGATGACCCACCTGATCGACGCGGAGAAGGAGCGTAATCCGAAAGTCCGCAAGTGGCTGGACGAGGAACGGCCCTATATGAACCTGACGAAAGAGGATTTTGCCAAGTTCGATCCAGACAGCTTCGGCGGCCGCTATTCGCGGTATATCACCGACAACAATTACGAGCTCAATCTGGGATGGGGCTATGAGGTGCCCACAGATGATCTGACATATATCCGCATCCGTGCGGGCCAGATCCATGATTTCGAGCATTTTATGACCGGCGGCCAGTTCAACACGCTGGGCGAACTGCTTCCATACTATTTCCGCCTGTCCAACCCGTTCTCACATTTCACGCCGGAACTGGCCGCGGGCATCTCGCAGCTGTATATCTTTGGCGGTCACCGCCTGGTGATGCGCAGCTTCCTGCACTATCCGCAAACCTGGCCCACGGTGCTCGATCTGATGCAGCGCGGCATCACGATCGGCCAGGAATCGGAGTCCACCCACATGATGAACTACGAAGCGGCACTGCACCTGCCGATCCCCGAAGCGCGCGACTTTCTGGGTTTCCGCAAAGCCGAGGATGTCGACACGGTCGAAATGGACAAGATCTACACCGAACAAGTGAAACCCGGCGAACGCGCTGAGACCATGGAACGTGTACCCGTTGACATCTGAGGCAAAGGTTTATGGACCGCGATTACAACTATTTCACCAGCGGCATCAGGCAAGCCAAGGCGACCAGCAGCGATCTGCGCAGCACGTCCAAATACCTCAACCACCGGGGGCTGCGGGACTGGCTCGCTACACACTTCCTGCGTCGCAACGGGCCGGACCTGCCGATCCCTGCCGACGGGGTATCGGGCCTGGCGCAAGCGTTGGACGATTTGCGCGATGAAGCGCGTTACCAGCGGCTGATCGACGCCGAAAAAGAGCGCAACCCTTCATTCCGCAAGTGGGTTGAGGAAAAGTGGTTGAGCACGATAACGGCCAAGGACCTGGAAAAGCTGGATCCTGACAGCTTTGGCGGTATTTTCCACCGCTAC
>JAHRVR010000059.1 GCA_019090585.1 Sphingomonadaceae bacterium
CATGATCAGACCAGCGGCACAAGCGCCCAGCCCCACGCCGCCATCGCCTTCGGCAACATTGGGCGCAACCAGACCGCTCTGCGCCAGTTTGCCAAGCAAGGCCGGATCATAAGCAAGCGGTGCGCCGCTGTCGCGAAGCGCCCGAAATGCGGTGACAGGTGCTTCCCGGTTCAACAGGCCGCGCGTGGAATCTACGAGCATTGCCTCGTCATCTGTCAGAACGAGCGCCATCATTTGTGCTCCGGAAGTTCAAGCGCGCGTTTGGAAAGGATGTTCAGCTGAACTTCGTTCGATCCGCCTGCGATGCAGTTTGTCGGAGCCTGCAGCCATTCGTACACCTCTTGCCCATCGTCAGCGAGGTGGTCGAATCCGCCAATCGACATGCCAAGGCGCGTACGGCGCGTGGCCAGTTCAGTGCCCAGCAATTTGAGCACATTGGGAGAGAATGGCGAAAGCGCTCCTGCCTTACCCTGATCGAACAGCCGCTCTGCCGCGATCTGGATCGCCCAGGTTTCCATCATGGTTTCGGCCACTTCCCGCCGGAGGCCTGGCTCTTGGGAGAGCCCTTGCCGGCCTACGGTCTCAAGCGCCCGCTCGGCGATGGTCTTTCCCTCGCCGCCGCCAATGGATTCCCCCATCGACGAGCGCTCGAACGTGAGCAAATACTTGGCGACGTCCCAACCCTTGCCGCGCTCGCCAACCACGTTCTTCATCGGCGCGACGGCATTATCGAAGAACGTCTGCGAGAAATGCTCGTTACCACTGATCATCCTGATCGGACTGGCCTTAACGCCCGGTTGATCCATATCGATCAGCAGAAAGCTGATTCCCTGATGCTTGGACGCCTCCGGTTCGGTGCGGACAAGCGCGAAGATCATGTCGGCCTTGTGGCCATATGTCGTCCATATCTTCTGGCCATTGACCACGAAGTGATCGCCCATGTCCTCGCCTCTGGTCTGAAGGCTCGCCAGATCCGATCCCGCGCCGGGCTCGGAATAGCCCTGCGCCCAGCGAATCTTGCCTTGCGTGATCTTGGGCAAGTGTTCGAGCTTTTGTTCTTCAGTGCCAAACTTGAGCAGCGCATGACCAAGCATCATGAGGCCAAGACTTTTCAACGGATCGACCGCGCCGATACGCTTCATCTCCTGCATCAGGATGCGCGCCTGCCCGGTATCAAGTCCGCCGCCGCCATAGATCTTTGGCCAGGCGGGCGCGGTCCATCCCCGTTCTGCCATACGTTCAAACCAGACCTTGCGATCCTCACTCAGGTGAACCGGATTGCGCCCGCCCCAGAACGAATTGTCTATACCTTGCCGGACATTGCGTGCGCCGGGCGGACAATTCTGTTTAAGCCAGTCGCGGACTTCCAGCCTGAAGCCTTCGATAACCCGAGCTTTTTCTTCCATTGTCAGCCGTCCTCCATCCCGAACAGCTTCATGGCGTTACCGCGAAGGAACTTGGGCCAGACTTCGTCCTTGAAAGGCACTTTCTCCATATCAGAAAAGATACGATCCAAACTCAATCCCATGGGGAAATATCCAGCGTAGAGGATCTTGTCCGAACCACGTGAATTTGCATAGTCTACGATCGCCTGAGGGTAGTGCTTGGGCGCAAATGCGCTGGTGCTGTAATAGAGGTTCGGGAATTTCAGCATCAGTTTGACCGCCAGTTCCTCCCATGGTTCTGCGCCGTGCCGCATCACGAATTTCAGTTCGGGGAAGAACCAGACCACTTCCTCGATCAGCTCCGTCCTCTGGCACATGCTGGGAATCCGCGGACCGGCGATGCCGGTGGTGCAGAAGAAAGGCAGGTCTTCCTCCACGCATGCGGTGTAGATCGGATAGAATTTCTTGTCGTTGATCGGCACTTGAGGGTTCATGCCTGCAGGGAATGCCGTGACAGCCACAATGTTATGATCCCGCTTCATCTGCCGGATCTTCCGCACTTCCTCCATGCCCCTGCTGGGGTTGCACTCATAGCTCAGCATGAACCGGTCGGGATAGCGATCGACAGCGTCGAGCCGGGCACCCTGGCTCGCACCGATGCCGATCATCGCTTTCTCGATTCCGAACTTGTCCATCTGCTCGACAGTCCAGGCAATCTTGTCCTCATCCGCCTCGGTCTGCGGGATGTCCTTGAACATATACTGGACGGGCATCTTGAACATCTGGCGGCTCTGCTCATCCATCAGCAGCGGCTTGATGAACTCGTAATATTCCGAATTGTCGGTTGAGATCGGAATGCCAAGCATCAGGTCGATAATGCCGATATCGTTGGGCATGGGCATGATAGTTAGCCTTTTCTGTTGCGCGCTCAGACTAGCGAGCGCTCATGATAACGGCGACTGAGGACGGCTTTGTCCACTTTCCCCAGATCATTCCGGGGCAGCGGCCCCAGATCGAAGTGCACTTCACGTGGAACCTTGTAATCGGCCAGATGGGTGCCGACATGCGCGCGCACCTGTTCGGCATCGAATGCTTCTGTCACGTCATCGCGCAAGACGACAGCAGCAATGGCGCGTTCGCCCAATCGCTCGTCCTCCACGCCAAACAGCGCCACCTCACGCTGATGATCGAGCATGGAAAGAACCCGTTCCACTTCCGCGCAGTAAATGTTCTGGCCTCCGGAAATGACCATATCCTTGGCCCGATCTGCAATGTAGATCAGGCCCTCATCGTCTGCCCAGCCAAGATCTCCGCTACACAGCCAGCCATTTCGGAACACCTCTGACGTCGCCTTTTCGTCGTTCCAATAGCCGTGCATCACTGTTGGTCCGCGCAGTCGCAATTCACCGACTTCGCCAGACGGTAGTGCGTTGCCTTGTTCATCAACGACCTTGATCTCGACCAAATCGGTTGGCAGGCCGACGGTTCCCGGAAATCCGGCAAATATCGCGCCATTTCCGTTGGTTGCCGCTCCGGTGACTTCGGTCTGCCCCCAGCAGGAGGTCACCCCGATTTCCGCCACGTTCTCGCGCAGCTCTTCGGCCAGCCGGGCCGGAGTGGCCTGCCCCGCGACTGCGCAACCCCTGAGGCTTCGCATACGATGCCCGGCATCGGGCAGCGCAAGCAAATCAGCAAACACCAGGCTGGGACCGGAAAGGCTTGCCACGCGCTCCGCATCGATAATCTCAAGCGCTTCAACCGGGTTCCAGCGGCGCACCATGATCAGCGAACTGCCGACGTTGAGCGACATCAGCATCCCGACAATCCCGGAAATGTGGAACAGCGGCGATATCAGCAGGGTAGGTGCTGGTGGCGGCATCTTGGTGCGCAGAGCCTCGACTTCCATCCCGGCATGGCGCGCGGCGTGAATCAGCCCCACCTCTGCCCGCAATTCCAATTCACGCGCTACGCTGCAGATATTGCGATGTGTGAGTGTCGCGCCCTTGGGTCTGCCAGTCGTACCCGATGTAAAGATGATGAAAAGCGGATCGTCCGCGCCGGGCTCTGCCACTTCAGGCGGTAGCGGCCCATCGGCCGCATCCGCTATTGCGCCCAGCTCCTCAAGGCCGATGATGGGGCAATGCATCACACCATCGAGCATTCCTGAGCGGGCTTCGTCCGCGATGACGACGCTGCAGTCCACAAATTGCGCGGCTGAACAGATTTCTTCCGGTGCGCCCCGGCTGTTGAGCAGCGTGACGATACCGCCAAGCCTGACAACCGCGAACAAGGCCATGAACCATTCAGGCAGGTTGCGCATTACCAGCCCAACCCGGTCTCCCGGCCTGATACCATAAGATTCTGCCAACACCCCCGCGAGCCGGTCCGCTGCAACGAAAACGTCCTCAAACGTCAGGACCTGCTCGTACATCGTGATAAATTTCTGCGGGCCGAATAGCTCACGCGCCCGGTCGCCAAGGTCGCGGAGATGCGGAACTGTTCCGGCAAAATGCCGTCTGGACGGCTCATCCCGGTTCTGCAGTGCGAACGGGCCACCTGTGGCGGTCAAGCCGGCGTTGATTTCGCGGAACGCCTCCAGCAGGTTCTCGCCCACCTGTTCTCTCCCCCCTGCTTTCCCGCCTTGTCAGGCGAAACAAGCGACACTCACCCTTTTTTCAGGTGCCGTGCCGCTTGCACCGCAAATTATAAATCCGGGCCTCTGTGTCCCTTATGCCGTCATGCGCTCAGGCGACTTTCGCTTTCCCGTCATGCAGCGCGTTGGTGAATAGATAACAACTGGAATCTGTCGGAATATCCTCAAACGGCAGCGGTTCATTGACCTGCGAGGGTCTGGGGCCAAACTTGGCGGCGCGCTTGGCCAGCGCATCAAGGTCAAAATTGTAAAACTTCGCCGCGTTCAGTCCAAGCAGCTTGCGCCGCCGTTCTTCGGTCATGTCGTCAAAAGTCAGACGCAACGATTCAAGGTTGTATGGGAATGTGCCTTCATAGTGCGGGTAATCATTGCCCCACAGCACATTGTCTTCGCCCACGGCATCAATGCCATCAAGGTCAGCCTTGCTGGGGAAGCTTGCGCCATAGAAACAGCAGCGCTTGGCATATTCGCTCGGCCGCTCTTTCAACACCCAGTCACCATTGTACTTGATCTCGCCAATCTGGCCGGCAGACATATTGTCATGGATCCGGTCCAGATCCGCAAGCAACTGCCCGGCCCAGCCACAACCGCTTTCAGTGATTATGTATCTGAGATTGGGGAAACGTTCGAACACACCGCTCAGCAGCAAGTGCCGCATCCCGGTTTGCGCGGCCCAGCGCACGTCCGACATCCAGACCGCCTGACCGACCAGATCATCACCATGATCGGCAATGCCGGCCCCAGTGTGCTGGTTAATGACCAGATCATGATCCTGGATCGCCGCATAGACGCGGTCCCATGCGGGATCGTAAAGCGGCTTGAGCCATGTGGCGTCAGGCGCGATCAGCGGCAGCAGGACACCCCCGCGCAGCCCTGCTTTTGCAAAGGCCTCAATATCCTTTTCAGCCTTTTCAAGATCGTTGGGAAGGATCACGCCGATGCCCGCACGGCGCACCGGATCTTCGTCGCAAAAATCCTTCAACCAGCGGTTGTGCGCATCGATACCCGCTTGATAAAGCTCATACTTCTCGGGCGGCACAGCCGATGGCGGCATGACCAGCGGCTTGTGCCAGAAGGGCGGCACGGTGTTGGGATAGATCACTTCACCGACAACGCCCTGCCCGTCCTGCTCTTCTGTTCGCAAGTCATAGTCCCAGTTCCGCAGCTTCTTCACATTGTGATAGTGCTTACGCTCCGGGTTGCGATATTGGCCGCGCCACTCGTCAAACTGATCACGGTATTCTGGGTCAAGATACTCGCGGTATGCGTCATGGCCACCACCGGCATGGGTATCGGCGGTAATAAGAATATAGGGATCGTCGGACACTGGTTCACTCCCGAATACAGATGCGTACAGACCCCGAATCGCCGCGGCCGATCACATTCAGCTGACACAATACACGTGGCCGGGAGAAATCTGGCAGTCAACCGGCATCCTGAGACGCGATCTGCCCCACTGGGTATGGATCCGCCAGTCCGGCGGCGCGCCGCCGCCTAGCCCTTGAGCGATGCCACAAAATCCAGAAAAGGCTCAATCTCGTCCTCTGTGCGGCAATAATCCCGGACAAGGAAAGAGACGATCGTCGCCCCGTCCTCCTCAGCACCTTGCACGCCGGCGCGAATGGCATCGCGGTCCAGCTTTCCGTCCGACGTCCACTTTGCGCCTTGGCCAACCTCGAATTCCAACTGTTCGGGATCACGCCCATATTCGGCGCAACGGCGTTTCAGCTCGCGCGACTTTTCCACGAAGTCCGCCCTGTCTGCGGGATTAAGCGCCCACCCTTGTGAAAGGCGCGCCATGCGATCAAGGTTTCTGTCGGTGGGCTTCAGACCAAACAAGATGGGAAGCTCCGCCCCCTGGACCGGAAGAGGAAAGGAGTAGAAATCATCGAACTCGAAATTGCGACCCTTGTATGAAGCAGGAGGCGGCCCCCAAAGAGAGCGCATCGCCCCAACATAATCCTCAAGATCGCCAAATCGTCCGTCAAACGGCATCCCTGCGGCGCGAAATTCCTTTTCCTGCCAGCCAACGCCAAGCCCCATCATGACACGGCCATTCGAAATCCGGTCAAGAGTGGCAAGTTGCTTGGCAAGCAACAAGGCCGGGCGAAGCGGCGCGATCAGGACGAAAGCCGACAGGCGAATCTGCGTGGTGCATGCAGCAACCGCCGTCAGAAAAGTGATCGGTTCGGGCCAGGGTTCTTCCAGCACGAAGGGAAACCCATAGGATTGGCGGCGCTCTTCATGGGTCTCGCGATTGAAACCGAGGTGATCACCCAGGCTTACGAAATCGATGCCCTTGCGATCAGCAGCAACCGCAACGTCGATCACGCCCTGAACATCGCGGCCAACCGTAGATTCCAGACCCAGTATGTTGACGCTTGCCTTCATAACCGACAGCCTCCTGCGCAATCCGTCCATTCGGACAGCGCTTTGTGAATTGCGTCAAGCCCCAGCCAACAGAATAATACTCGTGCAGCGGGGAAATCGTTGGCCGCTGGCCGCCGCGCGATTGTTTGTTGTCCGTACCGCCAGCAGACAGGTTTCGAGCGGGCTGGAACCGAACGGTTCGATCAGAACGGCTGCAGTATCCGTTCGCGATCAAACTTGAAAAGATCAGCCGTGTTATCAAACACGAGCGCATTTCTGTCTTTCGAAGACAGGCCCTTCATCATTCCCGAAACAATCTGCTGCGAGTTGGGGTACGTTCCCTCTGCATGGGGATAATCTGAGCCCCAAAGAGCTACCGAAGTGCCGGTAAACGGCACCATGCCAATGGCGACATCGTCTATCTGGAACGTCCCGTGAATTTGCCGCTTGAGGTAGTAGCTTGGCGGCTCCTTGAGCTCGGGCCGTACCCAGCCGACATATTGGCGAAAGGATCTGTCGTAGTGGTCAAGCGTAGTCATTGCCCAGGAAATCCACGCCGCATTGGTTTCCACAAACACGAAATGCAGATTGGGGTGGTTCTCAAGAACACCGGACGTTGCAAGCAGCGATGCTGTTCGCGGAGCCATGGATTGCGTAGCCAGCAGGTTTGAAACAGCCGCACCGGGGCCGCGATAAAACAGCATGTCGTGACCAGTGCCCTGGTGCATGACGATGGGCAGCCCGGTCTCCTCGATTGCCGACCAAAGCGGCTCCCACTGCTTGTGGTTAAACGGCGGTGTTCCGACAATCGGCAGAAGAAGCGCGCCCATGCCCATCGCAGCGCTACGCTGCACTTCGGCAATCGCATCCTCGACATTCCAGGTCGGGATCATTGCGGCGCAACAAAACCGCTCGGACCGAGACTCAAGAAGGTCGTAAATCCAGTCATTGTATACTCGCGCGCAGAGCGCTCCCGTCTCAGGGTTGTCCATGTTCCAGAGATAGAGGCCCTTGGTTGGGTATATACATTCTGCAAGGACATTCTCTTCGCGCATGATCTTGAAACGCGCATCAACGTCCGTCGTGCCAAGAGAAGCGACCGCCTGACGGTGCCGCTCACCTTCGATTTCCGCCGCAGTCAGTTCGCCCTCTTTTTTGGCACCAACCCGCAAGGCAAATTGCATCTCTGAATCCGTCGCCCGCATCTCCGGCGGCAAATCGCCGAGCATCTTTTCCGGAATCTCATCAACCCATAGCCCCGGAGGCTCCTCGACGTGACTATCCGCAGAAAGCAGCGCAAGCTTGTCCATATTCATCGCCTTTTTTTGTCTTATATGACAGCGTGGCTGTCATACATCGCCAGACAGCACAAGCAGCAAAACCCGGCGGCGACATGGCTGCCCGCGTCTATTGCTAGCGCGTTTGCGCGAACGAAGAAAAGTCAGAACCCCACGTTGCAACACTTGGCTGCGTGGTCCGGCAGAACCTTGTTCTGCGCTTCATGGACATGGCCGGGCGCGCATCATCGGGATTCGGGAACGCGGGGCCGCCCCGGCAGCTTGTGATTGTCTTTGCAGATGACCCTGCTGCCGGCTGTGCCAATAATCGCAAGCGCAACTTGCCCTGCCCTCTGGTCCTCGGCATGAAGAAACCATAGAGGGAGATAGTCATGACCGATCAGGCCACGTTGGAAAAAATCTTTCCCCAGTCGCTCGATAGAATCCGCACGGCGATGGAAAACCGGCCGGACAATGTTCCGCAGGACCGCGTCGTCGACATTTCAACCGGAATGAACGCATACGCCAACGATCTTGTCGATCCCTATGAGCCGTTCGGCTGGCTTGCTGGCGACGATGTGCCCCGGATGCTCTATAACCCGGCCTCGGGCATGGAGCTGGCCGCGGCCACAGGAGGCGGGTCAAGCGCCGGCAACTGGGTCGTCACGCATTATGAGGATATCGGGCGGGTCTATTCGGACAACGAATGTTACTCGAATGCGGGAACAGCGGAATTCCAGCGCCTAATTGGTGAAACCTTCCGTTCCATTCCACTTGCGATCGATCCCCCAGAACATTCGCAATATCGCATGTTCCTGTGGCCCCATTTCACTCCGGCGAACATCACCCACAACATAGAGCCGCGCATCCGCGAAGTCGTCAACGAGATGATCGATGCCGTTGCCAACAAGGGCGAAGCGGACATGGCCTGGGATTTCGCCCGCGTGTTCCCGGTGCGCATCTTCATGGGGCTGATGGGCTTCCCGGACGAAAAATTCGACGATTTCCTGAGTTGGGAATGGGACATCCTTCATTCCAACGACTTCGACAAGATTCAGGACGCGCTGCGTAATGTTCTGGGATTCCTGCGTAGCTTCATCGAGGAAAAGCGCGATAATCCTGACGAGTTCCTGACTTCAGCGATCGTCCATGGCGACATCAAGGGCCGCAAGCTTACCGAAGATGAAATTATCGGCATGACCTGGTTCCTGTGGCTTGGAGGGCTGGACACAGTCGCGGCCACGATTGCCCAGATGTTTCGCCGCATGGCCATGCAGCCGGACATCCAGAAAACGATCCGGGACAACCCGGAATGCATCAATGGCGCGGTCGAGGAATTCCTCCGCACCCAGCCGATACTGAGTTCAGGACGCCGTGCGAAAAAAGACTTCGAATGGCATGGTATTCAGGTCAGGAAGGGCGACAGCTTCACCTGCTTCAATCCTTCCGGCAATTTCGATGCGGCACAATTCCCCGACCCACGCACATTCAACCCAAACCGCAAAGGCAATCGCCATCACACTTTCGTCAGCGGCGTGCACATCTGCCTCGGCGCGCATCTTGCCCGCCGCGAACTGCGCGTGCTGCTGCAAGAATGGTTCAAACGGATTCCTGAATTCCACATCGCGCCGGGTACCGATTCCACGCTCTACCCAACTCTGCTGGGTATTCGCAATCTGCACATCGAATGGGATGCCACCAAGGTGATGAAGGCTTGACGAAAGTGCGCACGCTTCCGCTCGATCCGGATAGCGTCAAAGGATTTCTCGATCCCGAAGAAGGCTGGGCGCTGCACGATGCGGCGCTCGCCGCATGTTCGCTCGGCCCGGTGATCGAGATCGGCGCCTATTGCGGAAAGTCTGCGATCTATATCGGCTCAGCCTGCAAAGCGGCAGGGAATACCATGTTCTCGATCGATCATCACTGCGGGTCCGAGGAAAACCAGCCCGGCTGGGAATGGCACGACGCCGAATTGTGGGATGAAGAGGCTGGCCGGCTCGACACGCTGCCCCAGTTCCGCCGGACACTGCGGCTTGCCGGTCTGGACGAAACAGTCGTGCCGATGGTGGGCCGCTCAGGGCAAATATCCGAATTTTGGGACCGTCCTTGCGGTATGGTCTTTATCGATGGCGGCCATTCAATGGATGCCGCGCTCGAAGACTTGCACGGATGGGCTGGCAAAATCGCGCGCGCAGGAACGCTTGCCATCCACGATGTCTTCCCAGACCCTGCCGATGGCGGACGAGCACCCTTCGAAATCTACCGGATGGCGCTCGCTTCAAACCTGTTTGAAGAAGTGGGTTCGGTGAAAAGCCTGCGGCTGCTCAAGCGGCTCTGACGGCACGTTCTCTCAGCCAGAGAAAATGGCACTGGCGGAGGAAATTCCTTCGGCGGCATCAAGCGCAAGGACATAGGCAGCCTGCGTCCATGACGGGCGCTCCGCCGGCCAGTCTATCTGTTCAACGAATTGCCAGCCCATCCAGAAGACGCCCTCGCCGTCGCGCCGATCTTCGATCCAGCCGAGCAGCGTGGCCGCCTCCTTGTCCATACCGCAGCGAAGCGCCGCGATGACCAGTTCGCAGGTTTCAGCCACGGTAACCCATGGCTCGTCGAGCACGCAGCGGCAGCCCAGCCCGTCGTCGACGAAACGCGGCCACTCTCGCTGCAAGAGCGCGGCGGAGACCTGCCTGTCGTGAACGCCGGCCAATACCGGATAATACCAATCCATTGCATGGCGTCCGCGCTCGTGGCCTGAACGGCCAAACCGCTCTGGCCTTTCACGAAGCGCATGGCCAAGCTGGGCATGCGCCTCGATCCAGGCGCCCTGCGGATCGCCTATCGCCCCTGCCAAACAAATCGCATGGCCAAGGCTGGCAAAAATACTGGCGTTCGCGGCCACGAGCGCATCGTCCAAGTCGCCGCCATGCACCTCGGCCGACCACGACACATCGCCCTGGTCATGCTGGTGGTCCAACACATGACAGATGGCAGAACGCACCATGGGCCAGTATTCGCGGGCCGCTGGCGTGCCCTTCAACATGCGATAATGCTCAACCGCTGTAGCGACATAGGCAGTAAAATTGGTGTCCAGAACCTTGTCACCTTCCACCCGCGCGATCGAAACGTGATCGGCCATTGGCAAGGCATTGCCATATTCGCTGAGGAAGGCGCCGTCGCCGCGCTGTGCATTGGCAAGCGCATCAAGGCCAGCGCGCGCTGCGGAATATTCCCCCGCAACCGCCAGAGCCATGACGCATTCGGCATGATTCCAGCTGTCCCAGGGACCGTCCTCATACCACGGGATCGTTCCGTCCGCGCGTTGGACCTGCAGTATCCTTGCGACGGGGCCGGCAAGCTTGCCCTGATGGCTTGCTGAGGTTTCCTGCAACATCACAAGCGCTCAAAATACATGGCCACGCTCTTGCCCATGAGCGGGTTGAGAAGCCGTTCCAGCACCCGTGTAAGCGCTGGCTTTTCCATCATGTCCCACACCAAGAGGCGGTGCCATGCCCGGACAAGTGGATGGTCGTCCCGGCGCGACCAGAACGCTGTCTTTAACCACCAGTAGGGCGTGTGCAGCGCATGAGCGTGATGAGAACTCATAAAGCGGAAACCCTGCCCCTCGATCTCTTTGCAAAGGGTCTTGGGATCGACAATCCGGATATGCCCGCCCGGCTGATCGGAATAGCCACCCGGCCCGGAGGCCAGCTTCCAGCATATCCGCTCCGGCCAGACGCGCGGCACCGTTACGGCAAAGATAGCTCCGGGCCTCAGCACTCTTGCCGCTTCGGCAATCAGCGATGCTGTATCCGGGACATGTTCCAGCACTTCGGAACAGATCGCGGCATCGAACGAGCCATCGGCAAAAGGCAGGGCGCTGGCATCCGCGCTCTGGAACTGCGCGAGCGGGCCGTTGCTGTCCACCTCTTGTGCACGCTGCCTTGCAAGTTCCAGCGAAGGCTCGTCCAGATCGACGCCAATGGCCTGCGCTTGGGTTAGCATCTGCACCGCGTGACAGTGCCGCCCCTCACCGCAACCAATATCAAGAAACTGGTCGCCACTGGCAAGGTTGAGAGCCTCGATCCGCACGGTCAGCATCTTGCGCGGATTGCCTCTATCAGCAAATTTTCATAGGATTCGCCGACGCGTTCCCAGCCATACCGCTCCCGCACACGGGCCAGACCTGCCGCCGCCATTGCCGCGCGCTGTTCGCTATCATGCAACAAATCGTGCATCGCGCTGTGCAAAGCAGCGCCGCATCCCGCCGACACGATCACTCCGGCATCGCCGACGACTTCCGGCAGCGCGCCACCATCGGTAACGATTACCGGCGTGCCGCAAGCCATTGCTTCGATCGCTGGCAAGCCGAACCCCTCGTAAAGCGATGGCGTGACGCAAATCGTTGCGCTGGCATAGAGATCCGCAAGCGCGTTCGTGGAAAGACCGCTGACGAACCGCAATCGTCCTTCCTCTTCAAGCTCGCGCGCCAGGTCGCGTGTCGGCCCTTCGCGCGGCTTGCCCACCACCACCAGTTCCAGCTCCTGCCAGTCCTTTGACAATTCCCTGAAAGCTTCGAGCAAGTGCCGCAAACCTTTCAGCGGAACATCGGAACTGGACGTGGTGACGATGCGCAGGCGGTTCGTATGCCCTTCGTCGGCACGCGGCTGGAACATGGCCTGATCAACGCCGAGCGGAACGACGCGGATTCGCGCTGGATCAACACCCATATAGCTGGATACATCCTGCGCGCTCGCGCTCGACACGCTAACGATGTGTTGCAAGCCGCGCGCGACCTTTTCCTGCATCGGCAGAAAACCATACCAGCGGCGAGCCAGCAGCCTCCTGGAGATACTGGATTCGCTGGCCAGCATCATTTCAAGATCGCGGCGGATCGGGTGATGGATCACTGCCACGACCGGCAAATGCTTCTGGATTTTGAGCAACCCGTCGGCAAGGCACTGATTGTCGAGAACAACGTCAAAATCGGCGCGATGCTTAGCCAGCCAGGCAGCAGCGCGGCGGCCAAAGCTCCACGGCTCCATGAACTTGCCGCTGAGATGACCGAAATATTCAGCCGTATCGGCCCAGGATTTCAGATGCCGGGGCCGAAGGGCATAGTGGCCAAGACTGGGCTGCGAGAACAAGTCGAGCGATGGTATCTGTTGCAGGCGCGCGCCTGCGGGCACATCGGGATAAGGCGGTCCGGAAATGATCGTGACGCCATGGCCTCTGGCAATCAGCGCGCGGGCTATGTTGGAGGCGAACACGCCTTGCCCGCCAACCGCCGGGTCGGACCGATAGGAAAGCAGCGCAATCCGCAAGCAGCTTTGGCCAGCCGGGAACAAAGATTCCACACCGCTGGCACCCGCCCGGCAGTTCTGCGCGCGCCCCGCTTCGGGTATTTCGTCGCCAAGCGCCGAATTTTCCGCATGACCCGTCATAAAGCGCCAAATGGCACTATCCCTGTGCAACGGCAATATTTGTGTGCAACTGTATCGCAATAGTACCGCAGTCCGCCGCAACCCTTTGCGCTAGTCGATCAGGCCAGCAACCTTGCAACGCGCGGATCGCGGCTGAGAGTTGCAGCATCGGTAAACAAGTGAACGTGCCAGCCCAACGCACCTGCCGCTTCGATGTTCACCGCATTATCATCAATGAACAACATCTCGGCTGGCCCAATGCCAAAGCGTTGCGCTGCCAGTTCGAAAATCTGCGGGTTCGGCTTTGCCATCTTCTCGATGCCGGAGACGACAATATCGCCGAACAGCTCGAACACCGGGTCGGTCGGCCGGAACTCAGCCCAAAAAGGTGCCGCGAAGTTGGTGATGGCAAACAGCGGCGTGCCGCGCTCTGCCAGTTTGCGCACGAGTTCATGCGTGCCGGGGACCGGCCCCGGTATTGTCTCGCCAAATCGCGCCGCATAGGCATCAATCAGATGGGCATGGCCGGGAAATTGCTGTTGGCGCTGCGCCACCATCTCGGCAAGATCGCGCCCGGCATCGTGTTCGAAATGCCATGCTTCTGTAACGACATTCGCCAGAAACCAGTCCAGCTCCTGCACATCATCGATCAGCTTGGCATACAAGTGGCGCAGATCCCATTGGACAAGGAC
>JAHRVR010000060.1 GCA_019090585.1 Sphingomonadaceae bacterium
CAGGTCTCTATGTGGTCGGCGAAGCCGTTGATGTAACGGGCTGGCTGGGTGGATATAACTTCCAGTGGGCCTGGGCCAGCGGCTGGGCTGCAGCCCAATCCATCTGATTTACCCTGGCGACGTGCATTTGCGCGCGAACGTCCTATTTGTGAGTTCCATGACCTTTTCCAAACTTCCGCCGTTTCTGAGCGAAGCACTTGCCGAACGCGGCTATGCCGAGCCCACTCCCGTCCAGGCCGCCGTGCTGGAACCTGAGGCCATAGGCCGCGATCTTGTCGTTTCGGCACAAACCGGCTCGGGCAAAACGGTCGCCTTCGGCCTCTCCATGGCAAACGAGCTGCTCGGTGATGATGGCTCCATGCCTCGCCCCGGAAAGCCTCTGGCGCTGGTGATTGCCCCCACGCGTGAGCTTGCACTACAGGTCAGCCGTGAGCTGACATGGCTCTATAGCAAGGCCGGTGCGCGCATCACGACTTGTGTCGGCGGGATGAACCCCTCTCAGGAACGCCGCGCACTGCAATCCGGCGCATCGATCGTCGTCGGCACACCGGGCCGGCTTCGCGATCATCTTGAACGCGGCGTGCTGGACTTGTCTGAACTGCTCGCCATCGTCCTCGATGAAGCCGACGAAATGCTGGACATGGGCTTTCGCGAGGACCTTGAGGAGATCCTTGACGCGACGCCTGAAACCCGCCGCACGCTTCTCTTTTCAGCAACCATGCCGCGCCCGATCGAGGCTCTTGCCAGGCGCTATCAGCGTGATGCCCTTCGCATTTCCACGGTCGGTGACGATCGCGGCCATGGCGACATCACCTACCAGGCCGTTACCGTGTCCCCTTCCGAGATTGAAAACGCGGTGGTCAACCTGCTGCGCTTTCACGAAGCGGAAACGGCGATGTTGTTTTGCGCCACACGCGATAATGTCCGCCACTTGCACGCGACATTGCAAGAGCGCGGGTTTGCAGTTGTCGCCCTGTCAGGCGAACATTCGCAGAGCGAGCGCAACCAGGCATTGCAGGCATTGCGCGACCGCCGGGTGCGTGTGTGCGTTGCAACCGATGTCGCGGCGCGCGGCATCGATTTACCAACGCTAAGCCTCGTTGTTCATGTCGAGATACCGCGCGATGCAGAGACGCTTCAGCACCGTTCCGGCCGCACGGGCCGCGCAGGAAAAAAGGGCACTGCTGTGATTATCGTGCCCTACCCACGGCGCAAACGGGTAGAAGCGATGCTGAGCCGCGCCCGGATCAAGGCGGACTGGATCGACGCGCCAAGCCGGGAAGCCATCCGCGCACAGGACCGTGAGCGTCTGCTGGCCGCCCTGCTTGAACCGGTCGAGTACGAAGAGGACGACCGCGAACTTGCCGAACGCCTGCTTGCCGAGCGCACGCCGCAAGACATCGCCGCCGCTCTGGTCCGCGCCCACCGGGCCACAATGCCCGAACCTGAAGAGTTGATTGAGAACACCCCGGAAGCACGGCGCGCCGCACAGAAGGAGCGGCATCGTCCGGGCTTTGAAGACATCGTCTGGTACCGCATGAGTATCGGTCGGCGCCAGAATGCCGATCCGCGTTGGTTGCTGCCACTGTTATGCCGCCGCGGCCACATCACCCGCAATGAAATTGGCGCGATCCGTATTGGCCCCGATGAAACGCATTTCCAGGTGCCCCGCGCCATAGCCGCCAAATTCGGCGCCGCGCTTGAGCGAACAGCCGGGTCAGATGATGATGAGGAAGCCGTCGTTATCGAGGAGTCGAAAAACCCACCGCGCGAGGCGGCACGGGAGAACCGCAAGGGCGGCAAGCACCGCCGCCCCAACGATGGGCCGCCGCCGCATCGGCCAAAGCCCCACCGCAAAGGACCCGGGAAGAAGTTCGGCCCCGGCGGCGATGGTAAACCTGCCCATAAGCGCAAAGACCGGAAAAAGCCGACCAGGGCTCACGAGAAAAATAAGTGAGCGAACCGGATCAAGGCATTCGTATCCTGGTGGATGCGGATGCCTGTCCGGTGAAGGAAGAAATCTATAAAGTGGCACAGCGCCACAAGGTTCCGGTCACGATCGTCAGCAACAGTTGGTTTCGCGTGCCGCAAAGCCCGCTGATCGACCGTATTGTCGTCGATGACGGTTTCGATGCCGCCGACGACTGGATCGCCGAAGCCGCAGATCATCGCTGCATCGTCATCACTTCGGATATTTTACTTGCGGAGCGTTGCCTGAAAGCGAACGCAGCGGTCATCTCCCCAACGGGAAAGCCCTTCACAGCAGCCTCGATAGGCAGTGCGGTTGCGGTTCGTGCGATTATGGCCGATTTGCGTGCTGGAGGCGATCAGATCGGCGGGCCGGCGCCATTCACCAAAGCCGACCGATCGAAATTCCTGCAGATTCTGGACACCGAACTGGTTCGAATGGGCAGGCTATAGTCGGAGCGATACGAGTTTAAGAGGATGGCCGGGCGGATCAGCCCGGCCATTCCCGTCTTACTGCCTCACCTCTTGCCTTCGAGCAGGCCCTTGAGGTTGGAACTCATGAACTTCTGCTGGTCTGCCGGCGAGAAGTCCTGGACATCGCCAATGTAGTCCAGCGGCTTTGCCACGCCTTCGGCATGTGGCCAATCGCTGCCGAACAGCAGCCTGTCTGGCGACATAAGCTTGGCCAGCTCATTCACATTCTCTTCGTAGAACGGTGCAACATAGACCTTCTCGTGGAAGTGCTCGAGCGGGTCGCGCGCAAACGCCTGCGGCATCTGCCCATAGGCCCGCTTCAGGATGTGCGTCAGTGACCGGACAAAGGTCGAACCATTTTCCGCCGAAACCCAGCGGATATTGGGATGGCGATCCATGACGCCGTGGCAGATCAGCGCCATGAGCATATCCTGGATCGCGCGGGTTAGGCCATCCATGCAGGCCTTGAGGGGATCAGCCCGATCGAACGCGACCTGGCCGCCACCGCCATTCCACCATTGGTAGATCTCGTCATAGCCAGAATCCGAGCAGTGCAGCACGACGAAGATGCCGGACTCGGCAACTTTGGCCCAGAAGCGATCAAACTCTGGAAGACCCGGCGAACGCGTGTGGAGCGCGCCCGGCACCGGGGCGGGGCGAACGAGGATGTGCCGCGCACCATTTTTGAGGCAGAAATCGAGTTCCTTCTCAGCTGCGTCGGCATCGGCCAGCGAAATGTATCCGCACGGGAAGATGCGGTCCTTGTAATTGAACGTCCATTCATCTGCGACCCATGCGTTGAGCGAGTGCACGCAGGCGGCCATCAGTTCGACATCTTTGCCCATGTGGCCTTCGATGACCGAAGCGAGCGTCGGGAAGATCAGCTGTCCGTGGACATTCTGCTCATCAAGCAGTTTGAGGCGCGATACCGGCTCTGCGAATTCTGGCTGGAATCTGAGAGGATCGCCGGTCATTTCGCGGATAGACAAGCCATCCGGATTGTCCGCGCGGAACCATTTTTCGTGCGAACCCGGAGCAGCCACCACTTCGAAAGTGGGATTGGGAATCCACTCACTGATATGGCCTTTGATTGCCAGCTTGGTCCTGCCGTTGACAGTCACATACTGGAAATCTTTATGGAATTTCTTCGGCAGGTGTCGCCGGAACGTGTCCATGGTTTCATAAAGATGGCCATCGGCGTCGTAAACCGGATAACCTAAATCCCGATCTTCTATCGGGCGCTCCATAACCGTTTGAACTGGCATAAACCTCACTCCTGTAGGAAAGTTGACCAATACACCGAGCAGCCGCGCGGTGTATTAGATTGCATCCCGTTGTTCGGGCTTCTTACTCTAGTTGCACCCAGTTTACTAGTTGGACCGGGCGAATCGCAAGCCAAACCCAATCCGAACGACAATTCCATAATCATGGAAGAGCGCCCTGAGGCGCACAGTCCGTCGCTCAATGGCAGCGATACCGGCTATTTCGAATTGCACCGGCGGGCAATCTCGCACAGAACGAACCTATCGATATACGCCGGAGTGGCACTTTTTGGGCGTGCTGCAGGGGGAGAGGCCAATGAATGGCGTTGCCGCCGTGGCAGCAGGGCAAACTGATCGCCGTTGGGGCGCAGGACTGCTTGGAACGCTGCTTGGAGCGATTGGGCTGTGGCTGGCGGGCGGCGGCGCGTGGCTGCTTTCGCTGGGTGGTTCGGCTTACTACCTCCTCGCCGGAGCCGGCTGTGGCCTTGCCGCCGCATTCTATTTCAGCCGCCGCGAGAGAGCCGCAATGGCGGCCTACCTTGCCGTTTTTGCCGGGACGTGCATCTGGGCGCTGGCCGAGATCGGGACGGACTTCTGGCAGCTTGTGCCGCGCGTGGGAGGCCCGGCGGTCATGGCAGCAATCGTTATCATCCACTGGCAATTCTCACACGGCAAGAGCCGCAGGATCGCCTGGAGCATGAGCGCACTGGCCGCTATCGCCTTCGCAGTGCTGCTCGGCTCGATCACGGGCTTGCCGAGTGCCAGCGGGGCGATGCTCACCGGGCCGCTTCCAGCCACCATGGCCGATGACTGGGCCGCATTCGGCAAATCGCAGGCCGGCACACGCTATTCCCGGGCTGACCAGATCACACCGGAGAACATCGGATCGCTGGAAGTTGCCTGGACGCTGCGCACGGGTGACCTTCCGTCAGCCTTTCCCGATATGCCCGGCGCCCTTACGTTTGAGGCGACGCCGCTCAAGGTGGGCGAGCTCATTTACCTGTGCACACCGCACAACCTTGTCATTGCCGCCGATGCGGACACGGGAAAGGAGCGATGGCGATTCGATCCGAAGCTTCAGCTAAAGCAGCCCATGCTCTTTGCCTGCCGGGGCGTCTCCTATGCCCAAACCGGCGATGAAGGCGCGCAGTGTGCCAGCCGTATCATCTACCCCACACTCGATGCCCGGCTGATCGCGCTTGATGCCCTGACAGGCGAACCATGCAGTTCCTTCGGGTCGCAAGGCATGGTCGATATGACCGAGAATTTGGGCGAAGTGCCGGCTGGGTCCTACGTTGTCACCTCCCCGCCCGCGATCGCCAATGGCGTGGCAATCGTCGGCAGCTTCGTGATCGATGGCAAGTTCAGCCCAAACCCCTCCGGCGTGATCCGCGGCTATGACGTGGTCACGGGCGAACGGCTCTGGGCATGGGACGCTAGCAGCAGGGACGAGAACCGGGTGCCCGGCCCGGGAGAGCAATATACGCGCGGCGCAGTCAATAGCTGGACCGTCAGCAGCGCCGACCCGGAGCTTGGGCTGGTTTATCTGCCCCTCGGCAATGTCAGCCCTGACTTCGCTGGATGGAACCGCACAGCCGAGGAGGAACGCTATACAAGCTCGGTCGTCGCTCTCGATACCCGGACCGGCAAGCGCCGCTGGCATTTTCAGACGGTCCACCATGATCTGTGGGATTACGATGTCCCCGCACAGCCGGTCCTCTTCGACATGCCGGTTCCCGGTGGCGGCACTCGGCCCGCGCTGGCACAACCGACAAAGCAGGGCGAGATATTCATCCTGGATCGCAGGACCGGCAAACCGCTGACAGAAGTGGAAGAACAGCCAGTTCCGCAAGGAGACGTTCCGTTAGAACGCTATTCACCGACGCAGCCGGTTTCAACCGGCTTTGCTTCGCCCTTTTCGCCAGAACCGCTGACGGAAAAGGACATGTGGGGGGCGACGCCGCTCGATCAGCTCTATTGCCGCATCCGCTTTCGCTCGGCCCGTTACGATGGGCGTTTTACGCCGCCCTCGACCGACCTGACACTTCAGCATCCGGGTAACTACGGCATCATGAACTGGGGCAGCGTGACGATTGGCAATGGCGGCAAGACGATGCTCGTCAATTCATCCCACCTGGCAATGACCAACCAGCTCACTCCTTATGCCGGCCCCGAAAAAGGCCCGCCCGGACATGCCGAATTCGCACCGCAGCGGGGAACGGCTTATGCGGCAATTACAAAAGTGCTGCTCTCGCCGCTCGGCATTCCGTGCAACGCGCCGCCGTGGGGCAAGCTTACCGCAATCGATCTCACCTCGCGAAAGATCGCATGGCAGCGCCCCTTTGGCACCACGCGCGACCATGCGCCGCTGGGCATCGCCGTGCCCGGCGCGCCCAACATGGCGGGATCGGTGGCAACGGCGGGCGGCGTGCTTTTCATTGGCGCTTCGATCGACAACTACTTGCGCGCTTACGACACAAAGACCGGCGCGGAGCTTTGGCGCACACGCCTGCCCGCAGGGGGGCAGGCATCCCCGATCAGCTATGTCTCGGAAAAGACCGGCAAGCAGTATGTCCTCATCGCCGCGGGCGGCCACCAGATGATGGACACTGCCCTTGGCGATTATGTGATTGCCTATGCCTTGCCCGATGGGAAGCGCTAGCCCCCCCGACAACGCAGGAACAGGGGCAACTGGATTCTCTGACTGACCTTGCGCTGCGCTGCACAAGGTATCGAGCGAGCGCGCTGCGGCCCCTAGCGCCCTTTGAACTGCGCCGAGCGCTTCTCCAACATGGCCCGCCCACCTTCAGTCGCGTCGTCTGTCACGAGGGTAATGGGCTGCAGCTTCATTTCCTGATCAACTTGTTCTTCGTACGAGCGCGACAAGCTCTCCCAGAAAAGCTGGCGCGTTACACCAAGCGCAACGGTTGGCCCATTCGCCAGCTCTTGCGCCAGAGCCATTGCATCCTGCCTGAAGGTCTCGTCATCGAACACGCGGTTGGCCAGCCCCCAATCCAGAGCGGTTTCCGCTGGCAGGCGAGTGCCCATGATCATGAGTTCCTTGGCCCGCGCCAAGCCGACGATCCGAGGCAGCATCCAGCTAAGCCCGCCGTCCGGGGAAATACCGATGCGGCGATAAGCTGACAGAAAAAATGCCGATCTGGCCGCCACCACCATGTCCCCGGCAAGAGCGAAAGCGAAACCAAAACCCGCTGCGGGCCCGTTCACGGCAGTAACCACCGGAAAGGGCAAATCCTTGATCTGTTTCATGACATGCAGAAGATGTGGCCCGAGCATATCAATGTCGGCAGCCGACTCACTACCGTCTTCATTGCCGATCATGGCGACGCTGGCGCCTGAACAGAAGCCTCTACCTGCGCCCGTAATCATCAGACAGCGAAAGCCGTTACTGGGATCACTGACAAACTTCACAGCGGCGACAAGTTCCGCGACAAGCGCTACGCCCATCGCGTTGAGCGCGTCCGGCTCATTTAGCGTTATGACGGCTACAGGGCCGTCTGTATCGATCAGCACCTTGTTCGTATCTGGTTTCATCCCCGGCATATCCTTTTAATTGTATTGCCGTAATCCTTGCGGATTCGGGCCGGGCAGAGCAAGCTAATTTTCATGCCAAACACCTTTTCATATAGCGGGATGATTGGTAAAATCGCTCAGCTGCAATTCGCCCTATAACTTAACCGGGCGGGGCAAGATCCATTCCGGGAGAAGATTGCCATGTCTGACCAAGCCGCCGTCCTTGATAGCGCTGATTACCGCACATCGCCGACTGCGCGGGATGTGTTTGAGAACTGGAAATCACAGAATGCGGACCGCCTTCCTGTCCATGATCAACGCTGGGACGTCGGAAACCCGGACATCTACCATGATGATAATTGGCAGCCGATCTTCAAGGAAATGCGCGCTGAGGGGCCCGTCAACAAAGTTACTGGCACTCCATTCGGCGATTACTGGAATGTGACGACCATCAAGGCGATTCAGCATGTTGAGTCCCTACCAAAAATCTTCTCCTCCGACTGGCAGAACGGCGGCATCACCATTCTCGACATGGACATCGCAGAGGACGAGGCGCGGGCGGCCGCGAACTTCCTTTCGATGGACCCGCCCGAGCATTCCCCCCGCAGGCGCACGGTGGCGCCTGCCTTCACCCCGGCAGAGATGGTCCGGCTGACAGACCTTGTTCGCGAACGAACATGCGCGGTCCTGGATTCCCTGCCCATTGGTGAGGAGTTCGACTGGGTTCAGCGCGTTTCGATCGAGCTGACGACCGGAATGCTGGCGACGATCTTCGATTTCCCCTGGCACCATCGCAAGGCGCTGTCCTTCTGGTCTGACTGGCTGAGCGAAATTGGACTGGGCCAATCGCAGGAACTGAGCGCGATGCGCATGGAAGTAATCATGGAGATGGCCGGCTGCTTCCATAAATTGTGGGAACAGCGCCTTAGCGCAGAGGAAACGCCGGACCTGCTTTCGCGGATGATCCACTCCGACGCGATGAACAAGATGGACCCGATGGAATTCATGTCCAACATGGCCCTGCTTATCGTCGGCGGCAACGATACCACGCGCAACACCATGACCGGCATAATCGAGGCGCTGGACTGCTTCCCCGAACAGCGCGCCAAGCTGGAGGAGGACCCCGGCCTGATCCCCAACGCGGTTCAGGAATGCATCCGGTATGTCACCCCCGTCGCCCACATGCGGCGCACCGCCATGGAAGATTACGAGCTTGATGGACAATTGATCCGCAAGGGCGACAAGGTCATCCTCTGGTATATCTCCGGCAACCGTGACGAGACGGTGTTCGATGAGGCCGACCGGCTTATCGTGACCCGGCCCAATGCCCGCCGCCACATCGCTTTCGGCTATGGCATTCACCGCTGCATCGGCGCGCGCCTTGCCGAAATGCAGCTTCGCATCCTTATTGAAGAGATGGTCGCGCGCCGCATGCGCGTCCACGTCACCGGAGAAGTTGAGCGACTGCGCCAGAACTTCATCCACGGCTTCAGCAGTGCGAAAGTTACAGTCGAGCGCGGCTGACTATACAGCGGCAATGCCTGCACGGCGCGGTGGTTGACGCCGTGCGGCCTGCTATCGCTTCAAAGGCAGGGTCGCGGGCTGATCCACTGCTTCGCCGGCACTGCGTCAGGCTTGATCAGTCCCGCGCAAAAGCCGCGATATCAACGGCCATGCTTTCGCTGATATCGGAACAGAACAGAAATGACTCCGTCCCATGGATCGTGCCCACTGCGATCTGGCACCGCGCTGCAACGCCCGCGCGCAGAAGCTTGCG
This sequence comes from Sphingomonadaceae bacterium, assembly GCA_019090585.1. Taxonomy (GTDB): domain Bacteria; phylum Pseudomonadota; class Alphaproteobacteria; order Sphingomonadales; family Sphingomonadaceae; genus Novosphingobium. The sequence goes on from JAHRVR010000060.1 coordinate 9,016, forward strand.
ATACAGTGTGATCCCCTCATCCATCAGCGGATCGCATTCGTTGACGGAAATCTTGACCTTGGGCAGCCCTTTGAGATCTTCCTCTGAGGCAAAGCCCGGCCATGCCAGTGGATCGCGCGCCTCGAACGCGTCGATCCCGTAACACACCGCGCCATTGTCCACGAGCAGGTCAATGAGGATGCCTGAATTCTGCATCACCGAGCCGCCATCCGCTTCGCTCCAGTCCCCCCTGATATAAGGGCAGAGCGCATAAAGGCCCTTAATGCGATCGGCCTGCCCGTCCCGCTTCATCGCCAGTCCCGCCGCGATGGTAAGGTTGCCTCCGCCGCTCTCCCCCGCGACCACCACTCGTTCGGGATCGATGCCCAGTTCCCCGGCATTGTCGAGCACCCAGCGCAGGCCGGATACGCAATCATTGAGGCCCGCCGGATAAGGAGCGATTTCGGGAAGCGTATTTGCGATCCCCGCGTTTCTGAACTCAACCAGCACAACCGCAACGCCCCTGGCAGCGATCATCCGCCCCCACGCGGTAAAGTGCGGATCGTAGGCACTCATCATCATCATGCCGCCGCCGTGGATGTAATAGACGCAAGGCAGGGGCTCTGCCGATTGCGGCCTGATCACCTGCAGGCTGATCGCGTTGCCCTCGGGCGATGACGTTATCTGCCGGGAACTGATCTCAAGGCCGGTCGAAGGCGCAATCGCCTCGAAATCCTGATTTTCGAGCACCGCACCGAAGGTATTGTCCTGAGGAGCTGCCGCCGCTGCGGCCATCGCGGCAAGCAGGTCTTCGCGGCGCGCGACCTTTCGCCCGCCGGAAGCCTTCACATCTGCGAACACGGATTTGATACGCGGGTCAATGCGCGGGTCTTCAACAATCTTGTTGGTCATGATCCCTCCTGCTCTTGTCGGTCGGCGATACGGCATGTGCATATGACGTTCCAGCCGTTAATCGACCCATATACCAACGGTCTGCGGGCCTGTTCGAGACCACGGTTTGACCTGACCTCAACCTGGGGTATGAAATGATGAAATTTGGCCGGTCCTGTGATTTATCGTTCGCAACAAGGAATGGCGATCTGGGAAGGGATTATTACCGGAATGGCACAAGCCGGATTTGTCGACATGCCCCCCTCCGTTCAGGAGGCGAGCCGCAAGGTTTCCATCGTCGGAATCGGCGAATCGGACTTTCACCTCGATTACCGGGCCGAGCGGGAGCGCGCAGACGGGTGGGAGCCGCGCACCGTTGAGGACATGTGCAAAAAGGCGTTCGAGCGCGCTCTGGCCGACAGCGGGTTGAAACGTTCCGACATCGACGGCCTTGCCATGTCCTATACTTATGGCGGCCCGGAACCTTCGGAAATGGCAACGCACTTTGGCATCCAGCCAAAGCTGGGCTGGATCAACGGCCATATTTTCGCTGGACCACTGCCCAATGCGGCGGGGCGGATCATGGCGGGCGATGCAGAGGTCATTGCGCTGGTATTCGGCATCGCCAATCGCTCGGCCGGGCGGCAGTTTGGCGGGATGACATTCGCCAGCGGAGCGGCTGGTCCTTCATCCTATTATTACCACCACCCATGGGGCTGGAGCTCACAGGCCGCGCACTGGGCACTGATGGCACAGCGCTATTTCGCCAAATACGGCAAGGGCGAGGAAGACCTTGGCCACGTGCCGATGACCGTGCGTAAACATGCCGCAACCGATCCCAATGCGGTCATGCAAAAACCGTTCACCATCGATGAGTATATGGCCTCGCGCTATATCGTCAGGCCGCTTCACCTGTTCGACATCTGCCTTGTTACCGATGGGGCCGTCTGCGTAATCATCAGCGAAGCCGACCGGGCGCGTGACATGGCCAAAGTGCCCGTTGATGTCGCCGGTTGGGGCCATTCCTTGATCACGCAGGACAAGATGAAAGTCATGATCGAGGACCGGCTGCGTCCACAATTGCAGGATGCCGGTGGTCAGGCCCTGCGCATGGCGGGACTTTCCATCGACGATATCGGGCACTTCGAAGGCTATGACGCCTCATCCATCCACCTCGTCAATCAGGTAGAGGGTTTTGGCTTTACCGAGCCCGGCACCGGGCTCGACTTCTGCATCGACGGACAGATGACGCTGGGCGGCCGGATCCCCACAAACATGAACGGCGGCAACATGTCCTATTCCTATATGCAAGGCTGGGGTCAGGTACCTGAAATCGTTCGGCAATTGCGGCACGAGGCTGGGCCGAGGCAGATCGAAGGACTGCAGGCTTCAATGTCGGCGCTTACGCAAACCGATATCGTTCACCCGGTTGTCTATACGAGGGGAGACTGATCATGGCACAGCAACGTCCTCCACGCATGACAGGCCCCGGCCACGACACATTCTGGGAAGGCTGCGGCAAAGGCGAGATTCGCATGCAGCACTGCCCGGACTGCGGCCACCGCCCCTGGCCGGTTGTTACCAGCTGCGAACAATGCGGCAGCGAAAAGCTGAAATTTGAACGCGTGTCGGGCAAGGGCAAGCTGGTCAGCTGGTGCACGTTCGAGCAGTCCTATTACGGTGACCTGCTGCCGGTTCCATGGGACACGATCATCGTCGAGCTGGACGAAGGCCCGTGGTTCATCAGTAACCCGAAAGGCTTCACCAATGCCGAAGCCAAATTGGGCATGGCGCTGAAAGTCTCCTTCCTCGATTGCGAAGACCAGCACGGGGCCTTTGCGCTTCCGGTGTTCGAACCCGCCTGAATATCTAGTCGCCCCCCGTTGTCGCGGACAGCAAAAGCGGTGTAGGCTTTCGCTCTGGCCGGGGAACCGGCGGGAAACGAGGGGGATAAACAGCGCATGAGCACCGGGCCGGAAAAGGGGGCATTCGAAGCAGCATTCGAACGCTGGACAGATCCGATCGTCAATGTCTCGGACTTTATCTGGGGCGGCTCCTGGCAAGGCGAAGAACTGCTGCCCTTCCCGCCTATGGTGATCGTGCTGTTTGGCGTCGGCATCTATATTATGCTGGGCCTGCGCTTCTATCCGCTTCGTCAGCTTTACTCTGCCTTTGGCGGCCTGTTCCAGCGCAGCAAGGACAAATCGGCAGGCGAAATCTCGCCATTTGCGGCTCTTTCGACCGCGCTTTCAGGGCAAGTGGGAACCGGCAACCTTGCCGGCGTGGCAACCGCCATCGCGCTGGGCGGTCCGGGCGCCATATTCTGGATGTGGATCACTGCCCTGATCGGCATGGCGCTCGCCTTTGGTGAAGGCGCGCTGGCCATCAAATTCCGCGAACGAACGCCAGACGGAAAAGTTCGCGGCGGCCCGATGACTTATATTACCATTGGCCTTGGCGCGAAATGGAAATGGCTGGCCGTGCTGTTCTGCCTCGGCACACTGTTTTCCTCGCTTGTGACCGGCAACGGGATTCAGGCCAACAGCTTCGCCGATTCCGTCCATGAACTGACCGGGCTGGATGAGTGGATCGGAGGCGCAATCGCCGCCGTTGCGGTCTTCATCGTCATCATCGGCGGCATCAAGTCCATAGGCGCGGTTGCGGAGCGGGTCGTCCCCTTCATGGCAGGCGCCTACATATTGATGGCGCTGCTCGCGGTTCTGCTCAATATCGCGGATATTCCCGAGACCTTCTCGCGCATTTTCAACGGTGCTTTCAACATTCAGTCCGCCAGCGGCGGATTCACAGGTGCGATGATCATCATTGCCATCAGGGCCGGCGTTGCCCGCGGGCTTTTCTCCAACGAGTCCGGCCAGGGATCGACTCCGATTGTCCATGCCGTGGCCCAGACCAATGACCCCGCCAAACAGGGCCGCATGGCAATGCTTGGCACGTTCATCGATACGATCGTGATCTGCACCATGACCGCGCTTGTCATCCTGACTGTCGAAGGCAATTTTACGCATCTGGACGGCGGCGCGGCAGTGGCGGTGAAGCACGCCTGGCAGTCCGATCTGACCGGCTTTGCGATGACGTCCGGTGCCTTTGCCGCAGCGTTCCCCTTCCCGATTTTCGGCATCCCGCTCGGCACGCTGGTCGCATCGGTTGCACTGCTGTTGTTCGTGTTCACCACGCTCCTGACCTGGAGTTATTACGGCCAACGCGCGATCACATATCTTTACGATCAGGTGCCGGGAGCCACCCCGCGCGGAGAAAAAGTGCTGCACTTCATTTGGCGCGTCGTGTGGTGCGTGGTGATCTTTATCGGCTCTTTCGCACCGCTCGGTTTCGTCTGGCGACTGGGAGATATTTCCAATGCAGCCATGGCGCTGCCCAACCTGATTGCACTGGCCGCGCTATCCGGCGTGATCTTTGCAATCGCACGCGGTGATGTGGCAGGCGAAGAGGATAGCTGACGCACCGCAGACAGGAATTTCGGCAAGGAGAGAATGGCATGCACGTCCCCTTTACAATGGATTTTCGCAATCCTCTGGGCACACCATGGAAGCAGCACTGGGAAGATTGCCTGTGGCTGATGACAGAAGCCGAGGCCATGGGGTTTGATGCTCTGCTGATTCAGGAACATTTCTTCTCGGAAGACGGGTATTCGCCGTCAGTACCTGTGTTCCTGACCGCGTTGGCCGAAAGGACCAGCCGCGCCCGAATCGGCTCCTATACTTACATCCTGCCGATCCACCATGCCGCCCAACTCGCGCAGGAAACCGCCGTGCTGGATCATTTCAGCGAGGGCCGGCTCGACGTGTGCGTTGGCGCCGGGCACAATCCGGCGGAATATCTGGCCTGGGGCTATTCGCCCAAGACGCGGCCATCGCGCATGGAGGAAGGGCTCAGCGTGCTGAAAGGCGCGTGGACCGAGCGGCCCTTCAACTTCGACGGGCGCTATTACACACTCGACAATGTGGGGGTCTATCCGGAACCATTTCAGAAACCGCATCCACCGCTATGGGTAGCAGCTACCTCTCCACCAGCGGCAGCGCGGGCAGGACGGCACGGGGCATTCCTCCACGGAGCATCGATCGATCCTGAGTTTCACGAAGCCTATTTGCTCGGGCGTGAGGAAGCTGGCCTGTCGCGGGAAACCGCGCGAATTTCCAATCCCTGGTCGTTTACCGTCACGCAGGAGGATCCCGAAGTGGTCTGGCAGCGCAATCGCGAGCATTATCAGCGTCGATGGAGGTACTACAGCGATGTGCGCTCTGGCATGGGCGATGACGAGCTGAACTATGGCCTCGAAGCTGAGGGCAACGATCTGTACCGCGACGCAGAACTGATCGGCACCGCTGAACATGTGATAGAGACCATGCGCGAACTCATTGCCCCAATGCCGCTGACCGACATTGTCCACTCCGGCCCGGCCGCTGGCATTCCGATCCGGACCGAGGGTTATGAGAGCCTCAAAGCCTTTGCCGACACCGTCCTGCCCGAACTGAAGAGCTGGTAACCCCTGCCCATTCTGGCGCGGGATACCAGCTCAGATTGGCGTTATTGCCGACTTCGCGGACATGACCGCCGGGCGTCTGTCCTTGCGCAAGACCAATAAGCAAGGGCACCGTCCGGCGCCGCATTTTACGACGCCGGACGATGCCCTCAGCCATCACTTTGTGATGAATATTGCCGTGACGAGCAGCGGCAGTGCTCGATCAGATCGGCAGTTTATATACCCGCTCGGCATTGCCTGATAGAACCATGACCTTCTCCTCTTCGGTCAGGTCGCCCATCGCCGTGTCAACATCGTCGATCGGGTAGAGGCAAGTGGGATGCGGAAAATCGGTTTCGAACATGACCGTATGCGCACCCAGTTCCTTGATCGTCTTCGACAGGTTCTTACGCTCGAACCAGAAGCATGACAGGAAGTTACTCGAAAAATACTCGGAAGGCATTTTCCGCAGTTTACGCGACGACGGTGAAGCTTCCATGTATTGCGAATCGAGAGCCTCAAGCGTGAACGGGATCCAGCCCAGCCCGCTTTCCACCGAAACGAAATTCAGCTTTTCATAGCGGTCGAGCATTCCCGACAAGATGATATTCATCATCACCCGGCCATTGTTCACAAACAGCATCGCGCTGCCGATCCGCATGGCAATATCCTGATCAATACTCGGCCAGGCCTGATCGCCAAACCAGTCCATCATCTGATCGCTCGCGCCAATATGGAAGTTGATGGGCAAGTCCAGCGCCTGGCACGCTTCCCACATCGGGTTCCATTTCTCGCTATCCAGGCTTGGAAGCTGCTCGCCATCCAGACCAGTGTGATTGTGCGGATCGGAATTGATGTTGATGCCGCGCAGGCCCATCGCTTGCGTGCGTTCAATCTCTGCCACGGCCTGTTTGACGTCCCACCACGGCAGCAGGGCCATCGGGAAAATGCGCTGGCCCGAATCCTGCTGCATTTCGGCCATGGCGTCGTTGTAAATCTCGATACAGGCGAGGCGCAGCTCAGGATCGACCTTTGCCGCATTCTGCCCGCCGAAGCCAAGAATGTTCGGATAGATGACTTGCGCCGCGATTCCAGTCGCGTCCATAAGTTCGACACGGTCCGATGTGCTGTGTGACGCCGGGTGGCAGCTGTCAAACGAGAGATCCATAAAATCCAGACCTGGCAATTTGATGCCGTCACGCCCGATCGTGCTGGCCGGTCTTGCGCCCTGGTTGATGACAAGGTCGCCATCGATCACCCATGACCGTTGACCGTCGACGTCCTTCACTTGCGGAACGCGGTCCCTGATCGAGGCAGGGGCGCGGCTGGTCCACAAATCGTGCGGCTCGGTAAGATGGGTATCGACATCGACAACCTTGCGTCCGCCGAATGGGTTGTCCGTGTCCTTGAATACGATAGATTTATCGAGAGCGTTCATCAGCATCATTCCCTATTTTATGTTATTTTCGCGCCGCAGCGTCAGAGCGGCAGTTTATACACCCGTTTTACATTGCCCGAAAGCACCTTTACCCTCTCCGCCTTGGTCAGATCGGCCAACGCCGTGCCGCCATCATCTCCATCCAGCTCTTGAGACCAATGTGCTCTTAGATGCGCAATTATCTGCTTCGATTGTCAGGCGGTTGCGCTTTTGCGGCGGGGCGACTTGAATATCTCCAGCGTCTGATCCCTGTCCGCAATCGGCCTACCGGCGGCCTTTGCCATGTCGAGGACCCGCCCGATCTGCTCCTCGTTGCTCATTGGCGTGACCGGATCGAAATAGGGTTCAATGCCAACAAGGACGTGCCCGCCCTTTTCTATGGCCAATTGCGCAATCGGCGTGTCGAAAATGTTACCGCCCCAGACCGACACGGTCCAAGGCACGTCAACGCCCTCCAGAAGTTCAAGATAGGCATCCAACGCGGTGGGCGTTGCCGGCAGGCCGAAGGGCATCGTTTTATCCCCGCGAAGACCATACTGGCCCGCGAAGTACAAGTTCGCAACCGTTCCTTGAGGCAGTTTCCCCGCGTCATAATAGACCCGCATGATGCGAAGGAAATTTGGCTCATAAATTGCCAGTTGCGCGCCTAGCCCCCGCTCGGTGAATGTCGCGAAATCAGACCGGATCGATTCCAGCGAATTGGTGTAATACTTGCCAACCGGCAGCCCCTCGTCGTCGAGGCTCGCAAACACCGTACATCCCGGATCGATACAGCCGAACTCGATACCGATCTCGTCATCGATGGCGAGGATATGCCGGATTTCACCGCCCAGTTGACGGGTCAACGTCGGATACCACAGCGCGTCGGGCCGGGCTTCGCGGATCCTTCGCCAGGACTTGAGATAATCTTCCGCCGACTCTTGCGCGACCAGTTCCATGTTCGTTGCATGGGCGTGGATGATCGACGCGCCCGCATCATAACAGGAAAGCGCTGTCTCCACGATTTCGTCATGGGTGCGCGGAGAATAGGGATTATCCGCCTTGCTGCGCTCACCATTAATCGAGGCAGTGATAACCAGTGGTTTCTGCTGTGACATCCAATTTTCTCCCAATCCATTTGTGTTTATTTCGGCATGGTTGAATTCGTTCAATGCGCGCGCATGGTCACGGGGCGGCGGCCATCGCACTGTGTCGGCGCGGCGATCTGAAAATTGCAAGCGTGGCACCGCGATCCGCCACGTTCCGTCCGGCAGTCTTGGCCATCGCTACAACGCGCTCGACCTGTTCCTCGTTGGTCGGTTTGCGGACGGAATCGAAATAAGGCTCCAACCCGACCATGATGTGTCCGCCCTTCTCTATTGCCAGTTGCGGCAAGGGGCTGTCGAATATGTCCCCGCCCCAGACCGATACGGTCCATGGCAAGCCGGTATCGCCGATCAGCTCAAGATAGGCTTGAAGCGCGGTGGGCGTCGGCGGCAATCCGAACGGCATTGAATTTGCGCCAAAGACACCGTGCGGTCCGCTGAAATAGAGGTTGATGACCGCCCCTTCCGGCAAAGCACCGGCGGCATGAAAGGCGCAGACTATGCGCAAGTAATGCGGCTCGAATATAGCGAGCTGGACGCCCAGTGCGCGTTCGCGAAAGACGGCAAAATCTGCCCGGATCGAATCCAGCGAATTCGCGTAATAATAGCCTGCAGGAAGTCCCTCTTCATCCAGTTTGGCAATAGGTACGCCGCCCGGATCGACGCAGCCAAACTCCATCCCGATCGCATCGTCCAGCGCAAGGATATGGCTCACTTCCCCGCCCAGGTCCTTCGTCAGCGTGGGATACCACAGAGCGCCCGGCCTCTCCTGCCTGATCCGCCGCCAGGATTTCAGATAATCCTGCGCCGCCGCGATGCCGACAAGAGTCCTGTCCAGAGGATGCGCATGGATGATTGAGGCCCCTGCATCATAGCAGGCAATCGCCGAATCGACGATCTCGTCATGGCTGCGCGGCACATTGGGATTATCGTCCTTCGAGCGATCGCCATTGATCGACGCGGTAATCACGAGGGGCTGATGCTGTGCCATCTTGTGCTCTCCGCGCCGGGACTAACCGGTGCGTCCTGCGGCCAGCTCCGGCTGCCGCACCTCTTCGCGTCCGATGCCAGAGACACCGCCCACCACAATCGCAATGCGTCCGGACAAATCCTTCACGCTCTCTCTCGCCATGATCTGTTATTTTTTCGTTTCTTAGCGTTCATTCTCATCCCTTTTGAGCCCGGGTGCAACCATAATCCTCGCGCGTCCCGCAAACGCCCCGCAATGCCCGAAGTTTGACAGGACGTAACCTGGGATACTAGTTTTGGGTGATGGATGTCGCGAACAAGCTCATCGCCAGTTTCGGCAAGATTGTTGGCATTAACGGCGGTAGCTTGCGGCTGATTGACGCCGACGAATCCGTGATCCGCATCGGATATTCCGCAAACCCGGATGCGCAATGCGAGGCGGGCGTCTGCACTCTGACGCAAGCCGAACTGGAAGACATGATGCGCGGGTGGCTCGTGCGTCTTGCGCCAAACGTGTTGCTGACCGTGGAGCCATTCGACGGCTGAATGGCTCCACGGTCAGCAAACGGCTCGCAATACGGATTGGGAGAAACCGATGACTGCCCGCAAAGCGCCGCACCCCACCACTGAAACCCGTGAGCAGGCGATCCTGAAAATCGTCAATCCAGTAGCGGAATCGCAGGTCGATATTGATCCCTCGATGCGCGATGCACCCGCAAAACGGCCCGCTGATCTGAATGGCAAGTGCATTGCGCTTTATTGGAACGGCAAACAGAACGGCCCTTATGCGCTGGATGCCGCGCGCGAATTGCTCTCGGCGCGTTTCTCAGGCCTCAGCTTCATTGAGGTGACGGGCGAACTGGGCGGAACCAACCGCTACCTCTCGCCCGATCAGCTGGAAATGCTGGCGCAAAAGGCCGACGTCGCCATCTGCACATCGGCGGATTGCGGAAGCTGCACCGCATGGCTGATGCGCGATCTTTGTGAACTGGAACGGCGCGGCATCCCAGCGGCCGGATATACAGCGGCGCTCTTCGATGAGGATTCGCGTTTTTCCACCAAGACATTCGGTATCCCGGAAGCCGTTCCGCTAATCGTACCGCACTGCTTTTCAAACCAGACGCCGGACGAGATCCGTCAGATGGTTGCCGATTCGCTCGATATGCTGGTCGAAGCGCTCACCGTTGACCGCGAAATCCACGACGCCTTGCCCCAGTTCGATCAGATCGTGGGTGAAACCGCGCCGGAGATCATCTTTCGCGGCAAGGACCTGCTTGATGCATTCGATGCCATGCAGGCCGGATTTATCAGGAACGGCTGGGGCGATGGCATGCCGCTCATCGCGCCAACCCATGACAAAGTGGAAGCGATGATTGCCGCTTCGGGCCGCGACGGAAGCGATGTGGCAGGTTTGTTCGCGCCGGGCATGGGCATCGGCACCATTCGCAAGATCGCGGCCAATGCGGTCATGGCGGGGTGCCGGCCAGAGGCTATGCCGGTCATTCTGGCAATGATGGAATGCGTGCTTGATCCGTCGATGGGATTGCGCACGTGGGCCATGTCGACCGGCCCGCAAGCCCCGGTCGTGCTGGTTTCCGGGGCGATAGCGGACGAAATCGGCATGAATCGCGGCATTTGCGCGCTCGGCCCGGGATCGATCAGTCAGGTCAATGTCGCCATCGGGCGAACACTGCGGCTGGTGATGATGAACATCGGCCTCAGTTATCCCGGGATTTCAGACATGGACACCATCGGAACGCCGATGAAGTTCTCCGCCTGCGTGGCCGAAAATGAGGACCGCACACCGTGGGATAGCTGGCGCGTTCAGCAAGGTTTCAGCGCCGAGGATTCCACCGTCTCGGTCAATGTTCCTTATGGCATGACCGAGTTTTTCGATTTCAAGAATAGCGATCCACAACTGCTGGTCGAAACACTGGCGACGCTGACGACCAATACCTGCGGATCGCCCTCGCATGGCGCGTGGCTGATCAAGAACAATGCCCCGCTATCGGCGGGCTACCCCTTTCACGGCAGCTTCTCCAACCTGTTGATGATGGCGCCCGATCATGCCGCAGCATTCAGCAAGGCGGGTTGGAGCCCGCAGGACATCCGCGAAGCATTGCACAGCCGCACCCGGCTGACTTTCCGCGAGGTGATGCTGAATCAGGAATATGACGGTTTCCGCTTTGCCCATCCTGAACTGTCGCATCTGGAAGACGCACCCGAAACGCTGGTCAATATCATGCCGAGTTCGGACTGTTTCGAGTTCTTCGTTGTCGGAGCATCGGCGGGCCGCAGCCAATACTGCTTTGGCGGCACCCATTCGGTGACGCGAAAGGTGCATGTCCCTGGCCGCTCCAGGCGCGATGAGGGGGCATGAGCAAGGCAAAATCAAAAACCGGCGGTCGGAGTGGCGCGCGCTGGTCCAGACAATCTCTAACAGGGTTTACTGGAACCGCAGATAGCCGCTGAAAGCGCCCGCAATGCAACCGCCGGGCAAATTCTGGCTATGCACGGGTTCACCGAATACCGCGCGCGAACATATCGATGACGTTGATCTCTTCACGCCTGCCTATCGCGGATTCTGGCGCTGTGTGGCAGACGCGATGGGAAAGCCGCTCTGGCGAGCATTCCCACTCTCACCTGCAGGACCCAGACTGAGCGACATGCCACAATAGCGTCATACCGCCCGGCCGTGGCCGCCAGATTCACATCACAGCTTGCCGCAATATTTATCGAGCATGTCATGGAAATGCTTGATCTGCACTTCCTGGTTCGGATTGAAGGTCGCGCCCTTGAAGCCGCGCGACTTCATGCCCGCGTTGACCGCCTCCATATTGGCGAAGTCTTCCTCCAGAAAAGGGCAGGCACCGATGAACTCTTCGAAATTATTGTAATAATCGGGCTCGTCCGGGCCTTCATAGTCGGACGGGAAGCGCCCAAGCGACCAGATATCGACATAGGCTTTGTCGCGGTCCTTGGGATCTGGAAGCGAGCGATAGACCAGCGCCCCATCCGTCGACGGCAGAATGATGACATTGGGGAAGATGTGCCAGTCCGTGCCTGCGTTCAACCATGCCTCCATGGTGAGGTCCTTCGGGAACACCGCGCCACTCTTCTCGGTTTCCTCAACGATGTTCTGGTAGAACTGCCCCATGACCTCTTCGGGCGGTGTTTCGGCCGGAAGATCACGAATTCGATCCGCCGCCTTCATGCTGGGTTCCAGCGTCAGGGCAAACAGTGTGTCGTACTGGTGAGCCATGTTCGCCCAGAGGTTTTCCTGGAACGTTTCCGGCTGCGTCCACGACTTGGCGCCGCGGAGACGATACTCACTGAACCCCAGACTCTCGGACCAGAACCTGCCGTGCACCCCCGCGGCTGATCCGGGCATATTCACCACGCGATAATTGATGCCAAGCGTGTGGGTTTCTCCTGAATGATAGCCTTCGTTGAACGCTTCGATATAGGTTTTCCAGTTAATCGGGGCATGGATACGTTTCCAGAAATGCGGCTTGCAGTCCTGGATGTGGAACGGATCAAGAAATTCAGTGACAGGAGCCAGCCAGCTTTCAAGCGACTCCGCATCGGGATCGAGATTCACAAAAACGAAGCCACCCCAGCGGGCGACGCGAATCTGCGGCACAGCAAGCTTCGACTTATCGAACGCCGGACAACCATCCCAGTCTTCCTCAAAGAAAACACTGGTGACTTCACCATCCCAACCGAAACGCCAGCCGTGGAAGCGGCAGGTGATTTCGCGCCCCAACTTCCCATGTGTGCGATCAACAAGGCGGCGGCCGCGGTGCTGGCAAACATTATACATGGCCGAAAGGTCATCATCCCCGTCACCGGTTCGGATAACGATGATCGGATCGTCAAGAATGTCGTGCGTCACGAAACTGCCGGCTCCAATCAGCCGGTCTTCGCGGCAGACCATTTGCCAGGTCTTGGGCCAAAGCTTCTCACGCTCTGCTGCATCACGCTCCGGGCTCGTCCATTTCTCCGCCGGCACGAAGATTTCGGGACTGAATGTGCCTTGTCCGTCTGGTTTGTTCATCGTCCTGACCCTAGTATCTAGTGTTGCTTTTGTTGTTCACCCTGACCGCGGACACAGTGATAGTTCAAAGCTCGTAACTCAAGCCGAAATGACTCAGAGCGCAGCCATAGTCTTTTAGCATGCTAAATCCGTTTGAAGATAGTTGAATTGACTTGCCGCAACGAACGCCATGTGATGCTGGGATTTACTCGCCGCCCGAGCCAGTGCGAATTGAGATCGCCAGGCACCAGCAGCCCCGAACGTTCGCACAGGCCAAATATTCGCACAGAAAGGTCAGACACGGATCGCTCATCGAACAATCCCGCGCCCGGCAAAGAAATCGATTTGAGTTAGTTGAAATGAAACCTAGGTTGCGCCCTTGATCGATCCAATGCCCTGCGCCGCACGGCCGCGAACGAGGCCCCAACGAAGCTGTAAAGGCGATGAGTTGAAGAGGAAGCACGCATGAGCGCCGACACAGTTGATCGTGCCACATCCCGTGTCTCACCAGATGATGCCAAGCCGATGAGCGCTGCCTATCGCCGCTATGCCATGAGCGTTCTGTTGCTCATCGCCATCATGAATTATCTTGACCGCAACGTCATTCACATCCTGGCCGAGCCGATCAAGAATGACCTTGGCCTTGCCGACTGGCAACTCGGGCTGTTGAGCGGGCTGGCATTTGGTCTGTTGTATACATTCCTGGGATTGCCGATCGCCCGCCTTGCAGAGCGCAAGAACCGGCCGGTCATCATTGCTTGCGCCACAGGCATCTGGAGCGTGTTCACGGTCATGTGCGGGTTCGTCCAGAACTTCGCCCAGCTCGCTCTGGCCCGAGTGGGTGTGGGCGTTGGCGAAGCGGGCTGCACGCCGCCAGCCCATTCGCTCATCATGGACTACGTAGAGCCGGAAAAACGCAGCTCCGCCCTCGCCTTTTACGGCCTTGGTCCGCCGATCGGAGGGTTGCTTGGCATGGCCTTTGGCGGGCTCGTGGCCGATGCATACGGCTGGAGAACGGCCTTTTGGGTTGCCGGTGCGCCCGGGTTGGCCTTTGCATTGCTGGCGGCGGTTACACTCGCCGAGCCTCGAAAGACTATTTCCGCAGGGATCGAGAAGATCAAGGACAACACGCCCAGTCTGGTGGCTACAGTGCGGCTGCTTGCATCGAAAGAATCATACCGATTCATGGCGGCCGCTCAGGTTCTTAAAGTGTTCATCCAGCTCGGCTATTTGCCTTTCCTGGCCTCTTTCTACTTTCGCAATCACGCCGATCAGCTCGCCACAAGCGCAAGCGCAGTCGGAGAAAAATTTGGCTACGACCTCGGCCCGATCGGTCTTCTCGGGATCTCTCTCGGCATCCTGAGCGGTCTGGGTTCAGCTCTGGGTGTCTTGGCCGGCGGAGCGCTCGCGGATCGCTTTGGCCCCTCGGACCCGCGCTGCTATGTCTACATACCGGCGATTGCCGCGATTGCTGGCATTCCTGTCTTCGTAGGCGCAATGCTGGCCTCCAGTGTAGGCCTGTCGCTCGCGCTGATCGCTGTTCATGCGTTCATTGCATCGATCTGGTACGGACCTGCTTTCGCCGCCGCCTACAGCATCTCGCCGGGCAATATGCGAGCCACCAATTCGGCAATCCTACTGTTCCTTTCAAACCTTTTCGGTCTGGGCCTTGCTCCGCTCGCCGTCGGAATCATCAGCGACGTGCTTGGCGCAAGCATGGGCGTTGGCGAAGGCCTTCGCTGGGCGCTGATAATACTGGCGATGGCAGGCTTCCTGACCGCCTTCCTGTTCTGGAGATCGGCCAGGACATTGCGCGAAGATATCGAAAGCTGACACGCGCATAGCCTCTTCCTGCACATAGGCGAGGCGGCGATGTGATCTGCGCTACTTCGCGCTCCTAGCGGCCGCGTTCGTCCCGGCTTTCGCGGTGCTCTTTGGGGTGGGCATAAGGATGGAAGGTGTAATTTTCGTGACGCGAACGAAGCGCCACATCCCCCACAGCCTCTTCGTAGGCACGAGTAAGCGCGATCAGCTTGTCTTCAGCCTCATAATCGAACACGTCCGTGCGGCGCTGTTCGTACTCCCCGCCATATTCCAGCGGATTGTCGCGATACCATTGCACAGTCCGGGTGATCGCCTCCACCGCCGGCACAAGGTCGCGATATCCCAGATCGGCACGGATCAGGCTGGTATCGGCCAGATAGTGATAGGGCTGCACCTGGATGTGCGCACCATGGGCGGACTCAATGTCAGGAATTGAAACGATCTCCAGTTCCACACCCAAAGCCCTGGCGCCAATTTCGATCAACTGGCGCTGATCGACCTGCTGGTCGTCCGCGCAATTGTAGGCCTTGCCCGCCGCAGCATCGCGCTGGTCGACAGCCAGCATCAAGGCATGCGCCGCGTTTTCGGAATAGTTGTGCGACAAGAGGCTCATGCCCCCATTCATGACGACAATGGTTCTTCGCCCATCGAGCACACGGCGAACCAAAGACCATTCGCGCGGTGCCACCTGGCGCGGACCGTAAACACACGGATACCGGAACAGCGTCGCGTCCGGGTGATAATCAAACAGGACTCGTTCTGCCTCAGCCAACTTCGCTGAGAACTGGTGGTCACCCTCCCCGCCAAGCGGCGCACTTTCCGAGACCGGCGAGAGCATGCCCGTGGGGAAGCCATCCGTGGGATCGACAAATCCCTGATAGACGGCACATCCCCCCACAGCGAGGAAATGGCCGGTCCTTCCAGCCATTGTCTTTGCAGTGACCTTTAGCCGGCCATAAGTTGCAATAACCACATCGAAAGTCCGGTTCCCAAGCGCCTTTTCCAAAGGCTCGGAAAAATGTGGATCGCCCACAATACGTTCCACATCGTCAGGGAAAGGATAGGGATGGACCCCGCGGTTCAGCACGCTCACGCGGTATCCACGCTGGCGCATCCCTTCGACAATATGCGGTCCGGTCGGCCCAGTGCCGCCAATGACCAGCGCCGTTGCTACCATATCAGACGATTCCTCTTTTTCTTAGTGAGACGATCTCATCATCCGACAGGCTAAGCAACTGCGAATAGACATGGCGGGTGGATGCTCCAAGGGGCTCGCCCGGCCAGCGCGGTGCTGCATCGTCGCCGCTGATCCGCGGTGTCGCAGCGGGCTGCACCAGATCCTGCCCCTTTTCATTCCTGACAGACACAAGGCTGCCTCGCGCGCGAATATGGGGATCGTTCAGGATATCAGGGACCGTATTGACCGGCCCCGCAGGCACGCCTGATGCCTGCAGCCGTTGCCAAACCTCTTCGAAATCGCGCGCGCCGGTCCAACGGCTGATGATATCGTAAAACTCAGGGCCATTAGCCATCCTGCCCTGCTGGGTTTCGAATTTGGGATCGAGAAGATCGCGATCGTCGACAATTGCGCGCAAATCCTCGATCTGGCCCATAGTCACCGGCGACATGGCAATATAGCGGCCGTCGCGGGTGCGATAGGAATACCAGACCGTCATCTCGCCCACACCATCACTACGCGGCGTGCCCCCGGCCCGCTCACGCAGATAGCCATCCAGCGAGTAATCGGCGAGATCGATAGCAAGACAACGCAGCACCGATTCGTAAAGCGCCATGTCCACATAAGCGCCGCGACCTGTTCCGCCCTCCGCATCGCGGCGACGCACAGCCTCCAGCGCGCCCATCGCCGCGAACAGCCCGCTACTGAAATCCGTAGCCTGAATTCCGGGTACTACCGGGGGCTGGTCTGGATAACCGGTCAGCGCGGTGGCGCCTCCCATAGCCGAACCAACATGATCGTAGCCCGACATATGCGCATAAGGACCGCTGGCGCCAAAACCGGAAATGGCCACGTAGACAAGGCGAGGATTGATCTGAGACAACGCCTCATAACCGATGCCCCAATTGTCCATCGTACCGGGCCGGAAATTTTCGACCAGTATATCTGCCCAGTTCACCAGCCGCTTGAGCAGATCCTGCCCGTCGGCTTCCCGCAGGTTAAGCGTGATCGATCGCTTGTTAGTGCCAATTGCCTGCCAGCGCGGGCTCATTCCATCCGGCTTTCGCAAGGGATCACCGCCGCCAGGCTGCTCGACCTTTATGACCTCGGCGCCAAGGTCGCCCAGAAGAGTCGCAACGAATGGGCCGGCAATCTGTGTCCCGAGGTCCAGCACCTTAAGCTGTGCGGTCGAATCCGAAAACGGGGCCGTATTCTCCAGCAACGCCAATCTCCCTGATACGACGCCTAGCGATACAAACCGCGCATAGTGATTGAATTGATCGCCTAAGATTCACGCTCACTAAAGCGCAAGGGCACGGCCTCATATCCGGCGATCACCCCGGTCGGTTTGAGCCCGTAGTCGCCGTTCAGCTTTACGTCCGTCAACCGCCGGGTCAACACGCCAATGGCTTCGGCCATTTCCGCCTTCGCCAACGGCTGCCCAATGCAGACATGACGCCCAAAGCCAAAACCTATATCGTAACCGGGGTCGCTGCGCGGGCACCGGAAAGCATCCGGCTCCGAAAAAGTTGCCGGATCACGCCCGGCTGCCAGCAGGTTGAGCGAAACGATATCTCCGGTCTCAAGTTTGTGCTCACCCAGTTCGACCGGTTCGACAACGATCCTCATCAGGCGCGGCGTGCCGGGACGCAGACGCATGGACTCCTCTATCACATCGGGGATGGTTTGCGGGTTTTCGAAAAGCCCCTCCCAGAGGTCCGCCTCGAGTATACTGACGAGGCATCCCGCAAGGGTATAGCGGGTCGTATCGTGTCCACCAAGCATCAGGAACACCACCGCCCAGACCAGTTCCTTGTGCGAAAGCTTCTCGCCTGCATCTTGTAACGCGATCAGCGCACCAAGGAAATCTTCCTGCGGCGCCGTGGCTCGTCGTTCAGCCACAAGCTGCTCAATAAATTCGTAAAGGTAGGAAAGCGCCTTTTCGAGAATGGGCATACCCGGCTCAAAGGGCTTCTGGCCCAGCATCCGAAGCTGGACCGTGGCATCGGAAATTGATGGAACGGCGCTGGCGGGAATACCCACGAATTGTGCAATGACCGAAATGGGATAAGTGTGGGCGAAATCCGCAACCAGATCCGCTTCCCCATCCTTTGCAAAACCGTCGATCAGATCATCGGCGATGCCGCGCATGCGGGGGCGAAAATCATCAACGCGCGAGGAAGTAAAAGCCTTCACGACAATCGCGCGAATGCGATCGTGCTTGTCCGGCGCCATGAAGTTCAGATTGCCTTCGCGGATGAACTCCAGAATGATCTCACTCGCGCCAAGGGCTTCGAAATATTCATAATTCCGCGCTTCTAAGCGCTTGTCGCGAAAGGTCTGGCGAACGAGCGGATAGCTGAGAAACTCTGTCCCGTATTCGCTTTTCGCCAGCGCAGGCCTGCTGCCATCGGGCAGTGCCGAATCCGGATCGCGGTAAAATTTGCTACTGTTGGTGACGATAGCCGGCATTGCCGGGCAGCCGCTTTCGCTTCCTTGCGCCATGCACGTTTCCCCTCAAGTCCCAAGGTCCCCCAAACGAACGAACGAGCGAGTCCCCCACCCGCCGATTGAGGTGTTTTAATCACTCTGGCCCAGCCGGGCGGTATTGACAAGCGGCCAATTGCCCACTGCTTTGCCCCGGCGTTAGATCAATCTGAACTGCGGGAGGACAAGGCAATGGCTGACCGTTTTGGAACGGTTTCAACCTGCGATGGGCAAGAAAACGTCACGCCGACGATCCAATCCCTGACACGGCATCTCGTGACAGGCGATGTTGACGCCGCGCTGAAGATAGGCAGCAGCGATCCCGCCGCAAGGGACGGAAAATCGGCATCCACGGCTATTGCATGGGCGCAAATTAAAGAGAAATAGCCCCCTTCGGGCGATGAAGCGCGAAGGCTACTTAATTTCCAGTCCGGGCATACCCTGCTCGCGCCATTCACGCAGTTTGTCCGAATAGTGCACAAGAGGCCCCAGATAGATCATCATCTTCATCTTTTCCGGATCGCGCTGGCCTTCACCATTAAGCCAGCTGGGCGTGCATTCCTTCATCTGGTCATAACCATATTCGAGACCGGTCATGACCCATTCCCACCACTTCTCTTCGGCTTCTGGCGTCGGTTCGATCTCGGTTGCGCCTTTATCCAGAACCAGCTTGACCAGCGCGGCAACATGGCTCGCATGCTCATAAAGCGTATGGACGATGCTCGTTGAGAAGGCCGCCTGCGCGCTGTTATAAAGGAACGCGTTCGGGAAACCTCGGGAAAGCAGGCCGTGCAGCGTGTGCGCGCTCGCACCGTTGTCCCAATCCTCGGTCAGGCTCACACCGCCTTTTCCGTAAAGTTCGAAACCCATGCGGCGCGAATAGAGGTTGCCGGTCTCAAAGCCCGTTGCGAACACGATGAAATCGACCGGATATTCCGTGCCCTGAACAACAACCCCCTTTTCGGTGATCTCATCCGGGCCTTGTCCATCTGTATCAAGCAGCTTGACGTTAGGCTCGTTAAAAGCCGGGAGGTAATCATCATGGAAGCAAGGCCGCTTGCACCACACATCATACCACGGTTTCAGCGCCTCGGCTGTTTCCTTGTCCGCAACAATCTCGTCGATGCGCCCACGGACCCGCTCCATGATTTCGATATCGACGAGCTGGCGTTCCTCGGGCGACATCTTGACCTTGTCCTTGCCGCCAAAGGCCAGATCACCGCGGTAGACCTCTGTCCAGGCGTCGCCGACCATGTCCTCTTCGAGCGGCAGGCCGGACGTCATGGCCGTGAAGTTGTCCATCCGCTTTTCCTGCCAGCCGGGCTTCAGGCTCTTCCACCAGTCCGGGTCGGTCGGCTCGTTGTTTCGCACGCCAACGGCTGACGGCGTGCGCTGGCAGACATAAACCTGCTTCGTAACTTTGGCGAGCGCGGGCACGACTTGCACCGCCGTAGCCCCGGTGCCGATGATAGCGACTCTCTTGTCGGCCAGCTTATCCGGTAGTTCGGTCGGGCTACCGCCGGTCAACTCGTAATTCCAGCGGGCAGCGTGAAAGCTTGCGCCCTGGAATTTCTCGATGCCGGGAACGCCCGGTAATTTCGCCTTGTGGAGAATACCGCCGGCCACGACGATGAAGCGGGCCTTGAGACGGTCGCCGCGATCAGTTGTTACGTTCCAGCGCTTCTCTTCTTCATCCCAGTGGGTCTCATGGGTTTCTGTCTGGAAAAGCGCCATGGAATAGAGATCGAACTTACGCCCGATCTGCTGGCACTGATCGAAGATTTCAGTCGCCTTGGAGTATTTGTCCTTCGGCATAAAGCCGGTCTCTTCCAGAAACGGAATATAGACGTAGGATTCCACATCGCACATGCAGCCGGGGTACCGGTTCCAGTACCAGGTCCCGCCGAAGTCGCCCGCACGATCGATTATGCGAACATTTCGAATGCCCGCCTGAGCGAGCCGCACCGCCGTCATCATACCGCCCAGACCGGCGCCGATGATGACAACGTCATTCTCTTCCACAACAGGATCGCGCGAGAAACCCGGTTCGACAAACGAATCCTTGTCAAACTCCGCATAGGCATCGGTCAGTTCGCGATATTGCCCGGTCCCTTCGGAGCGCATGCGCTTTTCACGCTCGACGCGGTACTTTTCCTGAATCTCTTCGGGAGACATGGATTGTTTAGCCGTGTTCATACACTGAAGTCCCGTACATGCGTTTGAAAGTAGAGCATTGGCCCGCGCGCACATTGCACCTTATCGTCATTCGGGAACGTCTGCCGTGACCAGGGACCGGATCCCCTGAGGCCGTCTCGAAAAATCGAGTGGCGACCACTTTATGACATCTGTCCCAAAGCTAATGGAAAATAGCTGGCCAGATCGAGCACAAGTGTCAATGAGAGCGAGGTCGCCGCGCGGAAAATTCGTATTTACGGATTTTCCGCGCAAGCTTACTTTGCAGCATGATGCGACTATGAATTGCAAGGTAATAGCGGCCTGACATCCTGACAACTGAGATCGACCGAACCGGAATAGTCCCCCAACGCAGAGGAAGATATCTATGCAGAGTAACGTCAAGGATCGCGCCGTCATTGTTACCGGAGCAGCATCCGGGCTTGGCAGAGCCTCCGCCCTCGCCTTCGCGGACGCGGGCGCCCGCGTCTTCGCTGTCGATCTGAATGAGGATGGGCTTGCAGAAACGCGCGATCTCGCCAAAGGCGAAGTCGCCACTTTCGCTACCGACCTGAGCGATGCCGCGAACTGCCAACCGGTCATCGACAAGGCCATTTCGCAGTTCGGCTACCTTGACGGCTTGTGCAATATCGCCGGTATCCTCAAGGTCATGCCACTGGCCAAGATCACACCTGAAACCTGGGACCTGATCTTCGCGGTGAATGTGCGCGCACCCTTGTTTTTGAGTCAGGCGGCCATTCCGCATCTGACCGGACGGGGCGGCACCATCGTCAACATCGCCTCTGCAACCGCCTTTGCCGGCTATGCCTATTTGGCGGGCTACACCTGTAGCAAGGCGGCGATTGTGCAGATGACGCGCAGCCTTGCCATGGAGTTCATCAAGACAGATCTGCGCATCAACGCGATCGCTCCGGGGGGGGTCAACACGCCAATGACCAAAAGCATTGAGTTCGCTGAGGGCATGGAGAGGGAGTTGTTCATGCGCTCCATGGGCGTCCGTCCTACCGCAGAGGTCGAACAGCTGACCGACATAATCCTCTATCTCTCATCGCCAGACAATACGATCTTTCACGGCACTTGTCTTAACACAGATGACGGGTTCACCGCCGGATAGGCTTACGCTGATGAGCAGGTGCAACCGCGCCTTGCTCATCACACCCGCGCTCCAAGTGAGCATCATGGCCGCGCGTATCGCGCAGCCATGATGCGTTGGGGGCGGGGTTATATCAAAAACCGGGCCTGGACGGCGCGGTCCCGCCGCTCGGCGACGGGATCGTGCATGAGCGACCGCGCAGCCAAAAACCTGTTCGCCTCACACTTTTTCAAGGTTAATGGACTAAACGGGCGGTAATTCACGCAAGAGGAGCGGCCATTGGCCCGGCCCACCGCAACTGAAAGACCATGGCTACTGATTGGTTTCAGCGTGATCCTGTTCACGCTGGGCTATGCCTTGGCCGATCGTTTTCAACTAACCCATGCCGTCCTCTACCGGGCCGCAGCGAACGACTATTCCAGCGCTTCGATCAACCTGATCTGGCTTGCCGGACAAGCACTGTGCCTCATTGCCGCGATTGCCTTGTTGGGACGCTGGTTGTTCGCCATTGTCCTGGTGCTCGCCAGCGTCTCAATCCTGGTCAATCTGGCATACGGGCAAATCCTCAACGACATTATCGACGCCGGAAAGCTGGCCTGGCTGCTGAGCGAGACGCAGCAAACCGGAAACGCTCTTGGGGAATTTTCGGGGCCCATCGCTCTTGCATCGGCGCAGACCGCGCTTGCGGCAGGGCTATTCATTTGCGCACGTCGGGTCATCCGGAAAAGCGGGTGGGTGCCTCGCCACGCCAAAGCCTCGGCCAGCGGCCTGATCGTGCTGCTTGTTCCGAGCCTGATCGCCGCTCCCATGGGCCTGTTTCCCGTCGCGGCCGAGCGAAACGTCTATGGTGAACTTATCAAGGCCGCCGTTGCACCGCCGCCGCCGCCGCGCGATCCGGTGCAGCTTACCGCAGACACCAGCCATGCGCCGCGCCATCTCGTTTGGCTGATTGACGAAAGTATTGCCCACAAGCCGTTCAAGCAGATCATCGAGCCGCAACTGGCTGGCCTCGCCTCAATAAATCTCGGTCCGGCTGCCGCGCTGGCGAATTGCAGCGCACCGGCCAATGTCGCGCTTCGATCAGGTGTCGATGTTCGCCGGGTCGGACCGCAGACCGACCTGAGGACCACACCATCCATCTGGGGCTATGCAAAAGCGGCAGGCTATCGCACACAATTTATCGACGGGCAGACAACTGGCGCTCCGCAAAACCTGCTTCTGGAGCCTGAGCGCAAGTTGATCGACCAGTTCGAAAGCGCCGCCGGTGATATGGACACAGATCATGCAATTGCCAGCTTGCTCAACAGGCAGTTGAAAGCAGGTGGGCGAAGCTTCACTTATGCTGTTCTTCGCGGTGTCCACTTTCAGTACCGGGATCACTATCCACCCGGCACTGTCCCGCAGGACAGCCCCAAGGAAATGCAATACGCAGCCGCGCTGCGGCATTCAAAGTCCCACTTTTTTGAGCGGATGCTGGCGGGTGTGAACAGAGACGATGTGGCCATCATTTACACCTCCGACCACGGACAGAACTTCGCCCCCGGCGCGATGCCGCATTGCAGCCGGGAGGACCGCGCAGACGAGTTTCGTATCCCGCTTGTCGCCTTTCTGCCAGACCGGCTGAGCCGCAGTTTCGGCGAGACAAACCCCGGAAAAACCAGCGCCAGCCAAATATTTCCGTCCACTCTTGTCTGGATGGGATATGATGAGAAGACCGTCTCTGCCAGTTATGACAACCCGTTGTGGCACCCGACGGCGCGGTTCGTCATTTTTGGGCGAAACGTCGTGCCGGTTGGCGCTGATGACGCAATCGAGGTGACGGTTTCCGATGCGTTCCCCGGAACCCCGGCGCAGTGAAAGTCGATATTGCCTGCAATCCGGCTTCGGGGCGGCACAATCCCGCGCAGCTCGCGCAGCTCGTCGAAGCGTTCCGGACCGAAGGGTTTGAAGCGTCTCTTGTGCCGGTTACGCTGGAGGGCATAACCTTCTCGCCGGACAGCGATCTTGTCTGCGTCTACGGCGGGGACGGCACGCTGAACCTTGTCGCCAGGAGCATGGGCAAGAGCATCAGCGATAGGCCGCTTTGTGTATTCCCGGCCGGAACGATCAACCTCGTCGCACGCGAACTGGGCTATTGCGCCAGGCCGCAGCGGTTTGCCCGCCAGGTGGCGCGTGCCTTTCGCAGCGGAAGCGGCATCTGGACGAATTCTCCCGTGTTCAGCCTTGGCGAACAACCGATCCTGTCTTGTCTCAGTTGCGGGCCAGATAGCGCCGCAGTAGCGGCGTGCTCCCCCGCCCTGAAATCCAGACTGGGCCGATTTGCCTATGCCGCCGCGATGTTCAGCCTGCTGTGGAAGTGGCCACGCCAAGAGCTCACAATCTCCGCCGAGCTAGTGGATGGAGAGCAGATCGAGACCACCGCCGAAGCTGTATTTGTGGCGCGCAGCCGCTTTTATGCCGGGTCATTTCGCCTGTCGCGGCGTGCCTGCATCAGCAATCCAGATCTCGAAATTGTGGTCATGCCGAGGGCCTCGCGAATTCGCACCGGCCTGTTTGCTTTGGCCTTGCTGGCTCGTATCGCGCCATCGGCGCTGGGGCTGGCGCGTGTTTTTAGCGCACGCTCGGTCCGCATTGACGGGGCTATTCTACCGATACAAATCGACGGGGACATAGTGCCCCTCACCAAAATCGATATCCGGCCAAGCGGCAGTATCGCGCGATACTGCATCTGATTGGACGGCCATCGGCGGGCGTGCCACTCCACATGCGTTCCGTTGCATTGGAAGCGCAGTAAGCCGGACGAACAGTTCAAACGGCAAAGTGCAGGTTCAAGACCTGCGAAATGACAAGCCTCCCCCGCGAAGCCTGCTCAATCGATGTCCAGAACCGGTGCGGTCAGATCAGGCCCGCGCAATGCGGTCCGGCCAATGTAAAGCCTCGGGCCATGCGCAGCAGCCGTTTCGGAATCGTCCGCCGCCGCTTTCATGGTCGAGCCCGGAGCGTTGTTCCCGCCATAGGGCTCCTCTCCGCAGGCAGACCAGCTACTGAAGGCCGAAGCAGGTGTGGCGGCGCGCAAGCCATATTGGATTGAACCGGAATCCTGTGCTTCCTCCTCGATAGTCTGGCCGATGTCGGAAATGACCCGATTCGCCGCCAGATATTTTCGCCAGAGAAGACGCGCGCAGTCCTCAAGCTGGGCTTTGACATCGCCGATTTCCCTGTCTGCGAGCCAGTGCGTCATAGCGTCGTTCAGATCGGCCTTGGAGCGGGGCTGAAGCTTGCCTGTCCATAACCGCATGGCGACGTCCGCCCACATTTCGTTCAGATTGCAGTCGATTGGAGCCCGTTCAGTTCCTGTCACATCATTGTCCTGATCAACAGTGGGCCGAGCGTGATCGGTTTCGGGCGCGAAATTATCCTGCGCGAAAAGGGGCGGCGCAGTTTCTACTGTTAGCTCAGGCTCAGGCTCAGGCTCAGGCTCAGGCTCAGGCTCAGGCTCAGGCTCAGGCTCAGGCTCAGGCTCAGCGACCAAATGCGGCGTAGTTACGCCCGCGCCAACAGATGAGACCGCGCTCGATACCCGGTGATGTTCCAGCCTCCCCAGAAGGCGGGCCTTTTCCTCCGCCCAGAATCGCTGCGCCGCTTGAGAAAAGCTTCGCGCCAGCGAACGATCCTGAACTTCAAATTCGACCTTCTCAACAATTCGCCCAAGCTCTCCATCCAGAAAGCACATGAACTGTTCAACGCCCTCTTCTATCAGGGCGAAGGCTTCCGAACTTTGCGCCTCTGGCATGATCGCTTCGACGAGGCTGTCGATAAGATGGACGGTCTGGTCTTCAAAAAGACTAACGCCCGCTTTCAGCGTTGCCCCGGTCCTGACCACGCCTCTCTGCTGGTGGTCCTCAATGATCGCGTTGAGGCGTTCGCTGACAATTTTCCGCGCGTTTTCATCGCGCTCAGCGATGACGTCTCGAATTCTCAAAGTCTCGTTCAGGATATTGGAACGCTCCACCAACCGTACCGGTTCGGCAGCCTCGCCCCAGCGCTGCCTGTAGGCAAATGACTGCCCCTTCAGTGCTTCAATCATTTGAGCGTACTCCCGGACCATTCGTCTCGGGCAGAATTCACCATGATTAGGTGAAGTACGATGAAACAAGAACGGTTACCGCATCAGCAAGCATGAAACGGCGGCGCACAAGCCACACGAACGATGCATTATCGGCCAGACCCTGCAATCAGAGTAAGGCGTCCTCTACCCTGACTTCTTCAGCATGACCGTGCGCAAGCAGGACAGCACGGTCTCACCGCGCTGGTTGGTCAGTTCATGTTTGAATGTGACAATGCCGGTTTCCGGGCGTGACTTGCTATCGCGCAGTTCCAGCACTTCGCTGGAGCAAGTGAGCGTGTCGCCAATAAAGGTCGGCTTAGGCGTGACCACTTTGTCAAAACCGAGATTGGCAATCAGCGTTCCAATGGTGGTGTCGGCAACAGAAAGGCCCACAGCGAGCGAGAACGTGAAAGTGGAATTGACCAGAATCTGCCCAAATTCTGACTGTTTCGCCGTTTCTGCATCAATGTGCAGCGGCTGCGTATTGTGCGTCATGGCCGAGAACATCAGGTTGTCGGTCTCCGTCACGGTGCGGCTCGGCTGGTGAGTAATCCTGTCGCCAACCTGCCATTCATCGTAATAACGTCCGGGCATCGGTCTCCCTCCTCCTCGATCCGCGCCAGCAAGACCTCAATCTGCGTGTCTGGCGCTGCATTGCGTTCTGCGACTACGCCGTCGAACGGTGCGGTCAAGCCATGTTCCATCTTCATTGCCTAAAGCAGCAAGGACAGCGGCCTAGGCGGACGGCACCAAGTTACCTATAGGCCGCGTGGTGCGCTCTGATCTTTGCAACATCCTTCACGACGTATTTGGCTTTGAATCCTTTCGCGGGGTTCAGGAACGTGTGATCGACCGGGTGATGGCCGGGGATGGAACGCTTGCCATAATGCCAACCGGCGCGGGCAAATCGCTTTGCTACCAGCTGCCATCCTTGGCCACGGATGGGTGCTGCGTCGTAATTTCACCGCTCATCGCCCTGATGCATGACCAACTGCGATCGGCCCGGGCGCTCGGCATCAGGGCCGCGAGCCTTACCTCTGCGGACGCAGACTGGCGCGAAACGCAGGACCGCCTGACCTCGGGCGATCTCGACTTGCTTTATGTCGCACCAGAACGAGCCAGTAGCGAGGGCTTTCGCCGTCTGCTGAATGACACGAACATTTGCCTGTTCGCCATTGATGAAGCGCATTGTGTGTCCGAGTGGGGCCATGATTTTCGCCCCGATTATCGACTGCTTCGGCCCTTGCTGGACGCATTTGCGAATGTTCCGCGCCTGGCGCTGACGGCAACGGCGGATCGCCATACGCGCAGCGACATTCTGGTGCAGCTCGGCTTGCCCGAGAGTGGGCTGATCGTAGCCGGCTTTGACCGGCCCAATATCCGCTACGGCGCCGAAGCGCGCGATGGGCTGACGCGGCAACTTACCGACATACTCAAGAACAATTCCGGCCCCGGCATCATCTATGCCCAGACGCGCGCCATGACGGAACGTCTGGCCGCTTCGCTTGGCGGCAAAGGGCGCGCGGTTCTGCCATATCATGCAGGACTGGATCCTGCGGTGCGCGCTGCCAACCAGGCGGCCTTTATGGCCAGTGAAACTATGGTGATGGTCGCCACAGTTGCCTTCGGCATGGGCATCGACAAGCCCGATGTCCGTTTTGTTGTCCACGCGGGGCTGCCCAAATCAATCGAGAGTTACTACCAGGAAAGCGGGCGTGCGGGCCGCGACGGCGATCCCGCTGCGGCCATTCTCCTTTGGGGGCCGGAAGACTTCGTGCGGGCTCGCCAACGCATTGGTGAAGCAAACGCCGATCGCCAGTCCAGTGATCGGGCGCGCATTTCCACCTTGGGGGCACTGGTTGAAACCGCCGGGTGCCGCCGGGCGATGCTGCTGCGCTATTTTGGCGAGACCCCTCCCGACATGTGCGGCAATTGCGATAACTGCCTCTCCCCTCCTGCCAGCGTGGATGGAACCCAGACCGCCCAAAAAGTGCTCTCCGCTGTCTATCGGACAGGTCAGAGCTTCGGCCTTGCCCACATAGAGGCGGTGCTGACTGGCAAGACCAATGATCGCATCTCCCAGCGCGGACATGATGCGCTGTCGGTTTTTGGAATTGTCGAGAGCGAGGAAGCCGCTCTCGTCAAACCGGTCGCCCGCGCGCTGATGGTCCGCGACGCGCTGGACACGAATGAACATGGTGGGCTGATCTTCGGTGCGTCGGCGCGCTCGTTTCTCAAGGGGGAGGAACGCGTTGAGCTGGTTCTCCCTCCCGTTAAATCTCGCCGCCGCAAGCGCAGCAAGGCCGAGGATATCCCGGTCAACGATCCGCTGTTCGATGCGCTGCGCGAACTGCGCCGCGATCTGGCGAAAGAGACCGGGGTTCCGCCTTATGTCATTTTCCACAACGCAACCTTGCAGGCCATGGCAACTCAGCGACCGCGTAGCGATGCTGATCTGGCTCAGATCACCGGCATCGGTACGCACAAACGCAAAGTCTATGGGCAAGCGTTTCTGAATTTGATTGCACGGTTCACCGCCGTTTGAAGGGGTGGAGAAAACAATCGAACCGATGCGATTGTTCAAACCGGCGACTTTTGAGCGCAGAAATCCATCCAGATTGCAGCCAACCGTCGCACGCCGGCCCCAATCAGCTTCCCCAGAGCTGACCTCGCGGGTGAGCCGTGCAAGTAAACCAAACCAATATTTCTACCAGATCAATCACCTGTGCTGAGATAAGTCTGGCATTGTCAAAGATTGTGCCCGAACGTCTCAACAATCACAAAAATGACACCTGACACCATGCAGCAATACCCATCGATTAATTTCATTGTCAGCAAGACAAGAAAATATATGAATGAATCACGCCAAACAAAATGTTCTGTTATTACAGATCGGTAGTGGCGATTTTGTAATTCAGATGAGATTCTTTACCTCCGAACGTAAATTGATATATGCTGCTGTTGATAAAGGATTCTTGCGATCTGAGTCGGAACCTGCAAGTCTATAAGGCAAGGGACGATCGGCGAGATGGGGGGAGAGCTTAATGCCTGTGGCGATTGTTATCGCAGCACTGGTAGTTGGATCGGTATTGTTCCACTTGGTTAGTCCATGGTGGCAAACGCCGATCGCATCAAACTGGTCATCACTTGATGTCGCACTGGACGTGACGCTGTGGATTTGCGGACTTGCATTCATCGTCCTCAACTTGTTCCTGGCGTACGTGGTATGGCGTTACCGCCACCGAGAGGGACACCGGGCCCACTATGAGCCGGAAAACGCTTCCCTTGAAAAGACACTGACATTCTGGACCGCAGTTGGCATCGTTGGAATGTTGACTCCGGGCCTTGCCGCATGGGCAAAATATGTAAACGTGCCCCAGGATGCAGCGATGGTAGAGGCGGTCGGGCAGCAATGGCAGTGGACGTATCGCTATCCCGGCCCGGACGGAGTGCTTGGCGCTGCCGGCGTGATGCATATCACACCGGACAATAGCCTGGGTCTGGACCCAACCGATCCATTCGGCCGCGATGACAAGATCATTGAATCCAGCGAAATGCGCCTTCCTCTGGACAAGCCGGTCAAACTCTTACTGCGATCAAAGGATGTGCTGCACGACTTCTATGTCCCGGAATTTCGCGCAAAGATGGATCTTGTTCCAGGCATC
Source organism: Sphingomonadaceae bacterium (assembly GCA_019090585.1). Lineage (GTDB taxonomy): Bacteria > Pseudomonadota > Alphaproteobacteria > Sphingomonadales > Sphingomonadaceae > Novosphingobium. The sequence goes on from JAHRVR010000060.1 coordinate 38,459, forward strand.
GTCACCTATTTCTGGATGACGCCGACAGTGGCGGGCGATTTCGGAATTCTTTGCGCAGAGCTTTGCGGTGTGGGCCATCACGAGATGCGCGGCAACGTAGTTGTCGAGCCCCAAGCTGCATTCGATGAATGGCTCTCCGAGCAGATAACTTTCGGGGAGATCCTGGAGCAAGCAAGCCCCGCCTCGCGTTCTGAGATGTTTGCAACCGCGGACGTCTGTGTCGGCACAAGTATCTGGAGCAACCCCTGATGGTAACACTGGCTGATGATCTGCAACCTCTTCATCATCCGAAGACCTGGATCGGCAAATATGTCTGGAGCCAGGATCATAAGGTTATCGCGATCCAGTACAGCTTGACGGCAGTTGCCATCGGCCTGGTGGCTTTGGTGCTTTCGGTGCTGATGCGGCTGCAGTTGGGCTTTCCCGGCTCAATCCCCTGGATCCAGCCTGATAACTATCTGCAGTTTGTCTCGATGCACGGCATGATTATGGTGGTCTACCTGCTCACAGCCCTCCTTCTCGGCGGCTTTGGCAATTACCTCATCCCGCTTATGGTCGGCGCGCGAGACATGGTGTTCCCGTTCGTAAACATGCTGAGCTATTGGGTTTATCTGCTATCGGTGATCGTTCTGGTCGCCGGATTCTTCGTGCCGGGCGGTGCAACGGGAGCAGGCTGGACGTTATATCCGCCGCAAGCCATCACCGAAGGAACGCCCGGCTACCAGTGGGGCATCGTCACCATGCTGGTCAGCCTTGCGATCTTCATCGTCGCGTTCACCATGGGCGGCCTTAATTACGTTACGACGGTTCTGCAGGCCCGCTGCAAGGGCATGACCATGATGCGCATGCCTCTTTCCGTGTGGGGCATCTTCATAGCCGCGATCATGGGATTGCTGGCGTTTCCGGCATTGTTCGTGGCCGCAATCATGATGCTGTTCGACCATTTGGCCGGCACCAGCTTCTTCATGCCCACGATTTTTTCCATGGGCCAGATTTCCGATACCGAGGGCGGCAATCCGATCCTTTTCCAGCACCTCTTCTGGTTCTTTGGACATCCTGAAGTCTACATCGTGGCGCTTCCGGCATTCGGCATCGTGTCGGACCTGATCAGCGTTCATGCGCGGCGGAACATCTTCGGTTACCGCATGATGGTCTGGGCGATCGTCATTATCGGCGGACTCAGCTTCGTCGTTTGGGCCCATCACATGTATGTAAGCGGGATGAATCCCTATTTCGGGTTCTTCTTCGCTATTTCCACTCTGATCATCGCCGTCCCAACCGCGATCAAGGTTTACAACTGGCTGCTGACCCTGTGGAGAGGTGATATCCACTTGCGCGTGCCAATGCTGTTCGCCATCGCCTTCATCTTCACATTCATACATGGCGGGCTGACAGGTCTGTTCCTGGGCAATGTCAGCGTCGACGTGCCACTTTCCGACACGATGTTCGTGGTTGGCCATTTCCATATGGTCATGGGTGTGTCGCCAGTCCTGGTGATATTCGGCGCGATCTATCACTGGTATCCCAAGATCACCGGCCGAATGTATAACAAGACGCTGGGCCAAATGCATTTCTGGTTCACCTTCCTGGGCACTTACGCGACCTATCTGCCGATGCATTATATTGGCGTCCTTGGCGTCCCGCGGCGCTATTATGCTCTTGGCGATACCTCGTTCATTCCGGATTCGGTCAGCACAGCCAATGCCGGCATCACGATTGCGGCAATCATAGTGTTCGTGGCTCAGGCCCTGTTCTTCATCAACCTGACCTGGAGCTACTTTCGTGGCAAAAAGGCCGATCCCAATCCATGGGGCGCGTCGAGTCTGGAATGGCTTACTCCCGATACGCCGCCCACCCACGGCAATTGGGGGGAGAAACTGCCCACGGTCCATCGCTGGGCCTATGACTACTCCGTGCCCAATGCGGAGCGTGACTTCATTCCGCAGAACGAACCGCCCTCAAACGAGCCGCCGTCATGAGTATCTTCAGCCGACTTTCCGACAAGAGCTGGGAAACTCCCGGCAACCGGGGAATGGCTGATCCCGCGGATTACCGGCCGGATGCGGTCACCGTGGGAGTTTACGTCTATTTCGGCGTTGCGGCGGTTATTTTCTCGCTCATGACCGCTGCGTATGTCGTGCGCCTGGGCATGGATACGTTGATGGATCACGGCATAGATGGCACCGACTGGGTGTCCATGCCCGAACCGGCGCTGTTGTGGATCAATACCGTCGTACTCGCCGCCGGCAGCGTCGCATTTGAAATTGCCAGGAAGTCCGCTCGCGTCGCCAACCGGTCGCGCATGGAATTTATGACCAAGGTGGGCGGGCTGCTCGGGCTTGCCTTTCTTGTCGGCCAGCTCCTTCTCTGGCGGCATTTTCAGGCGCATGGATTTCTCCTTGCAAGCAACCCGGCCAACGC
>JAHRVR010000061.1 GCA_019090585.1 Sphingomonadaceae bacterium
ATAAGAGACAGCCTTCAACCACGTCGATAAAGCCCGGCGTTCCGGCAGCGGCACTGCGATCATAGCGTGACAGCCGGGACTTGCCGACCGGCCCGTGGTGGACCGCCGCGAAGACCATATCCGGCAGGCGCACATCGCCTGCAAAAAGATAGGAACCATCCGACTTTGATGGCAGGTCCAGCCGAGGCACCGCTGCGCTTGAAGCCACTTGCTCCCCCAAAGGCGCAGGACGAAGCGGCGGCGGATCGGGCGGGTCGAACGCGGCGGCATCCTCGGCAAGCGAAGCAAAAGGCTCACGCTGCTTGCCATGAACGATGAAACCATCTTTCGCCTCGCATTCCTCCCAGGAGACATCCCAAAGCGCCGCGGCGGCCTTGGACAGCAAGGCGCGTACCGTGGCAGCCGCTTCCCGAGCAGGCGTTTCGTATGCCTCAAGCGAGGTCCCGTCGGCAGTGACCATGAAGCGCCTGTCCTGCGCCCAGCGCCGTGCAAGCACGCTGTCCCCGTCGGCAAGCGAGGGCATGACCGGCATCCACAATTCCGCCCAGCGCGCCGCCAGCGGGACATTGGCATAGTGCCCACTTACCGGCGCAGGCTCCACCGCGATCTGACGCCAGTCCGCGCCCAGTTCCGCCGCCACGATCTGCGGCAGAAGCGTGGAAATGCCCTGCCCCATTTCGATCTGCGGAACAGCCACAGAAATCACGCCATCTCTGGCGATCTTGATCCATGCATCGAAGGCAATCTCATCCCGGCCGGGGGATAGCGGCAAGGGAAACTCACGCGGGCGCAGCATGTAACCCAGCATCAAGCCGCCGCCTACTGCGGTGCCGATCAGGATACTTCGCCGCGATAGCTGCATCAGGTGGCAGCCTCGCCCCTCTCACCGCCCGGCTGATTATCCAGCCAGGTGGCAAGACGCCGGGCAATGGCGCCAAAGACTTGGGCTTGCGGACCGTCTCGCGCTGCCAGCGGACTACCGGAATCACTGCTCTGCCGTATTTCAAGGTCAAGCGGAACGCGGCCAAGAAAGGCATGTCCCATGGATTTGGCCGCCGCTTCAGCGCCGCCCGAACCGAAAGGATCGCTCGCTTCTCCGCAATGCGGGCAAGCATAACCGGCCATATTCTCGACAATGCCGATCACCGGCACATCGCCCTGTTCGAACAGCCCCATCGCGCGAGTGGCATCCATCAGGGCAAGGTCTTGCGGAGTGGAGACAATCAGCGCGCCTGCCGGCTTGAAGCGTTGCAGCATGGTCAGTTGGACATCGCCGGTGCCGGGCGGAAGATCCACGATCAGGATCTCGGCATCGCCCCAATCGGCATCAATCAGCTGCGACAAGGCATTGCCCGCCATCGGACCGCGCCAGGCAATCGCCTGCCCCGGCTTGACCAGATGCGCCATGGAAAGCACCGGCACGCCCCATGCACTGGGCACGGGAAGCAATTTCTTGTCCTCCGTGGCTTGCGGCTTCTTGTCTTCTGTGGCCATCAGCCGCGCCTGTGAGGGCCCATAAATGTCGGCATCCACCAGCCCGACCTTGCGCCCTGCACGCGCAAGCGCCACCGCGAGATTGGCCGACAGCGTCGATTTTCCGACGCCGCCCTTGCCCGAGCCGACCGCGATAATCCTGCGCGTGCGCTTTTCGCCCATCATCGCGACACGCACTTCATCCACGCCCTCGGCATTGCGCAATGCGTCCTTCACGGCCACTTCCAGGCGGTCCCGCTCCAGCCCGTCAAGGCCCGTAACATCCAGCACCAAGGCGGCAACACCGTCGTTAAGTCGCAACGACTGCAAGCGCGACGCAGCAAGCGGCGGCAAGGCCTGTTTCAGTTCGTTCAGCCCGTCGCTGCTCATCATTTCTCCTGCGTTTGCACTCACTGCGCCACTCCCTAGCAAGGAAAAAGCACGAAGAGGCACTGTTTTTGTGTGCTCACCCTTCCTATAAGGTGAGACATGAGATGGATTGAAACCGCAGTAGCACGCACAGGCCTGGCGATGGCTCAAAAGCGTAGCCCATGGGGCAAGAACAACCCCGGACCCGCTGGAGACAGCACCAGCGATGAGGACGGCGGCGAAAGCCCGGGCGGTGCAGGGGAGCCTGTGAGTGGCCCAAAAAATCCATGGAGCCCCCCCGGTGGCAACGCTCCCCCGCGCCGTGCAGCCAATATCGAGGACATATTCCGCGCACGCGGACAACAGCGCGGCGGCGGCGGTGGCGGCGGTGGAAGTTTCCCGCGTCTGCCACAAAGACCTGACGGCAAAAGCTGGTTTCCGATTATCGCAGGCGCGATCACCCTATTGTGGCTTGGCGCCAGCACGATCCACATGGTCGGCCCCAAGGAAAAAGGGCTGGTCACGACTTTCGGAAAATATTCGCGAACCATCGACCCCGGCATATCGCTGACGATGCCCTGGCCGGTCCAGAACGTCGACATTGCAGACGTCACCTCGATCAAGCGTTACACCATACCCGAAGGCGAAGCCGAAAAGCTGATGCTGACCAGCGACCAGAACCTGGTCGATCTGTCCTATCTCGTCCGCTGGAACATCAAGGACCTCAAGCTGTTCCGCTTCAGGCTGTCCGACCCGCAGGAAGCGGTGCGCCAGGTGGCCGAGGCCGCCATGCGCTCCTCGATCGCCGAAGTTCCCCTTGATGAAGCGCTAAGCGGCGCTGGCCGCGGCGCAGTGGAACAAAGCGTCAGGGAGCGCATGCAGCGCATCCTGGACTATTACCGGGCGGGCGTGCGCATTCAGGGCGTGGAAATCAAGAAGGCCGATCCACCAGAAAAAGTAATCGGCGCCTTCCAGCAGGTTACAGCGGCGCAGCAGGATGCCCAGCGTGCCCGCTCCAATGCGCGAGCATGGGCGCAGCAACTCCTCGCCCGCGCGCAGGGCGATTCGGCCGCCTTTGACAAGGTCTATCACGAGTATAAGCTGGCGCCCGGGGTTACCAAGCGGCGCATGTATTACGAGACCATGGAACGCGTGCTGAACAAAAACCAGAAAGTCATCATGGAAGGCAAGGGCGTTGCCCCCTTCCTGCCCCTTCCCGAAATGCGCAAACGGGCTGAGCCTCTGCCTGACTCTACTACACAGGGAGGCCGGTGATGGATTCTCTTAAAGACTATAAGCGCATCATTTTTGCCCTGGCCGCACTGGCAATCCTGCTGCTTTCCAGCGTCGTTATGATTTCGGAGAGTGAACAGGCAGTAGTGCTGCGCTTCGGTGAGCCGGTGAAAAAGATAAACTCGTTCGCTCCCGACAAGGATTTTGGCGATACCGGCGCGGGCCTAGTGCTGCGCATTCCCTTCGCCGACCGTCTGGTGCGGATCGACAAGCGCCTGCTGACGGTCGACATGGTGCCGCAGCAAGTCCTGTCCACTGACCAGCTTCGCCTCAATGTTGATGCCTATGCCCGCTTTCGCATCATCGATCCGGTCAAGATGGTGCGCACCGCGGGCACGCCGGAACGCGTCGAGGAACAACTCGAACCGATCCTGACTTCCGTGTTGCGGCGGGAACTGGGCAAGCGCACCTTTCAGTCGCTACTCACTGCCGAACGCGGCGAGGCGATGAAGAAAATCCGTGAAGGCCTTGATATGCAGGCGCGCGAATACGGTGCGCAGGTAACAGATGTGCGGATCAAGCGCGCCGACTTGCCCGACAGCGCGCTGGAAAGCGCCTTCTCGCGGATGCAGGCCGCGCGTGAACAGGAAGCCGCCACGATCCGTGCACAGGGCCAGAAAGCCGCGCAGATTATTCGTGCCGAAGCAGAAGCGGAAGCCGCCAGAACTTATGCCGAAAGCTTTGGTCAGGATCCGGGTTTCTACAATTTCTACCGGGCCATGCAGAGTTACGACTACGCCTTCTCCGGAGAAGGCGGTGGCACCACTATCCTGCTTTCTCCAGACAATGCCTATCTGAAGCAATTCAAGGGGCAGTAATCAGATCCGTCCTTGGCCGGGGGTGACAGCCCCGACCAGAGGTGCGGCCATTCAATCTGCGTTAAGCTGCAAATGGCTTGAGTCGCACTTATTGGACAGAGGCACCCCGCTCGGTGCCGCTAGGAAGGAACACAAGGACGTGAAGCCCGTGCGATATGCTTATGGATTGACAACCGCATTACTGCTTGGCGGCGCTGCCGTTTCACTTGCCACCGGTTATCCGGCCGGGGCCCAGGTTGCGCAGAACGAGGAAAGCCGGATCAGCACCGTTGCTCCGGGCGGCGGCGCACCGGCCAGCTTTGCCGATCTGACCGAACAGCTGGCACCGGCGGTGGTAAACATCTCCACCCGCCAGCTTGTCGAGGTGGCCAAAACCAATCCCTTTGCCGGCACCCCCTTTGCCGATATGTTTGGCGGTGGCCGAGGCAATAACGGTCCACAAACGCGCGAAGCGCAGTCGCTTGGCTCAGGCTTCATCATTTCGGCCGATGGATATTTGGTGACGAACAACCACGTCGTCGCGCCCGGTGGTCGCAATGGCGAGATTGAATCCATCACCGTGACCATGCCGGACGGCGTCGAATACCCCGCGCGCCTTGTGGGACGCGATGCCGCATCCGATCTTGCCGTGCTGAAAGTCACGACAAAAAAACAATTGCCCTTCGTAAAGTTCGGGGACTCTGCCCATGCCCGCGTGGGTGACTGGGTGATCGCAATCGGCAACCCCTTCGGCCTGGGCGGCACAGTAACCTCCGGCATCATTTCGGCGGTCTACCGCAATACCGGCTCCGGCTCCGCTTATGACCGCTACATCCAGACCGATGCCTCGATCAATCGCGGCAATTCAGGCGGCCCGATGTTTGACATGAAGGGCCAGGTCATCGGCATCAACAACGCGATCTTTTCGCCGACCGGCGGCAGTGTGGGCATCGGCTTCGCTATCCCGGCAGAGATCGCCGCCCCAATCGTGGAAAAACTGCGAAAGGGTGAGGCGATCGAGCGTGGCTATCTGGGTGTGCGCATCCAGTCGCTTAACGAGGATCTAGCGGATTCGCTGGGCATCGCGCGCAACAAGGGTGAATTTGTCCAGGCAGTAGAGCCGGGCCAGGCCGCCGCGAAAGCCGGAATCAAGCCCGGCGACGTGGTCGTCACGGTTGATGGCAAGGAAGTGACGCGCGAAAAGACGCTGTCCTACCTTGTTGCCAACACCGCTCCGGGCAGCAGAATTCCAATCAAACTGATCCGCAACGGCAAGAGCATGACCGTTAACGCCACGGTCAGCACGCGCCCCAGCGAGGAAGACCTGAAGAAGCAGGTCTTCGATCCGGACGCGGAACAGGATTCCAACAGCTTCAACCGGCCCAGCGAGGACGGAGAAGGTATCGCCGAAGAGGCGCTTGGCATTTCCGTCATCCCGCTGACCGAGCGGATCGCGCGCCAGCTTGGCGCCAGCAAGGATACCAGCGGTCTTGTCATCAATGCCGTCGATCCCAGTTCAGACGCAGCACGCAAAGGACTGCGGCGCGGCGACATCGTGCTTTCCGCCAACTATCGCGCCATCGCCTCGGTGTCGGACCTTGAAGATGCCGTTCGCACGGCCAGGAAATCAAAGCGCGATGCTCTGTTGCTGCGCGTTCAACGGCGCGGCCAGCCTGCAACTTATGTGCCGGTCCGCCTGCGCTGATCGTCGCGGATCCGATATAAACAAGCGCAAAAGGCGCTACGCGATCGCGGGCCTCCGCCCGGGCACCTGGATCAGTCCGATAGGGGTGCAGCCGGGCGCAGTCCCGGATCGGCCGGGCCGGCGTTGCCAAGCGCGCGTTCCAGGAAATCATCACTCACCGCGGGCGGCGGATCGCTCAGATCCGGCCCGCGGTCCGAGCCGCGCCGCACTTCAACTTGCGGTGCCAAAGGCTCTTCCGGGGGGGCCTGTTGCGTGCCCGAATCGATCAGATTGCCGTCATCATCGACGAAATAGTAATCATCCGGGTTGCCGCTCAGGAACTCATCGTCGGGTTCAAGCTGCCACTCGGGCAGTTGCAGCTCTGTGTCGAAGGGCTCAACTGGCCGGTCCTTCACCGCAACGCGCATGAATGAAGCAAAGGCCCGCGCCGGGGCACGGCCGCCAGACAACCGCTTTACCCGCTTGGCATCGTCGCGCCCCATCCACACACCTGTGGTAATCCCGCTCGAAAATCCGATGAACCAACCGTCCTTGTTCGAACTGGTCGTTCCGGTCTTGCCCGCAACGGGCCGGCCAATCTGCGCCGCACCACCAGTTCCGGTTACCACGGCGGACTGGAGCAAGTCGGTGATGCCGGCTGACACATATTGCGGCACCAGCAAGCCGGGTTGCTTCGTCTCGCGGGCATAGATCTCCTCGCCCTCGGACGTCGTCACCTTGATGATCCCGTATGGCTCCACTGCCCTGCCCTTGGCAGACACGCCGGCAAAGGCGCGCGTCATGTCTATCAGGCGCACTTCCGATGTTCCCAGCACCATAGAGGGAACTGTCGTGATCGGAGTTGTAATGCCAAAGCGGCGCGCCATGCTGGCAACGGTGCCAAAGCCCACCTCATTTCCGAGCTGCGCCGCCACCGTGTTCTTGGAATAGGCAAAGGCTGTACGCACATCGATTTCACCGGCATATTTCCCGCCCGAATTGCGGGGGCTCCAGCCTTGTATGCTGACCGGCTCATCAAACACCCGGTCGCTTGGGGTATAACCGGCCTCCAGCGCGGCCAGATAGACGAACAGCTTCCATGCCGAACCGGGCTGGCGCACGGCATTGACCGCCCGGTTGTAATTGGATGAGATATAGTCGGTTCCGCCAATCATGGCGCGAACTGCGCCGTCGCGGTCCATACTGACCAGCGCGCCTTGCGCACCTGCCGGGACATTGGCCTTTATCGCTGCGGCCGCCGCGCCCTGCATACCAACATCAAGCGTGGTCCAGACTTCAATCGGCTCATTCGTGTCGGGCAAAAGCAAATCGAGCTGGGGCAAGGCCCAGTCGGTGAAATACCGGACTGAGTTCTGCCCCTTTTCCTTGGCCAGCTTTACGGTATCAAGATCCACTTGTGCCGCCTGTGACGCATCAATCGTGCCATTGGCCTGCATGACCGCGATAACAACCTGCCCGCGCGAAATGGCTGCCTGCACGTCGGCTGTGGGGGAATAGCGTGACGGTGCCTTCACCAACCCGGCAATAATCGCCGCTTCGGAAAGAGAGAGCTCCTGCGCCGGGTGGCCGAAGAACTTCCGGCTGGCCGCGTCGATCCCATAAGCACCGCCGCCAAAGTAGACCTTGTTGAGGTATAGCTCCAGAATCTGATCCTTGCTGAGCTTCGTTTCCAGCGCGAGAGCCAGAATCGCCTCGCGAATCTTGCGGGTGAAAGTGCGGTTGTTGTTGAGGAATATGTTACGCGCCAGTTGCTGCGTGATGGTGGAGCCGCCCTGAAGCCACCGACCACTGCTCAGCCGCACCCAAACCGATCGCAGCACCCCGATGGGATCCACCCCAAAATGCGAATAATAGCGCCGGTCCTCGACCGAGATCATGGCCTTCCTCATGATCGGCGGAATATCGTCTGACGCCACCCATTTGCCGTAACTTGGCCCGAGCGAAACCAGCTCGGTCCCATCAACCGCGCGGATGATAATCATCTGCCCCTGCTGGCCGCTTTTTAGTGCGGTAAAGCTGGGCAATTCACGCGCCGTCATGAAAACTGCCGAGCCAAGAAAAATCACGCCAAGCAGCGCCAGCGCACCGCCCCAGATCAGCGCAGTGCGCGTAACCCGGCGCCAGAGCGGTTTCTTCGTGGGCTTGCTGGGCTTGCTGGAGCCGCCCTTGCGCGATGGACGGCGACGGGATTTTGCGGCCATTGGTTAGGTATCTATCCCTAGTTGCGGAAGCGCGGTCCGGGCAATGCCTACTCTGTGACCGAGCGATTTGTAACCCGCGCTTAACGGCGCTGTCAGACAATTTTTTGTTCGGGTCTACGGCTCCGGCCCTCTCCCCCAATACAATTGCACGCAATCGGGGAGGCAGGGGAGAGGGCCAAAGCCAAGTTTCAATTATACCTCTCAACCCGGATCGGGATCGAAATCGAGAGAGGCGCTGTTGATGCAATAGCGCAGTCCCGTCTGTTCCGGGCCATCGGGAAAGACATGGCCAAGATGGCCTTCGCATTTTGCGCAGCGCACTTCGGTACGAGTCATTCCGCGGGATCCGTCGATCAGTTCTTCAACCGCCTCGGCCTCTACCGGCTGATAATAGCTTGGCCAGCCCGAGCCGGAATTGTACTTGGTCTCTGAACTGAACAGCGGCGCGCCGCACCCGGCGCATTTATACATGCCGGAATCCTTGTTCCGCTCATACTCGCCGGTAAATGCCCGCTCGGTCCCGGCCTGACGCAAGATCTGATACTGCTCTGCCGTCAGCCGCTCGCGCCATTCTTCGTCGCTGAGATTGAGTTTGTCGGTCATGCAAATCTCCTTGCTGCCCAATATGGCCGAAGTGCAATCCGGTTTCCAGAGCAGTGGCCGGCTCTTGGGCTGCACGCCCTTGTCAACAGGTTCGCCTGATTGAGCGCGAGAACGGCGTCGCCGAACGGGTAGCTTAGCTGATCGGTTCAACCAGCAGCACAACGCCGTCATGCCCGCTCACGCGCAGCCGCGTGCCCAGCCCGGCATCCGCGCCGCGCGCCAGCCACTCGCTATCGCCCAATTTGACTCTGCCTGCGCCGGCCTCAATCGCTTCGGTGACGAGCACGACCTCGCCCACGGCGCGGTCACCGCGATGGTTCATCAGCGGATCGGCGGGTTCAATCGGATTGTCCTTGAGATAGCGCCTGCCCGTGAACACCGCGATGATAGTCAGCAGGGCAAACAGCACGATTTGCAGGGGCACGCCGATGGGAAAGACCCAGCTCACAAACCCGATAATCAGCGCTGCACCTGCCATCCAGATCAGGAAAACGCCCGGAACCGCCATTTCGGCTGCGGCCAGCACCAGCCCGATGGCCAGCCATGCATAGTGCGGCTCAAGGTTTTCCAGTCCGCCCATCAATCGCCTCCGCCGCCGGAGCGGCCATTATCATCCCCGAGCGCAGCCTTGGCCAATTCGCCAATACCGCCCAGCGTGCCGATGAGCTGCGTCGCCTCAACCGGGAACAGGATAGTCTTGGCATTGGGCGATGTGGCAAATGACCCAACCGCTTCGGTATATTTCTGGGCGATAAAGTAATTGAGCGCCTGACTGCCCGATTCGGCAATGGCATCGGAGACAGATTTCGTCGCGCTGGCTTCGGCTTCGGCTTCGCGCTCACGCGCTTCGGCATCGCGGAAAGCAGCTTCACGGCGCCCCTCAGCTTCAAGGATGGCAGATTGCTTTTCACCCTCTGCGCGCAGGATGTTTGATGCCCGGTCCGCCTCTGCCTCAAGAATTTCAGCGCGTTTCAGCCGTTCAGCCTTCATCTGCCGGGCCATCGCCTCGGAAATATCGTGCGGCGGCCTGATATCCTTGATCTCTACGCGGGTGATCTTCACGCCCCAGGGCTCGGTTGCATGGTCCACCACCGCAAGCAGCCGCGCATTGATTTCATCGCGTTTGGAGAGCGTGCCATCAAGGTCCATCGAGCCCATCACCGTACGCAAGTTGGTAGTCGTGAGCGCCATGATCGCACCATACAGGCTGGAAACCTCGTAGGCCGCCTTGCCTGCATCAAGCACCTGGAAAAACACCACCGCATCAACGCCAACCATGGCGTTGTCGGCTGTGATGATCTCTTGTCCGGGAATGTCGAGCACTTGTTCCATCACGTTCACTTTGTGACCAACCCGGTCAACGAACGGGATGATGAGGTGCAGGCCCGGCTGAGCCGCCAGCGTGAACTTGCCCAGTCGCTCAATCGTGTAAACAAAGCCCTGCTTGACGACGCGCACGCCCATCATCAGGAACACGACGACCACAACGATCAGCGCAATCAAAAACCCGCCCATAATTCTCTCTCCTGTTTGCCGCGCGCCCGATGGTAGCGTCCAGCATGGCCCCGGCAAGTGAAACCCGCGATAATGTGCTGTTTATGCGCGATCCTCACAATTTGGCATAAAGCGCCAGCATCCGATTCCAGGCCCTGTCCGCCTCGCTTGGGTTCCAGACCGGGGAATCGGGCACGCACCAGCCATGATCGGCATCATAGACTTCGATTTCCGCGAGGCGGCCAGCAGCATCAGCCGCCTTGCGCAATTCATCCTTGTCCCCCGGTCGGCGCTCATCATCATTGCGGGCAACCGCGAGCAGGAAGGACGCCTGGGTCTTCTCCATCAGGCGGTGCGGGCTGTCCGGCTCATCTGTCACCAGCCCTCCGCCATGGAAGGAAGCCGCGGCCTTGATCCGGTCAGGCACGGCAGCGGCGCTGCGGACCGTGAAGGGACCGCCCATGCAATAGCCACTGCTGCCGATACCGCGCGCTTTATCGACCGCCGCCTTGCTGTCGAGAAAGGCAACCCAGGCTTTCGCGTCACTTGTAACCGCATCAGGCGTCAGCAGTTCGCGGTAGCCCAAAACCCTCTTGCGCCCCTCTGCCTCCATGAATTCCGAAAAGCTCTCCATCACCGGGGCCGGCGCGCTGCGATAATACTGATTGGCGACCAGCACCGCATATCCAGCCCCGGCCAGGCGGCGGGCCATGATCTTCTTGGCTTCGCGCAGGCCCGCAATGTCCGGCCACATGATGACGCCGGGATAGGCACCTTTTGCGGGATGGACGAAGAAGCCATCGGCGACGCCGTCCTGAGTGGTGATATGCACCGCCTCCTCGAGAAGCTCTCCATCCTTGACCGTGCCCGGATAGGGAGGCGCGCAGCCTGCCGCCGCCACCGCCGCGCCCAGAGCAGAGAACTGCCGGCGCGACAGGCCTCTGGCGTTCAGGGCTGCGTCATGGGGTTTCGCGGTGAGATCATCACACATGGAACATGTTTCTCCTTGCCCAGCGAAGACCAAGCTAGCGCAGTGGCAGCGATAGGGCTAGATCAGCCCTTTGGGAGATACCGCATTGAGAGATCCCGAACACATCACGAACTGGCAGCGCCTTAGTGCCCGCACCACCACTTCGGGCAAACTGCTGGAAGCGGATATTGCCGGACTGGCTGAACTGGGCGTTCGCCATGTCATCAACCTGGCGCCGGACGAACATGACGAAGCACTGGAAGCAGAAGCAGAGCTGCTGGACAGGCTTGGTATCCGCTACACTTATATCCCGGTGCCTTTCGATGCCCCCGAAGATGCGCATTTCGAGGCCTTCATCGCAGCCTATGAAAAGGACACCGCGCCCGTCCACGTCCATTGCATTGCCAATTACCGGGTATCGGCCTTCCTCTACCGCTATCACCGCGACATTGCCGGAATGCCCGAAGAGACAGCGCGCGATCTGATGGAACAGCAATGGGCACCGCATAAGAGCGACCATCCGACCATGCAGGCCTGGGCGCGCTTTATCTCGGCTTTCGAAGGCTGAATATTGCTCTGACCGTTACGTGTCGCATTCGAAACGATAAGCCGTGCCATCGCTCCTGACTTTGCCAGCCGTTGGACCGGCGAAATGGGTGCCTATCACCAGCACTGGCCGATCGGCGAGGTCTCCGTAAACCCGCACGCGGGAGGCCGTCGCCTGATCGCTGTCATAATCGACGCTGGCCATCGACCATTCGACATTGGCGAACTGAAAGGGGTGATGCAAGATGTCCCCGGTGATGTAGCCTTGCTCTCCGCGCGAGCTGATCCGCACGCTGATATGGCCCGGAGAATGACCCGGCGTCGGCTCGAACCAGATTTCATCGCAGACCCGGTGGTTTTCATCCACCAGATCGACCAGCCCCGCCTCGACCACGGGCGCGACGGAATCGATAAATACTTCCTTCTGGACATTCTGGAACATCTCTTCGGACTTTTCGTCCTGCGCGTCTTTCCAGTGGTCGTATTCCGCCTTGTTGAACAAATAGCGCGCATTGGGAAACGTCGGCACCCATTTGCCGTCTTCCAGCATGGTGTTCCAGCCGACATGATCAAAATGGAGATGCGTGCACAACACCACGTCGATGCTCTCGCGCGTGAAACCAGCAGCCTCGAAGTCCTTGAGAAACGCGGTCTGAAGGTTGCTGGACGTATCAAAGTCCAGCCGGTTGCGGTCATTCCCGACGCAAGTGTCGACAAGAATCCGTTTACCGGGCACTTCCAGCACAAGCGCATGAATGCTCATTTTACCTTGCCAGTCGGGCGTGACGAAATGCGGTTTTAGCCAGTCCAGCTTTTGCACTTCCTCGGCGCTAACCATGGGAAAGACGGTGGGAATGTCGAACAGCGATTCAGTCTCGACGATCTTGGTGACCTTTACATCACCGATCGTCCAACTCTGGAAAGAGCGTGAGTCGATCTGATTTGCCACTTTGCCTTCTCCCAAACCCGTATTTCGTAAAGTCCGCTTCGAAGTCCCTACCGGCCGCCCGGACCGCACACACGAAGTACTTAACCGCCCCGGAAGTTCAGCTCCAGCAGCACATTATCCGGGTCACTGACGAATATCTGCCTGAAATTCATCTTCGGCACATCGTTCACCCGGTAATCGAGCCCCAGTTCCTCGCAGCGCAGGCGCGTATCCTCAAAATCGGTGCAGGCCAGCGCGACATGGTCGATCGCCCCGGTCGTGGCGCGCGCTTCGTCGAGCGCGCCGTGCCGCTCAGGATCGTGGACCTGCACGTGAATGATCGGCTGATCGTTCCCGTCATAAATCCACCGCCCCGGATAGCCTTTCGGCGCGACCGGGATTTCGCGGGCATCGAGGCCGAGCAACTTTTCGTAAAACGCAACGGTCCTGCCGATATCCGCAGCGACAATGTTGAAATGTTCAAGCCCTTCGACACGCATTTGCTCTCTCCCGGCTGGGCAGTGGCTCAGCTTTTGAAGACCACCGTCCGATTGCCTGTGCGCAGCACCCGGTCCTCCAGATGCAGCCGCACCGCCTCTGCCAATACCCTGCGTTCTATGTCCCGCCCCTTGCGCACAAGATCCGTCGGGGAATCGGCATGCGTGATGGCTTCCACATCCTGATGGATGATCGGCCCTTCGTCGAGCTCTACGGTCACATAATGGGCCGTAGCGCCGATCATCTTCACCCCGCGCGCATGGGCCTGATGATAGGGTTTGGCACCTTTGAAGCCGGGCAGGAATGAATGGTGGATGTTAATGCAGCGTCCTGACAGGAACGAGGCCATATCGTCCGAAAGGATCTGCATATAGCGCGCCAGAATGACCAGCTCGGCACCGGACTGGTCAACGATCTGCTTCAACGCAGCCTCCTGCTGAGGCTTCGTGTCATTCGTCACCGGCAAATGGTGAAAGGGAATGTCGCGCAAGTTGCTGTGCGTCAGCGCCTCGCTTGGATGGTTGCAGGCAATTCCCACAACTTCCATCGGCAGCTCACCGATACGTTGGCGGTAGAGCAGATCGGCCAGACAGTGGTCGAATTTCGAAACCATGATGAGCACTTTGCGCGGGACTGCGCGGTCGCGAAGGCTCCAGCGCATATCGTATTCGGCGGCTATCGCCTCCAGCCCGCCACGAACCACAGTAGCATCGCCCTCACCCGGATCATATGTGACGCGCATGAAGAAGTCGCCCGACTCGCGGTCGTTGAACTGCTGGGCATCGAGTACGTTGGCGCCGTGTTTGAACAAATGACCGGTGACGCGGGCGGTAATTCCCGGACGGTCCAGGCAAGAGAGCGTCAGGATCAGTTCGCTCGACATTGCCGTCCTCCCGCTCAAACGGCCCGGCGCTGGGCAAACGCAGCTTCGCATTCGGCAAGCAGCGCGGCAATGATGTCCGCGACAGGTTCTTCAGTCTTCACCATGCCAACCGACTGGCCCGCCATGACAGAACCATTCTCGACATCGCCGTCGATCACCGCGCGGCGCAATGCCCCTGCCCAGAACCGCTCGATCTGGAGCTGGGCCTCACCCATTTCGATGCCGCCTTGATCGAGCAGCCCGGCCACTTCGATCTGCTTGGCGGTGAATTCAGCCGCGCCTTTGTTCTTGAGCGCCCGCACCGGGATGACCGGCAGACGCGGGTCCACCTGAACACTGGTGATCGCATCGCGGGCCGAAGCCCGGAAGAATGCCTTCTTGAAATCGGGATGAGCAATGCTCTCGGTAGCGCAGGCGAAGCGAGTGCCAAGCTGAACGCCGCAAGCACCCATTTCCAGATATCCGGCAATCGCCTCACCCCGGCCGATACCGCCGGCCACAAAGACCAGCGATTCTTCAGCGAGCGTGGGCAGGATTTCCTGAGCCAGTACGCTGGTGGAAACCGGGCCGATATGACCGCCGGCCTCCATTCCCTCGATCACCAGCGCGTCCGCGCCTGAGCGCAGCAATTTTTTGCCCAGCGCCAGTGTCGGCGCAAAACAGATCACTTTGGCGCCGCCATTTCCGGTCTTTGGACTCTTGATCGCTTCGACCGAACCCTTGGGCGGAATGCCGCCCGCCAGCACGACATGGCTCACCGCGTGCCGACCGCAAACCTCGATAAGATCCGACAGCTGGGGATGCATGGTGATGAGATTTACGCCAAACGGCTTGTCTGTCATCGCCTTGGTCGCGGCGATTTCAGCATCGAGCAGTTCGGGTGTCATCGCTCCGCAGGCGATCACACCGAATCCGCCCGCATTGCTGATCGCGGAAACCAGATTGCGTTCGGAAACCCAGGACATGGCACCGCAAAGGATGGCCCATTCAGTGCCGAGAAACGCATTGCCGCGCGCCATTTTCGCCTTGGTATGCTGGTACAACTGCTCTTTTCCCCGGCTTAATCGTCTGTTTGCGGGGCTATAGGCGCGATAGCGCAAATGCGCCAGACACCTTGGCCCGCCATGCGAGGAACGGTCCGGTGCGGCATGGTCACGGCGAATGGCCTGAACGCGCCCGATAGAACTTTGCTACTTGCGTTCGATGACGACGACGGGAATCTGGCGCTCGGTGCGCGACTGGTAGAGGTCGAAATTGGGCCAGTCCTTGATCGCCTCTGCCCACAGCTCCTCGCGCTCAGGCGATTGTGCGGTGCGGGCAGTGGCTGCAAACCTGTCCGCCTTCACCTGCACGTCAAGATTCGGGTCATCGAGAATGTTAAGATACCAGGCGGGGTGCGTGGGCGATCCGCCCATAGAGGCCATGATCACATATTTATCGCCAACTTGCGTAAAAATGATCGGGTTGGTGCGCGGCAAGCCGGTTTTGCGCCCTTTGGTGGTGAAGATCAGCGTCGGAACACCGTTCCACATGTATCCTTCTTCACCATTGGTTTGCTGATAAACCCGCACATGCTCTGGACCGACCAACGTGATATCGGTTCCGGTTCCGGTTCCCGCTACCTTATTTGCATCCTGATCGCTCATCGACGAACTCTCCGCTGTTCGAAACTACGAAAAATTGTTCGCCCGCATAATTAGCGTCAATCTTACACCATGACCATAGTCACTTGCAGAGCCACGTGCAGAGTCACTTGCAGCGACAGAGCGGCTCTACGCGGATCAGGCAGCCTCATCCTGCGCATCAAGCCCATAAGCTGTATGCAACAGACGAACGGCAAGCTCGGTCTCGTCCGCGTTGATCAGGACCGATACCTTGATCTCGCTGGTGGAGATGGCAAGGATATTGATGCCGCGTTCGGCCAGAGCCGTGAACATGGTGGCGGCGATGCCTGCATGGCTACGCATGCCGACACCCACAACACTGATCTTGGCGACGTGATCGTCGCTGATCATGCGGTAGAATCCGGTTTCATCCTTGCGCTCTTCCAATAGCGCCATTGCCCGCGCAAGGTCGGACTGGGGGACGGTGAATGTCACATCCGTCTCGCCCTTGTCCTTGGCGACATTCTGGATAATCATATCGACGTTGATGTTGGCGTCGGCCAGCGGGCCGAACACCAGCGCCACTGCGCCCGGCTTGTCGGCAAGGCGGGTCAGCGTGACTTTCGCCTCGTTCTTGTCGGCCGCAATGCCGGTGATGAGCTGGCGTTCCATATCGCTTCCTTCCAATTCCTCATCGCTGACAATCAGCGTGCCGGGTAAATCATCTGCCGGGACAGCGCCATCTTCGACAAAAGACGACAATACCTGAATGCGCACGCCTTCCTTCATCGCAAGGCTGACCGAGCGTGTTTGCAAGACTTTCGAGCCGACCGAAGCCAGCTCCAGCATTTCCTCATAGGTAACCTTGTCGAGCTTGCGCGCCCGGGTCACGATCCGGGGATCACTGGTGTAAACGCCATCAACGTCGGTATAGATATCACAGCGATCTGCCTTGACCGCCGCTGCCACTGCCACGGCTGAAGTATCCGAACCGCCGCGCCCCAGCGTCGCCACGCGCCCTTGCGGCGAAAGGCCCTGAAAGCCCGGAATCACCGCGATCTCACCTGCAGCCATGGATTCAAGCAAGGCAGCGGTTTCGATCTGGCCGATTCGCGCCTTGGAATGGGCATGGTCGGTATTGAACGGCAGCTGCCAGCCAAGCCAGCTGCGCGCCTTGCAGCCCAGCGATTGCAGGGTCAGCGCCAGCAGGCCCGATGTCACTTGCTCACCCGAGGAGACGACCACGTCATATTCGGCAGGATCGTATAGCGGGCTGGCTTCCCGGCAGAAATTCACCAGCCGGTCGGTCTCACCCGCCATCGCCGAGACAACGACCGCGACTTCGTGTCCCGCTTCTTGCTGGCGTTTGATGATGCGGGCGGCGCGCGCGATGCGCTCTGTCCCGGCCATCGACGTGCCGCCAAATTTCATCACGATGCGAGCCAAGGCCTGCAAACTCCCTTTGCTGGAATAAGCTTGGGCGCGCTGTTAAGAGCGAGCAATGTCTAATGCAACCTCGCACGATACAGCGGCGCAGACAATTCGCCCCGATGAAGCCGTCCATTTCGGGGCGCTGGCGGCGGACTGGTGGGATCCGAAGGGATCGTCGGCGATGCTCCACAAGCTGGGTCCAGTGCGGCTGGCTTTCATTCGCGGCGCCATCGATCTGCATTTCGGAGGCGATCCCGCATCGGTGAGGCCGCTAACCGGCAAGCGCGCGCTGGACGCAGGCTGCGGAGCTGGCCTCTTGTGCGAACCCCTCGCCCGGCTGGGCGCGGACGTGATGGGCGTTGATGCCGCGCCGGAGAATATCGAGACGGCGCAAGGCCATGCCGAGGCGATGGATCTGACGATCGATTACCGCCATGGTGAAATTGGCGATCTGGCGACCGATCATTTCGATCTGGTCTGCGCGCTCGAAGTGATCGAGCATGTCAAAGACAAGCCAGCGTTCCTTTCCGCGCTGACTTGTGCACTGGCACCGGATGGGCTGATGGTATTGTCCTGCCCCAACCGCACACCGCAATCTCGCCTGCTACTGGTGGAAGCGGCCGAGCGTCTGGCCGTCATCCCGCGCGGCACCCATCATTGGAATGATTTCGTTACGCCCGATGAATTGCGCGGCCTGCTGGCCGATGCAGGACTGACGATGGGTGAGCCGAATGGCATTTCATGGTCACCGCTCAAAGGTCTGCACTTGTCCAGCAACACCGCCCTCAATTACATCGTCACAGCCACAAGGGCCTGAGCGTCTGATCCGAGATTACGCCAAAGAGGCAATTTCGGGTTTGCGAAGCTGGACCACTCCCCTTCCCAGATGAACGCCCGGCGGCAAGTTCATCACAAATTCAGTCGCGCTGGCAGATGAGGCTCGCCGGGAGCGGCAGACTCTATCTGGAAGAGATATACCATGATCGCAATAAAATCACTCAAACTGGCGTTGGCCTGCGGCTGCGGCGCTCTTGTCATGCTGCCCGAACTGGCAGCAGCAGAAAGCTTCAACGGCCCCTATGCTGGCATCGAGGCTGGCCTGGGTATCCTGAAAACGGAAGGCTCGATCCTGACTGGGCCGTTCAAGGAAACCGATAATTCCGCGGTGACCAGCGCTGTCATCGGCTATCGCATGCCATTGGGCAAAAACGCCCCGGTCGTGCTGGGGGCCGAGGGTAGCGCGGGCATTTACACCAATGGCGGTGATGCCCGCTATGGCGTCTCGGGCATTGGCGGCGTGCGGCTCGGCGACAAGGCACTTATCTATGGACGCGTCGGCTATGCCTGGCTTGACGGAATCCAGACCGGCGCTGGCAAGGGCGTAGACGGGCTGGTGCTTGGCGGCGGCGTGGAACTGGCCTTGACCAAACGGATCAGCGCACGCGCGGACTATAAGCACATCGATTATGGCGGCGTGAACTTCCCCGACAATACGCTGGATTTCAAAGGCCATGAAATCACAGGCTCACTGCTGTTCAATTTCTAGCAGAGAAAGATGATGGTCCGGCAGGCGATCTTGCCCAGCCGGGCCATCAGCCCAGCGCCTCTTCCCATTCGGCTTCCTTAAAGCCGACCAGCACCCCACCGGGATATTCCACAACCGGGCGTTTGATGCAGCTGGGGTTGGCTTCCATGATCTGCACTGCCTTTGCTGCGTCGATGCCTTGCTTGTCCGCGTCTGGCAGCTTGCGGAAGGTTGTGCCGCGCCGGTTAAGCACCGCTTCCCATCCCGCCGCATCCACCCAGACCATCAGCTTTCCTGCGTCCGCGCCTTCCTTTTTGTAGTCATGGAAAGCGTAATCAATACCCTTCGCATCAAGCCATTTGCGCGCCTTTTTGACTGTGTCGCAATTGGGAATGCCGTAGAATTCGATGCTCAAGACTTGCCCCTTTCAAACTGGTGGATACGCGGGCCTGCGCAAGCGAACAGCGTATAACTTTCATAGTATCGCTCTCGCCCGCGCTGCTGCGCAATGCGATGTTCCTCTTGCATGCCCCATGCAAGCGCGGCTTCTTCGTCTTGCCATTCGGACAGCGCGATCGCTTCCCCGTCATCGGCAACATAGCCCTTGAAGGACAGAAATCCGGGCTGCATCCGGGCCAATTGCTCCATACGCATTGCCTCGGCATCATAAGCCACCGCATCCAGATTGGCGCGCTTGCGATTACGGAAGACGACAAGGAACATGGCTTGATCCTAGCCCAATCCCGCGCACCTCGGGAGTGGACTTTTCGGCTTTTCCGCGACAAAGCGCCTCTATGAGCGTCAACACTTTTGGCAGGCTGTTTCGTTTCACCACCTGGGGCGAGAGCCACGGGCCGGCACTTGGTGCCGTTGTGGACGGCTGCCCGCCGGGGCTGGAAGTCAACGAGGCCGCGTTACAGCCCTTCCTCGATGCACGGCGGCCCGGCCAGTCAAAATTCACGACCCAGCGCAACGAGCCAGACGCGGTCAGGATTCTCTCGGGCGTGTTCGAGGGCAAAACCACCGGCACGCCGATCAGCCTGATGATCGAAAACACCGACCAGCGTTCAAAGGATTATTCCGAAGTCGCCAGGGCCTATCGCCCCGGCCATGCAGATTATGCCTACGACGCGAAATATGGCCTGCGTGACTATCGCGGCGGCGGGCGCAGTTCCGCGCGTGAAACCGCCGCGCGGGTGGCGGCGGGCGGCGTCGCGCGGTTGGTGATCCCGGAAGTGGCATTTACAACTTATGTCTCCGAAATCGGCGGCGATGCCATCGATCCTGCAAATTTCGACCCTGCTGAAATCGGCAGGAACCCCTTCTTCTGCCCCGATGCGGCGGCCGCCGGCGCTGGGAAACGCTGGTGGATGATGCGCGCAAAGGCGGTTCCTCGCTGGGCGCTATTGTGGAATGCACGGCGACCGGCGTTCCAGCAGGCTGGGGCGCACCGCTCTATGGCAAGCTCGATGCCGATCTGGCCGCGGCAATGATGGGCATAAACGCAGTCAAAGCTGTTGAGATTGGCGAAGGCTTCGCCGCCGCGCGGCTGACCGGAGAAGCCAACGCCGATCCGATGCATCCCGGATCAGACGGCCCCGAATTCGAAACGAACCACGCGGGCGGGATCGCGGGCGGCATTTCCACCGGCCAGCCGGTTGTCGTGCGCATCGCCTTCAAGCCGACCAGTTCCATCCTGACGCCGGTTCCAACCATCAACACGGACGGGCAGGCGACCGAAATCCGGACCAAAGGGCGGCACGATCCATGCGTAGGCATTCGCGGCGTGCCCGTGGCCGAGGCAATGATGGCGCTGGTGCTGGCCGACCATAAGCTGCTTCATCGCGGCCAATGCGGGTGATTTAGCCGGGTTGTTTTTGCGGGTTCAATTAAGGTGCGCAGTCAAGATATCCGTCTCACCTTGCTGTTCCAGCCCGCTCCCCCTCACCTTCTCCGCTTCAGGATAATGTAAAGCGCGCCCTGCCCGCCGTGGCGGCGGTGCGCGCCGCGGATCGCGGCGATGTCGAGCGCGTGGTCGCTCGCCGCCAGCCAATCGATCACTTTGGCCCGGATCGCCCCGCGCCTGTTGTTACGATCAGCGGGATCCACCGGGCGCGGCTTGCCTGTAATCAACAGCACCAGCCGCGCGCCCATTGCCCCGGCTTGGGCAAGACCATGAAGCAACCGCCCATGCGCCGCATCGAGCGTGCAGCCATGCAGGTCCAACGTGAAATCGGGATCTATCATCCCGCGCGCGAGCTTGCGGTCCCAGCCGGTATCAAGGCCGTGAGCACCAATCGGCTGTGACCGAGGCGGAGCCGCCGCCATGACAGGTTTTGACGCTGCCACAGGCCGGGAGTGGACGGGTTTGTTATATGGCTGCACCGGGAATTTGAAGGTCGGCAATGGCGGGGCCTTGCCGTGGCTATCGAGAGGCGTGACGGTATTCGCGACTTGTGCCCAGATTGCGGCTTCCTGTGCCGATAGCCTGCGGCCGGAACGGCTCACCGCTTGCCAAGCCGGCGCAGCGTACCTTTGGGCAACAGCAACAGCGCTCGGCCCCTGCCACTCATACCGCCCGCTGTAGTGCGAGCCTGTTCACCAGCACCCCAGAACGTATCGAAGCGGTTCGCGCCTTTGATTGCGCCGCCCGTGTCCTGTGCGATCCACATGCCATCGGCCTCCGCGCGGTCAAGATCGAGCCAGACCGGCGCACCCAGCGGCACAAATTTTGGATCCGCCGCAATGGAACTTTCGGGCCGCACCGGCACGCCAAGCGCGCCAACCGGTCCATCACCGGTCAATTCGCGAAAGAAAATCCAGCTGCGGTTTTCACGCATCAATGCGCGGCCTTCTGCCGGATTTTCACGAATATAGCGCATGATGCCCTGCATTGATCCGCGATACTGGCCTGGCCCGTCCCCAAGTAGCCCACGCTTACGCATCAGCCCGCCAATGCCGGTATAGGGCTGGCCGTTCTGCCCCGCATAACCAATGCGCAGCACGCTACCATCGGGGCGGCGCAACCGCCCGGAACCCTGAATTTGCAGGAAGAAGAATTCAACCGGGTCCTTTGCCCAGCCGATTTCCAGACCGCGCCCCATCATTGCACCCTGCTCAATCTCGGCGCGGTCGAAATAGGGGACGAACCGGTCAGCTTCGTCATAGCGGCCCAAAGGCATCCTGCCCGATTCCAGCGGCTGCGCATCGCCGGACCGGGCCCGCACGAGATCGGACGGGAGGCCATAGACCGGAACGTCGAATCCGGGCTGCCGCTGACGCGAGCCTTCAATCTCCGGTTCAAAATAACCGGTTGCGAAAGCCGCGCCTTCGCCAACCTGGACGGTTTCAAAATGGGCCGCAAAGAACTCCTGGGCATCACCGTGCCAGCGCGTTGCCGCATCGCAGGCAGGTTGCCAATCACCATTGCGGGTCAACCCGCTGACATCATTGCGCACCAGCAATTTGGGACAGCTTTCCTGAAAGGAAACAAGCGCCAGCCGGGCATCGCCGCTGGCAAGGCCCAGCCCTTCCACCCCCGGTCCGGCTCGCACCCCGGCAAGCAAGGCTGTTTCAGGTGCTGACGGGGCTAGCCGGGTGGTAGGCGCGCCGGCAATATCGGGGATCAGGCGAACACAGCCGCCCAGCAGAACCAGCAGCGCAAGCGCCGCCAATCTTGCGTGACGGAAGGACTTAACCTTCAAGAACCTTACTCTTCGTCGGTTCCGTCAAGCAGCCAGTCGGGATCGGCAGAATTGATATTGCGGGCGAAAGTCCAGACATCAATGGCCTCGATCGCATCGTCGAGCGAGCCGCCAATGACGTTGCCCTCGGCGTTACGCGTTACAGCGGCGATATCAGACCGGAACCGCACAGTGATGCGCGCCATCGGCGCTTCATACCCGGCAGAGACGATCGCCGTATCCTCGATCCGCACAAGCCGGTTGTCCATTGTCTCGCCCGCTTCGTTGCGGGCATCAATGGCCCCCGCGAAGCTTTCATAGACCGATGAATCGCACAAGTGGCGCAGCTCTTCCTTGTCGCCTTGCCAGAAAGCTTCGAGGACCATGCGATAGGCAGAGCGCGCACCGTCCATAAAGGCAAAGCCATCGAAATCCCTGTCGGCAGCGGCAATTTCGCTTAGCCCGCCCTGAACCATTGGCGTGGCCGACAGAAACTCACGCTGCGGCATGCGCGGCGGAAATGCTTCCGTTTCCTCAGCGGGCTGATGCGCAGGTGAGCGAGGTGCACCGGGCGGATTATCAAACCGGCCCTGAATAGGCTCTTCCTCATGCTCGGCACGGCGGCCCAGCACAGAGTAGAGACGCAGCCCCAGGAAGGCTGCAATCATCGCCAAGATTACAATTTCGACAGTCACACCAACAAATCCATTGCTAAACGACGACACGCGCCGGTTCTCCAACATAACCCGAGATAGGCACAGTTGACAAATGAACAACGCGTCTGTGGCCGAACGTGCAGATTTTTCGACCAAGTCGACGGTTATAGTGCCAGATTCGAGATCAGATGCCGCCCCGTTGCTCGCCCCCCCATGTCC
>JAHRVR010000062.1 GCA_019090585.1 Sphingomonadaceae bacterium
GGCCTATAGCGACGACATTTTTGTCGACGACCGAACTATCGACAGCCACATCAAGCGCCTGCGCCGCAAATTCCGTGCTATTGATTCCAAGTTCGACGCGATCGACACTCTTTATGGCGCCGGATACTCGTTTACCGATGGCTAACCCGCACTCCGCCGATACCCGGGTCAGGAAAAACTGGCCGTGGCGAATGTCGGTCACAGTGCGCATACTGGCGGTCAATTTCATTGCCCTTGCCCTGCTGGCGGGAAGCCTTTTCTACATCGACAGCTACCGCAAGGAGCTGTTTGCCGAACGCTTCATTCTCGCCACCAGCGAAGTGCAAATAGCAGCCACCGCGCTGGACGGAAGTCAGCCGGGCGAAGTGCGCGAACGAATGCTTCGCATCGCTGCTGAGCAAGGGCTGCGCCTGCGGTTATACGATTCAGAAGGAAAGCTTGCAGCAGACAGTTTCAAGCTCGCCGAACCCAGCTTTTCATTTATCGATCCCGATAGTGAGCCATGGTTGCAACATGCTGCCCGTTTACTCGACAGCGGTATGGATTTCTTGCTCGGCTCTCCGCCGATTGCGCCGCATATCGACCATGATGATCCCGGCGCGGTGCAGTGGCCGGAGATTTCCGAAGCGATGGACAGCGGATCAACGGTGATTGTCCATCGGTTAGCGCGGGATCAAACTCCGGTGATCAATGCGGCAACACCAATCGGCGCGAGCGGGGCCGTCTTGTTGACCACCCGCAATGCGCGCGACATCACACAAAATGTGCGTGATGCGCGCCAGACGCTGGCGATTATCGTTGGCGCGGCCTTCATGATCTCGATCCTGCTTTCGCTGTTCCTTGCCCGCACTATCGTCCAGCCCTTGCGGATTTTGGTGCGATCGGCAGTTCGCGTGCGGCTTGGCAGAGACCGCGAAGTCGTGGTCCCGCGCCTGCCCGAAAGGCGAGACGAAATTGGCCTCCTCGCCCGCGCGATTTCGGACATGGCAGCCGCCTTGCGACAACGGATTGATGCGGTCGAAAGTTTTGCGGCGGATGTCTCCCATGAACTGAAGAACCCTCTGACATCGCTTCGCAGCGCAGTGGAATCCCTCCAGAGAGTCGACGATCCTGATCTGCGCGCGCAGCTACTCACCATTGCCCGGCAGGATGTCGGCCGAATCGATAGGCTCGTGACCGAAATCGCCGATGCGAGCCGCATCGACGCGCAGCTGAGCCGCACCGAGTTCACCTGTGTAGACCTTTTCAAACTGGTGCAGGCGCTTGTGGCCGAACGCGAAAGCCGCGGAGTGAACGGTTCGAGCGAAATCCAGATTTCACAGCGCAGCGATAAGCCAATGCTGGTTTCCGGCGACGGGCCCAGGCTGGAGCGGGTGCTGCACAATCTGCTGGACAACGCAGTATCGTTCTCGCCCGATGGCGAACTGATCGAGATCCAGTTTGAGCGGCATGACGATCAAATAGTCGTCGCAATTTCCGATCACGGCCCTGGAATCCCGGATGAAGCGCGAGAGAAAGTGTTCGAGCGCTTCCATTCCCTGCGCCCCTCCGCCGAAGATTTTGGCAAGCACAGTGGGCTTGGCCTGGCCATTGCCCGCACCATCGTAGAGGCGCATTTCGGCTCGCTAACGGCTGGCGCGCGGAAGGATTCGCAGCCCGGTGCCCGGCTCATTATCTCGCTTCCCGCATGGCTGACCGAATGACGCAGGCTTATCAGGCAAGTGCAATCGCCATAGACGGCCGGGCGGTCATGATCGAAGGCCCCCCGGGCATCGGCAAATCCTCCCTTGCGCTCAGCCTGATCGACAGGGGCGCCCAACTAATCGGCGACGACGGGTTATTAATGGGCTCGCGAAACGACGGACTATTCATTCAGCCGCATCCCAACACGCGCGGTTTGATCGAAGTCCGCAACCTTGGGCTAGTGACATTGCCAGTGTGCGACGAAACAAGGGTCTGCCTTGTCATCCACCTTGACCGTGATGCGCCGCGATTCATTGACGAACCCGGCCATGCAGAATTTCTGGGCATCGCAATCCCAAGGATCACGCTTTATCCAAAAGGTCCCAATCTCGCGATCAAGGCAGAGCTGGCGCTTGAAAAATTCGGGATTGCGCTTGGCTGAGTGTCAGTTGGAGACAATTGGATTAGCCCTCTTTCCTTTGCGGCCCGAGCGGCGCAATGCTGTTGCCCATGCCCGGTGAATCGAACAATCCGTCCATCGCAAGGGACAAACAGCGTCTGCTGCTGGTTACAGGGCTCCTCGGCGCAGGAAAAAGCACCGCGCTCAAGGTGCTCGAAGACCTTGGCTGGGAAATCATCGATAATTTCCCGATCCGGCTGCTCGAACGGTTGATCGATACGCAGGAAAGCGGCGACCTGGCCGCCCCGCTTGCCATCGGCTTTGACTCCCGAACACGAGGCTTCGATCCGCGCGGCATCATAGCGCAAGTCAAGGCTCTGACCGGGCGCGACGATCTGGAATTGACCACTTTGTTTCTCGATTGTTCAAACCCGGAACTTGAGAGGCGCTATAACGAAACACGGCGGCGTCACCCACTTGCAGCCGATCTGCCGGCGGCCACGGGTATCAAGGCCGAGCGCGAATTGCTTGAGCCTCTGCGGCGATGGGCCGACTTGCTCATCGATACATCCGAATTTTCAGCGAATGCCCTGCAGCAAGTGATTCGTGAAAGTTTCGCGTCGGGAGATGGGAGGGAACTGACCCTGACTGTCTCCAGCTTCGGTTTCGCCCGGGGCATGCCTCCGGTGGCAGATCTCGTCTTCGACATGCGATTTCTCGATAATCCGCACTGGGTCCCGGAACTGCGCGAACTGACGGGATTCGATCCCGCCGTTGGCGAGCACATCCGCAAGGATCCCGCTTTCGAGGAAGCCTTCGATCGGATTTCCGGACTGATAAAGCAGCTACTTCCCCGCTACCGGGCACAGGGAAAAGCCTATGTCCATGTCGCCTTCGGGTGCACCGGCGGGCGCCATCGCTCGGTCTTCATGGCCGAGCAGATTGGTGCAGCCTTGCGCAATGCGGGTTTTTCGCCCACATTACTGCATCGCAACCTGGGCTCGCGGGCAGCCGATCTTCTGGAAAGAGGCCCGGCCCTGTGAAGCACGAGACAAAACCCCCGGCACAGTCGCAGGATTTTCGGAGCGTAATTCCCAAATGATCGGAATGGTCCTGGTTACCCACGGCAAGCTTGCCGAGGAATTTGTCAACGCGATGGAACACGTGGTTGGCCCTCAAAATGACGTGGCAACCATCTGCATCGGCCCTAGTGACGACATGGAACTGCGGCGCCGGGAAATCGCCAAGGCCATCAAGAAGGTCAATACTGGCGATGGTGCAGTGGTCCTGACCGATCTGTTCGGCGGCACCCCTTCCAACCTTGCCATTTCCCTGATGCAGGCGGGGAAGGTGGAAGTCATCGCCGGGATCAACTTGCCCATGCTGATCCGGCTGGCCAAGGCGCGCTGTTGCATGACCGTACAGGACGCCGCCGTTGCCGCGCGCGATGCAGGCCGCAACTATATCACGGTCGCCTCTGAGTATCTGGGGCAGGACGCGTGATCACTGTCCAGGAAACGGTGCAAATCGTTAATCAACGCGGTCTGCACGCCCGGGCTAGCGCACGATTTGTCAACCTGGTTGCCGAACAATTCGAAAGCCTCGACATCAAGGTTTCCAAGGATGGAGTCGAAGCGGAAGGCGGCTCGATTCTGGGATTGATGATGCTCGGCGCTGCCAAAGGCAATACGATCGAGATTCTGGTGTCCGGCGACGGTGCCGATACCGCGCTGGAAGCTTTGGCCAGCCTCGTGCGGAACGGCTTCGGCGAGACGTAGGGTCGGCGCCATGCATGAACGCCGCACCATCACCGGGTTTTCCAATCCGCTCGTCAAACTCCTGCGCTCGCTGCGCGACAAGAAACATCGCAAGCGTGAAGGCCGCTTCCTGGCCGAAGGGCTACGCCTGCTGACCGATGCTCGCCTGTCAGGGACTTTGCCGGAAATGCTGGTGATGGCTACAAATCGGCAGCCGCACCCACTGCTGGAGGAGTTGGAATGCGCGGTCGGTGACGCTGGCGGCGACGTGGTTGAAATGGATGAGGCTATCCTCGCCAAAGTAACGGGCAAGAAAAACCCCCAGGCAGTTGCCGGGGTTTTTGCCGAGTTTGACACGCACCTTACCAGCATCGATCGCACCGCAGCTCCGATCTGGCTGGTTGCGTACGAAATGCGCGATCCCGGCAATCTGGGCACCATGCTGCGCACCGGCGATGCCGTGGGTGCAGGCGGGCTGATCCTGATTGACGATTGCGCCGATCCCTTCTCCGTAGAGGCAGTGCGCGCCAGCATGGGCGCCGTTTTCACCCAGAAACTGGCGCGCGCGGGATGGGAGGAATTCCTAGGCTGGCTGCGGCAAGGTGAAGGCCAGCTCGTCGCCGCATCATTGCGCAATGCGGTCGATTACAGGAACGCGGCTTATTCGGCTCCCTGCTTCCTCATGGTTGGTAACGAATCGCAAGGCCTGCCTCAAGCCTGTGAAGATGCCTGCGACTTGCGCGTCACCATTCCCATGCTGGGCCGCGCCGACAGTTTGAATGCGGCGATCGCCGGTGCAGTGCTGGCTTATGAAGCGCTGGCCAAGCTGCGCAAGAACTGAGACAGCCGCCTAGCCGGCGGTATTGTTTGATCCTTCATCGATTTCATCGGAAGACTCGACATGCACGAGCTGGCGTGGCTCAATCTCCAGAGGTCGTACGTCCTTCATCTGCACCGCTGACGTATCAATACTAAGCTGCTCAAACTTTCGACCAGTCGGAACCAAACGGCTTTCGAACGAAGCCACTGCAGTGTTGAAACTCCTATTAGTCTTAGCAAGGTCATCCCCGACCTTTGCCAGAAGAGA
Organism: Sphingomonadaceae bacterium; assembly: GCA_019090585.1. Lineage (GTDB taxonomy): Bacteria > Pseudomonadota > Alphaproteobacteria > Sphingomonadales > Sphingomonadaceae > Novosphingobium. Next base: position 4,928 of record JAHRVR010000062.1, read on the forward strand.
CCCCATACGCGCTAGCCGATCATAAAGTTCTTTGCCAAGCTCCGTTATTTCCTTAGCGTCAGCGTGAGCGCCGGCCTGTCTCCATACTGTCGCAACGGTCAAAGCGATCGACATGAAATTAAGTGGAGAGGACAGCACGACGTTCCGCTGAAGCGCATATTCCAACAACGAGCCGTCTTTCGAACTATCTTGACTAAGCGCAGCATATAGAACGTGTTCGCCTGGAATGAACAACACTACAAAGTCCGCTGCCCCCTCCACATAGTCCTGATACCGCTTAGCTGAAAGCTCATCAATATGACCACGAACTTGCCTAGCGTGAGAACGAAGTAAAACTTGCCGCTGCTCTTCAGTCTCAGCTTCATTTGCTTCAGCATAAGTATTAAAGACATTCTTGACGTCGACGACTAATCTACGTCCGCCCGGAATATTAATAATTGCATCTGGACGGAGCAAACCGTCACCACCAATAACGCTAAATTGTAGATCGAAATCGGTATGATCTCTTAAGCCACAACTTTCGATAAGGTTCTGGAGCTGCAGCTCCCCCCAATCACCTCGTGCTTTGGAAGCACCCCGGAGGGTTGTTGAAATCTTGTTTGCCCCCTCGAGCACCCGTTGCTGACCATCCCTAACCTCGCTTATCACACCCTTAAGCTGATGAAAACCAGCCGTATTATTCTTTTCGATTTCTTCTACGCGCTTACGAAAACGTTCGAGCGTTTCACCGACTGGCCCGACCTTCTTTTCGAGCTCCGTAAGGGATTTCTTGTTCAAGGCCTCGAAGCGCGAGTGCGCAGTTTCTAGAAATTTTTCCTGCGCACCTGACAAGAGTTTGTCACCAATCTCCGTAAACTTTGCTTGCAACTTTTCTTCAGCTTCAACCAGCCGCTTCAACTCACGTTCAAAATGCACTTCTCTTTCACGGTATCTCGCATCAGCCGCCTTCTCCCGTTCAATTATTTCACTGCGAAGGCTAGCCAGTTCGGTGCTCTTGGAATCTCGTTCGGTGCGAACTCTCTCAAGTTCTTGCGACAATGAAATGTCTCGTTTGGCCCTCTCCTTGGCCGCTTCAAGTTCAGCGAACGCGTGCAAATACCGCGAATCACTATCTTTTGCCTCTGTTTCAAGTTCAGAAACGCGGGCCTTCAGATCAGCCGCCGGACGCGAGCCGAAAAACCAGCCCAGCGCAGCACCTGCGGCCAAGCCTAAAACGAGGGCGATCAAAGCGAGAAAAGTTGAGTCCATCCCTGTAGGCTACCCGGAACGGATGGGGAACACCAGAACTGTGTTGCGAATTATCCCCGGATCGGAGCAATTTGCCCCGATCACGCCGCCTTGCGCAGCTTATCCAGCTTCTTGAGCGCCATCTGCCGCTTGAGGCGGGAAAGGTGGTCTATGAACAGCACCCCTTCGAGGTGGTCCATCTCGTGCTGCAGGCACGTGGCCATCATCCCGTCCAACTCTTCCTCATGCTGATTCCCGTCCAGATCCTGCCAGCGGGCCGTGATCCGCGCCGGCCGCTCCACATCCGCAAAAATCTCCGGAACGGACAGGCAGCCTTCCTGACAGGTTTCCAGATCGTCCGACGGATCGAGAATCTCGGGATTGATGAACACGTGCGGCTCGCGCTTGGTGGGCTGGTGCGAGTGAGCGTGCCCGCCATGCGCAGTGCACTCTTCTGGCTCAGCATCCGGATCGTCCGGCTGAAGATCAATCACCACCGCGCGCAGAGGCTCACCCACCTGAATCGCAGCGAGGCCGATGCCGGGCGCATCGTACATTGTCTCAAACATATCAGCGATCAACGTCTTGAGTTGATCGTCGAATTTTTCGACCGGATTCGATGCCAGCTTCAAGAGCGGATCGGGTACTTCAAGGATTTCACGGATAGCCATGCGGCCCAGATAATGGCGCCGGGCGGGACTATCAAGCGGCAGAAAAAACTTGCACGCTTCTAAGAAATCGGCCGCCGCGCCCTCAGCGCCTGAGCGAGCGTGCCTTCATCAAGGTAATCAAGCTCTCCGCCTACCGGCAAGCCATGCGCAAGCTGGGTGATGCGCACCGGGTGATTTTCCAGCCGTTCGGAAATGTAGTGGGCAGTCGTCTGCCCTTCCAGCGTGGCATTCGTCGCCAGAACCACTTCGTCGATCCCGCCTTGCGCAACACGTTCGATCAGCCCGGCGATTGTCAGGTCTTCTGGCCGCACGCCGTCAAGCGCAGAAAGCCGCCCGCCCAGCACATGATAGCGGCCGGTAAACAAGTGCGCGCGGTCCAGCGCCCACAAGTCCGCAACATCCTCCACCACGCAAAGCGAGCGCGCATCGCGGCGCGGATCGGAACAGATGCCGCAGGGATCGGTAGTGTCAACATTGCCGCAACTGGCGCATTCAATCAGCGTCTCTCTCACCGCATCGAGCGCATCGAGCAATTGCGGCAACGCGGTTTCTCGCCGCTTGATCAGCCACAGCACGGCACGCCGGGCAGAGCGTGGCCCCAGCCCCGGCAAGCGTGACAATGCCGATGTCAGCGTCTCAATCTCTTGCGATGCCATAGTTCGGGAGATAGGGCCTGTGGCCCGCTCACGAAAGACCGTACGACCCGCTTATGCGCATCATCTTTATGGGAACGCCCGATTTCGCCGTGCCTGCGCTTGCCGCGCTGGCCGAGGCAGGGCACGAAATTATCGCGGTATACACGCAGCCACCCCGCCCCGGCGGCAGGCGCGGCAAAGAGCTGACGCCAACGCCCGTCCACCGTGAGGCCGAGTCGCGCGGACTGGACGTGCGCCACCCCGCTTCGCTCAAAGGAATCGAGGAACAAGCCGCATTTGCCGCGCTGGAGGCCGATATTGCAGTGGTTGCTGCCTATGGCCTCATCCTGCCGCAGCCGATCCTCGATGCCACGCGGCTGGGCTGCATCAACATCCACGCCTCCATCCTGCCACGCTGGCGCGGCGCGGCGCCGATCCAGCGCGCGATTCTGGCAGGAGATGAGGAAACCGGCGTCACCATCATGCAAATGGAAGCCGGGCTTGATACCGGGCCAATGCGCAAAGTTGCAGCAACCCCGGTGGATGCCAAGACATCTGGCGAACTGACCGATGAGCTTGCGATAATGGGAGGCGCGTTAATTGCCGAAGTGCTGGCCGATCTTGAGGCTTTTCCCGCTGTGCAGCAGCCCGAAGACGGCGCCACTTATGCAACAAAGATCGACAAGGCCGAGTCGCTACTCGATTTCGCACAGCCGGCCACGCAAGTGGAACGGCAAGTGCGGGCTTTTGCCCCTGCCCCCGGCGCATTCTTCACCTTCGGCGGCGAACGCTACAAGGTCTGGGCAGCGGATACTGGCGATGGATCGGGCGAGGCTGGCGAAGTGCTCGACAACAGCCTCACGATCGCCTGCGAGGCCGGGACGATCCGCCCAACGCGCATCCAGCGCGCCGGAAAACCCGCCATGGACATTGACGACCTGCTGCGCGGCAAGCCCATCCCTCCCGGTTCGATACTGAATAGCGAACAATGACCCGCTTCGCATTGACACTGGAATTCGATGGCGGCCCCTTCATGGGGCTCCAACGCCAAGCGCTGGATCCTTCGGTGCAACAATCGGTCGAAGACGCGGCCTTTGCGGTGACAGGTGAGAAAGTCACCATGCATTCAGCGGGACGCACAGATGCCGGGGTTCATGCCCTTGCGATGAGCAGCCACATCGATGTTGAAAAGCAGATCGAGCCGTTCCGTCTGATGGGCGCGCTCAATGCGAAATTACGGCCCAAACCCATTGCCGTCACGGATTGCCGCATCGCACCCGATGACTGGCACGCGCGGTTTTCCTGTATCGGGCGCCGTTATCTCTATCGGATTATCAACCGCCGCGCGCCCCTCACCGTAACGCGCGGAAGGGCCTGGCAGATCGCCCGGACGCTGGATGTAGAAGCGATGCACCGCGCGGCACAGGCACTGGTCGGACTACACGATTTCACGACCTTCCGTTCGGCCCATTGCCAAGCCCAAAGCCCGGTCAAATCACTCGATTTCCTCAATGTCCGACGCGCAGAAAACGCGATAGGCGCAGAAGAGATCGTCATTGAAACCGGAGCGCGCAGTTTCCTGCATCATCAGGTGCGCTCAATGGTGGGCTGCCTTGCACTCGTGGGCATGGAACGATGGAGCGAAGCGCGAATTACCGAAGCACTGGAAGCGCGCGACCGGCAGACGCTAGGGCTAAACGCTCCCCCTGAAGGCCTTTACTTCGTGCAAGCTTTCTACCCCGACACCTGAAAGCCCGCTGGTGCGCACCGACGGGGTTCACTGCGCGCCGAGAGCCTGTCAGGTCTTTGCGACGATGCTTTCGGGCAGCTCTGTTCCAAACACGCGCTGATAATATTCGGCCACCAGCATCCGTTCTGTCTCATCGCATTTGTTGAGGAACGAGAGGCGAAAGGCGAAACCCGGATCGTTGAAGATCGTGGTGTTCTGCGCCCAGGTGATAACCGTGCGCGGGCTCATCACGGTCGAAATGTCGCCATTGATGAAGCCCTGACGCGACAAGTCTGCAACCTTGACCATGTCAGAAATTATCTTCTCGTCCATATCCGGCACCTTTGACCGGACAATCGCGTTCTCTGTTTCCGGCGCCAGATAGTTCAAGCCCACCACGATGTTCCAGCGGTCCATCTGGCCCTGATTGATCGCCTGGGTGCCGTGATACAGCCCGGAGGTATCGCCCAGCCCCACGGTGTTGGCCGTGGAGAACAGCCGGAAATAGGGATTGGGCCGGATGATCCGGTTCTGGTCGAGCAGTGTAAGCTTGCCTTCGGTTTCCAGCACGCGCTGGATTACGAACATCACATCGGGCCGGCCCGCATCATACTCATCAAAAACCAGCGCCACGGGGTGCTGGAGCGCCCAGGGCAGCAGACCTTCGCGAAATTCGGTTACCTGCAAACCGTCGCGCAGCACGATGGCATCGCGCCCGATCAGGTCAATACGGCTGATATGGGCATCAAGGTTGATCCGGATGCACGGCCAGTTAAGACGCGCGGCGACCTGCTCGATATGGGTGGACTTTCCGGTGCCGTGATAGCCCTGAACCATCACCCGGCGATTGAAGGCAAAGCCCGCAATTATGGCCAGCGTGGTATCGGGATCGAACACATAGGCCCCGTCAATATCGGGCACACGTTCATCAGCCTCGGTAAAGGCAGGCACCTTCATGTCGATATCGATGCCAAATGTTTCCCGCACGTCGATTTCGGTATCGGGCGCAGCCATCAGTGTGGCGTTGCGATCTTCGCTCTGAAATTTTGCTTGTTCGGTCATATCGTCTGCCCGCGTACAATCGCCCGCGCTGCGCTGCAATACGGATTCGGACAGGAGTTCACTGAATTGCCTCGCCAATGCCGGATATTTCTTGCAATTGTCCGCCTGCACGAAAGGATTCGATCATGGCGAACTACACATTTTTCACGCATCCCATGTCACGCAGCCAGATTGCGCGATGGGCTCTTCAGGAAGTTGGCGCCGATTATGAAGACGCGCTGGTGGATTTTCGGAACAAGCCGGAAGCCCTGCTCAAGATCAATCCGATGGGCAAACTGCCGACTCTGGTGCACCATGCCAATGGCGGAGACCGGGTGGTGAGCGAGGCTGCGGCAATCTGTGCTTACCTGGCCGAAATGCACCCCGAATCCGGCTTGCTGCCCACCGACGAACAAAAGGCTGACTATTTGCGCTGGATGTTCTTCGCAGCAGGCCCCGTCGATCAGGCCATTACCGCAAAGGCGCTGGGATTCGATCCGGTAGAGCCCGAGCAGCAGGGCATGGCCGGATGGGGCAATTTCGAGCGCACAACGACCACGCTGGAGTGGTGGCTGGCCGACCGCGCTTATGTCTGCGGACCAAAATTCACCATGGCGGATGTTTACGTCGGAAGCTTGGTCGACTGGGGCCTGAATTTCGGCACGATCCCACCAAAGGAGGCCTTCGTTGCCTACGCCGAGCGGATCCAGCAGCGACCAGCCTATAAGGACGCCAAGAAGATCGACAACGACCTTATCGAGAAGATGAAGAAATGAACCGCGTGCAAACGCACCGGCTCGCTGGCAGCCTCTCATGCCTGGACTGGTCATGCTGACCGGACAGGAAGGCGGCTGCGGCTGCGGCAAAGTGCGTTATCGCCTGAATGCCGAACCGATAAGCATCAACTGCTGCCACTGCCATGATTGCCAGCGTCAAAGCGGCAGTGCCTTCGCCATCAACCTGCTGACCGAACCCGGCAATGTCGAATTGCTTGGCCTCCAGCCCGAAGCGTTTGAACTCCAAACGCCGAGCGGCGCAGGCGTTGCAAACATGAGATGCCCGCAATGCCGCGTGTCGGTGTGGAGCGTCTATCATGGGGCTGGCGACGGTGTGTGGTTCATGCGCGGCGGCACGCTCGACAATACGAGTGCGCTTGAACCGACAGTCCATATCTTCACCGATTACAAGCTTCCCTGGGTGCAGATACCAAGCGATGCCGTCGACTTTGGGCAATTCTATTCTGGCAAGGATATCAAGGGTGCGTTTGGGGTAGAAAACGCGGCCCGGTTCAAAGCGGCAATGGGGCGCTGATTCTGCGGCTCTCTCAGTTGAAAGCCGCAGCCTTGCGCAGCATCTTATAGGCATCGACGACTTCGCCCAACTTACCCTCATGCCGCCGGTTTCCACCATTGCGATCGGGGTGATAGCGCCTGACCAGCTCTGAATATCGGCGGCGCAAAGTCTGAATATCCGCGTCGATAGGCAGTCCGAGTGTTTCCAGCGCGCGCCGCTCTTCCCAGCTTGTTGCCCTGCCATCGCTCCGCTGCTGTGGCCGGTTGACCGCTTCAGCGCGCTGGCGGAATGCGCGGGCCCGCGCGCCAATTGCATCGAGCGGATCGGAAAAATCAGCCCATCGCGGCGCGCCATCCACCCCAGCGGTGGGGCGAAAAGCCCGTGTCTCGCGCTCCCAACCATGCAAGGGAGACTGCGCTTGCAGGATTTCCTCTGAGTTCATGCCCTCAAAGTAATCATAACCGGCATTGAACTGGCGAATGTGTTCGAGGCACAGCCAGCGAAAGTCGCCCGGCCCGTCAAAACCGGACACACGAATGCCCGGCGCGCGAAATTCGCCCGGTTCATCGCATCCCGGCCAACTGCATTGCCTGCCCTGCGATTCAAATCGACCGTGGAACCTGTCTTTCTTCACGGCCTTTAACATGGCCCGCAAATCACTAGATTGGAACCCTGAGGAGATAATATGAACGGACAGATCGCACAGGAAATCGAACAATTGCTGACTGCGGCTTTCACGCCCAGTCGGCTCGCGGTCATCAACGACAGCGCCCAGCACAGCGGCCATTCGGGCGACGATGGCAGCGGCGAATCGCATTTTACGATAGAAATCGAGAGCGTGGCTTTCGCCGGTGTTTCCCGTCTGCAACGCCAGCGAATGGTCAATGGCGCTCTGGGCGATATTCCCGGCCAGCGGGTCCACGCACTTGCCATCCGGGCGCGGGCACCCGGTGAATGAGCAAGATGGTGACGAGACCATGTATCCCGGGGACCTAGCCGTCGTCATGCGCCGTTTCGTTGCAGCGCCGCCTCAGGATTGTGCGCTTTGAGTTGCCCTTTGGCGCGTCCCGCCGTATTGCGCCGCACCATGTCGAATATGCAGGACAAACCACTGACCTTCGCGGTTCCGAAGGGCCGTCTTCTGGACGAAGCCTTGCCACTGATGGCGAGCGCCGGAATCGTCCCGGACGCGGAATTTCACGATAAGAAGTCCCGTGCGCTGTCGTTCGCCTGTGAGGGGTCGGACACGCGCATCATTCGTGTTCGTGCTTTCGATGTCGCGACATTTGTTGCGCACGGTGCAGCGCAAGTCGGCATTGTCGGATCGGACGTTGTCGAGGAATTTTCCTATCGGGACCTTTATGCCCCTGTCGATCTCAATATCGGCCATTGCCGCCTGTCGGTCGCCGCGCCAGTTGAAGGAAAAGTCAGCAACGGCGCCAGCCACCTGCGGATCGCCAGCAAATATCCCAACCTGACCCGCCGGCACTTTGAAGCGCAGGGTGTCCAGGCCGAAGTCGTCAAACTGAACGGCGCAATGGAACTCGCCCCCAGCCTGGGGCTTGCCAGCCGCATTGTCGATCTTGTCTCAACCGGCCGCACTCTTAAGGAAAACGGGCTGGAAGAAACCACCGTGATCCTGGATATTTCCGCGCGTCTCATCGTCAACCGGGCCGCTTTGAAGACCGATGATCGGCTCGGCGCGCTGATCGATCAGTTCCGCGCCGCTGCCGCCGGGACCGAAGCGGCAGGGGCTGTGTGATGCTGCGCCTGCAATCCGGCGATGCAGATTTTGGGGAAGCTTTTGCCAGGCTTGTGCAAGACCGGCGTGAAAGCGGCGATGACGTCACAGATGACGTGTCGCGTATCCTCGCCGATGTCCGCAGCCGCGGCGATGTTGCGCTTGCGGAACTGACCGGGCGTTTCGATGGTCACACACCGGCTTGCGAAGCGGATTGGCGGATTGGACCGGACGAATGCCGCGAGGCCTTCGAAGCTCTCAAGCCGGAGCTTCGCGCCGCGCTTGAATTGGCCGCCCAGCGCATCGGTGCCTTCCACGAAGCCCAGTTGCCCGAAGACAGGGACTATACTGACGAGGCTGGCGTGCGGCTCGGGGCGAAATGGCGCGCGATCGATGCTGCGGGGCTTTACGTTCCAGGCGGACGGGCCGCTTATCCGTCATCGCTGTTGATGAATGCCATTCCGGCCAGAGTCGCAGGGGTCGAACGGCTGGTTGTTGTAACGCCCACGCCCGGTGGCAAAGTCAGTCCGCTCGTGCTGGCCGCTGCGCATCTGGCCGGAATCGATGAGATCTGGCGGGTCGGCGGTGCACAAGCGATAGGCGCGCTTGCCTATGGCACGGCCAATATCCGCCCGGTCGATGTCATTACCGGACCGGGCAACGCCTGGGTCGCGGAAGCCAAGCGGCAACTTTATGGCGTGGTCGGTATCGACATGGTTGCAGGCCCAAGCGAAATCCTTGTCATTGCCGATGGAAACAACAACCCTGAATGGATCGCGGCAGACCTGCTCAGCCAGGCCGAACACGATCCACAATCTCAGGCGATCCTCATCACCGACGATCCGGTGCTGGCTGACAGTGTGGCGGACCGCGTTGGCGTGGAACTTGCCATGCTGCAGACGGCTAAGGTCGCAAGCGAAAGCTGGCAGAATAATGGCATCATCATCGAAGTGGGCAGCCTCGATGAGGCCCCTGCCCTTGCCAATGCGCTGGCTGCTGAACATGTCGAGATCGCTACAGACGATCCCGAAACTCTATTTGCGCAGATCCGCCATGCCGGATCGGTCTTCCTTGGGCGCCACACACCCGAGGCAGTGGGCGACTATGTTGCCGGACCGAACCACGTACTGCCCACCGGACGCCGGGCGCGTTTTGCATCGGGACTCTCGGTGCTCGATTTCATGAAACGCACCAGCTTCATCGAAATGGGTGAGGATGCGCTCAAGGCTATAGGGCCCGCTGCCATTGCGCTGGCCGAAGCCGAGGGCCTCCCGGCCCATGCGCGCTCCATCGAAGCGAGACTGGGTATATGAGGCATTGCATATGAAGACCCGTTCGAAGGCGCGCGCCGCAGCCCGCCTCGCCGCCGTGCAGGCGCTCTATCAGCATGAAATGGAAAAGACGCCGCTGGCCCGGCTTCTGGACGAATTCCACCTGCACCGTTTGGGTGCAGAGATTGATCACGACCAGTATGCGCAGGCCGAAACGGCCTTCTTCGACGATGTGGTCAAGGGTGTGCTGGCCCGGCGAGACGAGATTGATGAGCTGATTTCGGCCAAGCTTGCAAAGGGCTGGGCGCTTGCCCGGCTCGACAAGACGATGATCCAGATCCTGCGCGCCGGCACTTATGAGCTGATCGCGCGCGCCGACGTGCCCACAGGCGCTGCAATCAGCTCATACGTCGATGTCTCCCACGCGTTCTTCGAGGCAACCGAATCGAAGTTTGCAAACGGGGTGCTTGATGCCATCGCAAAGGCGGTCCGCTGAGCGGCGAGTTCGCCTTCATCGATTCCTTGCGCCAACTGGCGGTGCACCCGGGCGCACGGAACCTTGATGATGATTGCGCGGTGCTGAAAGTGGGCGAGGAAACCCTCGTCATCACCCATGACATGATGGTCGAAGGCATTCACTATCTTCCCGGGCAAGACCCCGCCGACGTTGCCTGGAAACTCGTTACAGTCAATCTGTCCGATCTTGCATCCAAAGGAGCCAGACCGCTTGGCGTGCTGCTGGGATATATGTTCGGAATGGACGACGCGCGATTTGTCGAAGGGTTGCACGAAGCTCTCGATCACTACGGCGCGTCATTGCTTGGCGGAGACACTGTTGCGGGCACAGGAACCCAGGCGCTCGGCCTCACCGCGATCGGCAAGGCCAGCTATGTTCCGGTTCCATCACGCGGCACTGCCCGCAGCGGCGATGCGCTCTACGTCACCGGGCCGCTGGGCGCAGCCATGCTCGGCTTTGAAGCACTGAAAGCGGGAAGCGGCGATAGCCTCGCCTTTCGCCGGCCACATGCACGGCTTGATGAGGGTATCGCACTTGCCCCGCATGTCAGCGCCATCATGGATATTTCTGACGGCTTGCTGCTCGATGCATTACGGCTGGCCAATGCCAGTGACGTCACCCTTGCAATAGACAGCGCGGCAGTCCCCATTGCCGCGCCGGAAGACCGCCGAGATGAAGCGCTGCGCTGGGGAGACGATTACGAACTGCTGTTCACTGCGCCTGCGGGAATTTCCCTGCCGATACCGGCAACACAGATCGGCACTGCTGCACCGCGAGCTGACGCCCCTGTCCTGCTTGATAATCAACGCCTCACCAATGCGGATGAACTGGGATTTCGTCACTAAGCTGACCAAGCGTGCTTTTCCGGGAAAAATGGCCATTTTGGGGTTGCATGGTGCTTACCGAAGCTCTAGCGCCGCAGGCTTGCTGGGCCGCAATATCGGGTCAGCTTTCAACAGGAATAACAGCAGGAGGGGCGTTCCGTGAACCTCGTCACGATCGCAATTTTATTGGGCCTTCTGGCCCTAATTTACGGCTTTATCACCAGCAGGCAGGTGCTTAACGCACCAGCAGGCACCGAAAAAATGCAGGAAATTGCCGGAGCTATTCAGGAAGGCGCTCAAGCCTATCTGAAGCGGCAATATACAGCCATTGCCGTTGTCGGCGTCGTCGTCGCACTGGTGGTGGGATATTTTCTGGGCGTCATTCCCGCGGTCGGCTTCATAATCGGCGCTGTCCTTTCAGGAGTCGCTGGCTTCATCGGCATGAACATTTCGGTGAAAGCCAATGTTCGCACTGCCGCTGGCGCCGCCGAAAGCCTGCAAAATGGTTTGACCATCGCATTTCGCTCCGGCGCCATCACTGGCATGCTGGTTGCGGGCCTTGGACTGCTGGCCATTGCCGGTTTCTTCCATGTACTGACC
>JAHRVR010000063.1 GCA_019090585.1 Sphingomonadaceae bacterium
CACCGTGCTGGCGACCGGCTTTGAGATCCCTGTCGACAAGGCAGGCCAATCGCTCAGCATTGTCGGGCCTGAAGAGATCGCAAGTATTCAAGGCGCGGACCTTACGCGCGTGCTGGAACGGCTTCCCGGCGTAACTTTTACGCGCAACGGCGGGCTGGGCGGCTTCACCGGCCTGTTCGTGCGCGGCGCCAATTCGCAGCAGCTGTTGGTGCTGGTTGATGGCATTCGTGTTGCCGATGCGGCGGCTCCGTCCGGCGGGTATGATTTCGGCAATCTGATGACCGGGCCAATCGGCAAAGTAGAGCTGCTGCGCGGATCGAACAGTGTGGTCTGGGGATCTGCAGCAATCGGCGGAATTCTGGCAATGACCTCGCGCTCAGTGGAGGGAGTGGAAGCGGGCGTCGAATATGGCGCGCGCGATACGGCCAATGCAGATGTCAGCGGCGGATATAGCAACGGCTCCAGCGCGATCAGCCTGGCGGCCGGCTATACTCAGACCGATGGTTTTTCTTCCGCTGCGGCTGGGACCGAGACCGACGGATTTCGCCAGTATCGCGTGAGCGGGCGCGGGCGCGCCGAGATGGGTCACGGCCTCTCGCTTGTTGCAGCGGGCCGCTATGCCGACAGCCGGTTGGAGTTCGATAGCTTTTCATTCAGCCCGCCCTACGGCCTGATCGACACGCCTGACTTTTCCGAGACCGCGGAAGTGTCAGGCCGCGCTGGGTTGGCCTATGACGGCGGTGCTCTCGATCTCGAAGCGGCTTATGCGCTCTATGATATCGACCGCGCGAATTTCAATCCTGATTTTGGCCGCGAGCCGGGCTTCGCCTCGAAAGGGCGGCAGGAGCGCGTGGCGGTGAAAGGCACATGGGACGCGGGCCAGGGGCTGCGTTTCAACTTTGGTGCAGACCATGAATGGTCGCGCTTCGAGACCAATTTCGATGGCCGCAATACAGCCGAGCTAAGTAGCGCTCATGCCCTTGTCAGCTGGCAGGGCGGTATCGTTATTGTGGCAGCGGGCGCGCGCATTGATGATCATTCCCGCTTTGGCAGTGACGCCACTTTCGGTGCAAATGGCACTGTCGATCTGGGCGGGGAATGGCGTGTCCGCGCATCCTATGGCGAGGGTTTCAAGGTGCCGACGCTTTACCAGCTCTATTCCGATTTCGGGAATGGCGCACTCTCGCCCGAACGCAGCAAAAGCTATGACATCTCCATTGAGAAGGGTGACCGTAGCGCCGCTGTGCATATTGCGCTTACCGCGTTCCGCCGCGATACGCGCGGGTTGATAGATTTCATCTCCTGCTTCTCCGTTTCCGATCCGCTTTGCGATGATGGGCGCTTCGGTTTCTATCAGAATGTCGGGAAGGCACGCGCCGAAGGGATCGAACTGGAGATGGGCGCGCGCATTACAGATCATTTCCGGGCGCAGGCCGCCTATAGCTATGTCAGGGCAAAGGACCGCACGCCGGGCGGTTTCAATAGTGGCAACGATCTTGCCCGCCGTCCGGGTCATGCGGTGACTGTTGCCGTGGACTGGACCAGCCCGCTTGCAGGACTGGCGCTGGGCGGCGATATTCGCATGGTTAGCGGGAGTTTCGACGATGCGGGTAATGTCAGCAGACTTGATGGCTATGCACTTGGCACATTGCGTGTCAGCTTGCCGGTCAATGACCGGATCGTGCTGTTCGGGCGGATCGAGAATGTGACCGACGAGCACTATCAGACTGCCGCCGGTTACGGCACGGCGGGCCGCTCTGCCACTATCGGCGCGCGGGCGCGGTTCTGATGCGCGGGCTGGCGCTCCTTGTTGCACTGCTTCTCGCTGCCTGTTCGCATGGGCAAGAGGGTGCAGAGGAACAGGAGCGCCAGCCGCGCCCCACCATCGTTTCGCTCAATCCTTGCAGCGATGCGATTCTGGCTGAAGTCGCCGATCCGGCGCAAGTTCTGGCCATTTCGCATTTCAGCCAGAATCCCGCTTCCTCCTCGATGGATCTGCAAAAGGCAGCGCAGTACCGCTCCGTTTCGGGTTCCGCCGAGGAAGTTCTGGCGCTGCGGCCCGATGTCGTTGTTGCGGATGAGTTTGTCCCGCCCGCCACGCGGGCCGCGTTCACCGATCTGGGAATAAGGCTGGTCCAGTTGCCGATCGTTGCCACTGTCGATCAGGCCAGACAGCAAGTGCTGGAGCTGGCCCGGCTGGCAGGACATGAGAGCGCGGGCATCCTCCTCAATGCGCAGATAGACGCTTCGCTCGCCCGCGCTGCCGCTCCGCGCGGGAACCTGCCTGTCTCCGCAATCGTATGGCAGGCGGGCGGCATCGTTCCGGGCCGCGATACGCTTGTCGCGGACATGCTTGCCCATACCGGCTTTACATTGCAGAGCGCGGCGCGCGGGATGGTTCAGGCCGATTACCTGCCGCTGGAAGCGGTGCTTGCGAGGCCGCCGCGTGTGATCCTTGTTGCGGGTGATACACAGGCACAGGAAAACCGGCTGCTCTCTCATCCGGCGCTCGATCATATGGAGGGCACCCGCCGTGTCGCTTTCGATGCCTCGCTGCTGTGGTGTGGCGGACCGACGATCATTCGCGCTGCGAAACATCTGGCGCGGGTAAGGAAGAGCCTGTGACTACGCCCCCGAAAAGACCTGCGACAAAGCCTGTGACAAAGCCTGTGACAAAGCCTGTGACAAAGCCTGTGACCATGCGCCCCATTCCCCTCCTGCTTGCCGGGCTTGCGATCATGCTGCCACTCTCGCTGCTGGCCGGGCGTGTCTGGATCGGACCCTTTGCCGACGATACGCGCAATAGTGCCATCATCCTGATGGAGCTGCGTCTGCCGCGCGGCCTGCTCGCCATTACCGCTGTCTCTTATACACATCTGACGCTGCCGACGACTAG
>JAHRVR010000064.1 GCA_019090585.1 Sphingomonadaceae bacterium
GCCCTGACAGGATGTTTCGCCATTCCTGGAGCGTGTGCGAAGCGAACAGAGCCTTGATCTCGGCAATGCAGGCCTCGATGTTCTCGCGCCGTAGTGCATCGGTTGCATAGTCGGGATTTTCTGCAAGGTCCGGCCTGCCGGCCGCTTCGCAAAAGCCTGCCCAGTATTTGTCGGCCTGCAGCATGCATAGCGCGACGAATCGGTCATCGCTGGTGCGATAGGTATGAACCAGAACGTTGAACGGCTTGGGATTGGATGGCTTGGGGAATTTCTCGATCCCGTCCATCGTCGATTGGGCGATAAGGCGCTGCATGGACCACATGGCCGTGCCCATCAGGGGGACATCGACCACGGAGCCTTCGCCGGTCTTGCCGCGTTTGGCGAGGGCTGCGCAGACCGCGCCGGCCAGCATCGCGCCTGCCATGGTATCTCCAAAGGCGGGGCCGGGCGGCGGGACCGGATAGGGCGCTCCATCCTCGGTCATGGTCGAGGAGATTCCTCCCCGGGCCCAATAGGAGATCGCATCATAGCCGCCCTTTTCGCATTCCGGGCCGTTCGGGCCTGTGCCACTGCCAGAGGCATAGATGATGCCGGAGAACTTGCCCCGGATCGCAGCGGCATCAATTCCCATCTTCTTTCGCGCGGGCGGCAGCAGGTTGGTAAGAAAGACATCGGCATCTTCCAGAAGTTTCATCAAGACTTCGCGGCCCTGTTCCTGCTTCAGGTCGAGCGTGATCGAACGTTTGCCGCGATTGTAGCTTTCCCATGACAGGTCCACTCTGGACTTATCACCCAGCGAGCCGATCTGCAGGCCGCGCAAGGGATCGCCGCTGGGCGGTTCGATTTTTATGACGTCTGCGCCAAGATCGGACAAGACGCCGCCGCAAGACGGCACGAATGCCCACATCGCGACTTCCACAACCTTGAAGCCTTCAAGAGGTCTGCTCATAGGTCTCTCCATCGGGTAAATTCGCAGTGCAGCCGGAACTTGACCCAGAGCACCCGTGCTGAAATTCTGTATTTCAATAGATCGTCACGCTGAAGTCCGGGAAGAGAGAAGCCGATTATGCCACGCAAATCAACCGTACCAGACCAGCCGGCCTGCACCGTGCCAGCCTCTGTGGAAGAGGCATTGGATCCCACATGGCTTTCCATGGCTCTGGCCGCTGTCAGTGGCGGCGCGGCGGTGACTTGTGTCGAGCAGGTCGAATATATCAAGACCATGGCCACGAAGATCCGCTTCGTCGTTTCCTTCGAAGGTTCGCAAGAGCAGCACGCATTCTGCATCAAGGGGCTGCTCGATATAGACGAAGGCAACAAGACACTGGGAACGAGCTGCGTCGCGGAAGCAGATTTTTTCTGCAAGATTGCCCCTCGGTTGCAACTGCGCGTTCCCGATTGCGTATCGGCTGTTATCGACCGCGATGAGCAACAGGCCGTCATCATCATGCGCGATCTGGTGGTGGAAGGGAAAACCTTCTGCAACGCATTGGATGTCTTCACGGCTGACGACGCGGCATCAGCTCTTGAGCAACTCTCACTGTTGCATCGCAACTCGCAGATACTGAAGGACGAAAGCTGGATCGGCCCTCGCAGCATTGAAATCAGCCGTTTGGCCGCCTTTACGCCGGAAGTGTTGCAGCGTCAGCTGGACGATCCGCGCGGTGACAATCTTTCCGCAGAGGTGCGCAGCGGTGCAAACCTGGTCGCGGCGGTGCGCACGCTGGCGGACCGATCAGAGATGCGCCCGCAATTTATGCTCCATGGCGATTTACATGCGGGCAACATCTATCGCACGACTGAAGGGCTTGGCCTGATCGATTGGCAAGTGCTCCAGCGCGGCGGCTGGGCGCTCGACCTTGCCTATCATATCAATGCCGTGCTTCCGACTAAGATTGCCGAAGTGGAAGAGCGTCGGCTGCTGGACGAATATCTTCAGCGTATGCGCGCGGCCGGAATCGATATGCCCGATGATGAGACGGCATGGACCCAGTATCGCGAAGCCGTGGCTTATGGGCTGTTCATGTGGGGCATCACTCGCAGAGTCGATCCGCCGATCATTGTCATGGCCACCGATCGTCTCGGCAAGGCGGCGATGCGTCACGAGACCTTCAAGCTGCTTGGGGTGACCTGAGAGAAGGAAAGGGCACAAACCGCCTCACCCTTCAGCTTGAAATCGAGCAGGGCGTTGGGCCATGGACCCGCCATGCTCGACGGGCTGCTCGTTCCGACTGTCCATTGTCGGGCGGGTGGGGCCATGGCATATCCGGTCCATGGCCAAGGCAGACTTATCGGTGCCCAGACCTTTGCGGCTAAGTGTGGCCCTGCTCGTCCTGTTTGTGCATGTCGCGGCCATCCTTGGCCTTTTGCGCGCCTTTACCCCCGATTTCACCAATGCGGTGGTCCAGAACGTGGCTTCTGTTCTTACCGTAATGGCCAGCGCGCCAGAGCCAGAACCGGCGGCCAAGGCAACCGCAGCTCCCAGAAAGGCGGGGGCCGCAGCTGAAGCGGGCAGGAAGGCAAAGCCACGGGAAGTCACTGCGCCTGAGCCGAAGATCATCGTAGCACAGACCGCTGCGCCGAAAGCATCGTTAACCGGCAATGAAAACAGCTCAGGCGCGCGCGATGCGGGCGACGGGACAGGCGCGGGCGGCAGTGGTTCCGGGCAGGGCGGCGGGGCTGGCGCGGCAAAAAAGATTGCGGGAAACATCAATTCCGCCCGCGATTATCCGCGAGAGGGAAGGGACCTTCGGATCGGTGATCACGTTATCATTGCGCTTACGGTCGGCACGGACGGGCGCGTGAAGAATTGCCGCGTGATGCGGCCGGTCCGCGATCCGCAAGCCGGCACGGTCACTTGCGCGCTGGCAACGAAGCGGTTTCGCTTCCGTCCAGCGACCAATGCAGACGGTGAGCCGGTGGATCGATCTATGGCTGGAAGCAGCGCTGGTTCTATCCGGGCAAAAAATAGCGGTAGCCCCTTAAACCAATCTCCATTTTCCGGCACTAGTGCCAGCACCATGCCCATGATTACACCAGTCATCCTTTGCGGCGGCAGCGGAACCCGCCTGTGGCCGCGCAGCCGCGCGTCAAAGCCCAAACCGTTCCTGCCGCTGGTCGGCAATGCGACCCTGTTCGAGGCGACGGTCCAGCGTTGCCCCGCCGATGCAGGGTTTGCGCCGCCTGTCGTGGTGACGGGTGCAGCCCATCTTGCGCATGTTGAGGCACAGCTTGGCAATGCTGCGGGCGCTGCGGGCGCAGCGATCATTGTCGAGCCTGCAGCCAAAAATACCGCAGCGGCCATCGCTTTGGCCGCGCTGCGCCTCCCGGAAGATGCCGTGATGCTGGTCTGTCCGAGCGATCACTATATCGGTGATGCCCGCGCCTTTGCCGAAGCTGCCACGGCAGCGGCGGGCCTGGCGCAGGAGGGTTGGCTCGTCTCATTTGGTATCGAGGCGGTGAGACCAGAGACCGGCTTTGGTTATCTGAAGCGCGGTGAGCCTGTGGGCGAGCGCGGCTTTCGCACGGCGCAGTTCGTCGAAAAACCGGACTTGGAGCGGGCCAAAGGCTTCATCGCTGATGGCGGCTATGCCTGGAATGGCGGAATCTTTGCATTTCGGGTGAGCGATTTTCTGAGCGAGCTGGAAGCGCATCGTCCCGCCATTCTCGCTGCGGTTCGCAACGCGGTGCAGTCCGGCACCGCCAATGGCAGCCGTTTTCATCCAGACGCTGACGCTTTCGCGCAAGTGCCGAGCGAATCGGTCGATTACGCGGTGATGGAGAACACGGCGCGCGCCGCAATGGTGCCGGTCGACATGGACTGGTCCGACATTGGCAACTGGCAGGCGCTTCACGAAGCGCGTGAGAGTGACGCGGACGGAAATTGCGTGCGCGGCCCGGCAGAGCTGGTCGATTGCCGCAATGTGCTGGTCGACTCTGATGGTCCTCGCGTTTCGGTGATTGGCCTTGAAGACGTAATTGTCGTGATCGATGGCAGCGATGTGATGATCACCACCGCGTCGGGAGTCCAGAAGGTTGGAAAACTCGGCGGAGCGGTCAAGCAATGAGCATGTTGGGCCAGAGTGCGGGGCAATGAGCGGAATCCTGCCCACGCGCCAGGTTGAAAAACCATGGGGGAAGGACGCGTTGCCCGCGCCGTTCAGCGCGCCTGCGGGCCAGCGGATCGGAGAAATCTGGTTCGAGCCGCCCGAAGCGCTGTCACAGCTGCTCGTAAAGTATATTTTCACCAGCGAGAAACTTTCGGTCCAGGTTCATCCATCGGATGAGCAGACCCTTGCTGCGGGACTTGGGCGGCAGGGCAAGGAGGAGTGCTGGCTCGTCATTGATGCAGAGCCGGACGCGTCGCTGGGTATTGGCCTTTGCGAACCGATGGGACCGGAGGCGATGCACCGCGCCGCGCTCGACGGCTCTATCGAGCAGCTTATGGCCTGGCACGATGTCAGCCCGGGAGATTTCTTTTACATCCCGGCCGGGACCATCCATGCCATCGGGCCCGGCATCAGCCTGATCGAAGTGCAGCAGAACAGCGATATTACGTATCGCCTGTTTGATTATGGCCGTCCGCGTGAATTGCATCTGGAAGAAGGCATCGCCGTTGCGCGCGGTGAGCGATTTGATCCGCGTTTGCGCAAACGGGTGGAAGCAAGCGGTTCAACGACGCTTGTTGACGGACCGCTGTTTCGGCTGGATCAGGTCACCGCTACGCCCGATGCGAGGATAGCCGAGCGCTATCAAGGCCCGTTGCTGGTGATCCCGCGCGATGCCACTGCTCTTGTTGCGGGAGAGGAAGTGGCGCCCGGCAAGTGCGCTTTGGCGCTCGATCTCGGCGCGGTGACTTTCGCCCGGCAGGGCACATATTTGATCGCACAGCCTTGTAGAGCTTGATTGGCAGACAGGCCGGATGCAAAGGATGCTCCCAGAATATGGGAGATCTGCATTGTCGAATACTTACCCCGTTTCGGACGAGTGGGCCAAGCGCGCATATATCGATTCGGATGGCTATGCGGATAAATACCGCCGCTCGATTGAAGAGCCGGAGGCTTTCTGGCGCGAGGAAACAGCCCGCCTGGACTGGATCAAGCCCTGGACGAAATTGACCAACAGCAGTTTCGACGAGAAGAATTTCGGGATTGAATGGTTCTCCGACGGATCCCTGAACGCCGCTGCCAATTGCCTTGACCGACATCTGGAAGAACGCGGCGATCAGCTGGCGATCATCTGGGAAGGGGATGATCCTGCCGAATATCGCACGCTGACGTATCGTGAGCTGCACGAGCAGGTTTGCCGGGCCGGCGCGGCGCTGCGTGCCCTTGGCGTCAGGAAGGGTGACCGGGTTACGATTTATCTGCCGATGATCCCCGAAGCGGCGATTGCCATGCTGGCCTGCGCGCGGATCGGTGCCATTCACTCGGTCGTGTTCGCGGGGTTCTCTCCCGACGCGCTGGCGGGCCGTATCCAGGATTGCGACAGCAAAGTGGTGATTACTGCCGACGGCGGGATGCGCGGCGGCAAAGTGGTGCGGTTGAAAGACAATGTCGATGCGGCGCTTGAAAGTTGCCCGTCGGTCGATTTCGTCCTTGTTGTCGCCCGCACTGCGATCGAGGTTGAAATGACGGAACCGCGGGACGTATCCTGGTATGCCCAGCTGCAGCTATCCAGTATCTGCGAGCCGGAAGAGATGAATGCGGAAGATCCGCTTTTCATTCTCTACACCTCTGGGTCTACCGGCAAACCAAAGGGGGTGCTCCACACCACGGGCGGTTACCTGACATGGACGGCGATGACCCATCAGTATGTCTTCGATTATCGCCCCGGAGACGTTTACTGGTGTGCGGCCGATGTTGGCTGGATCACAGGCCATTCCTATGTGGTTTACGGACCGCTCGCCAATGGCGCCACGCAAGTCATGTTTGAAGGCGTGCCGAATTATCCCGATCACAGCCGCTTCTGGCAGATCGTGGACAAGCACAAAGTCAATATCTTCTATGGCGCGCCGACCGCGCTGCGTTCGTTGATGCGTGAAGGCGACGAATGGGTGAAGAAGACCGACCGATCGTCCTTGCGACTGCTGGGTTCGGTGGGCGAGCCAATCAATCCCGAGGCGTGGGAATGGTATTACAACGTGGTCGGTGACAGCCGCTGCCCGATTGTCGATACCTGGTGGCAGACCGAAACCGGCGGGGCAATGATCACACCGCTGCCCGGCGCGACGGCTCTCAAGCCCGGCTCCGCATCGACACCGATGTTTGGCGTTGTGCCGCAGATCGTCGATGCCGAAGGCACGGTTCAGGAGGGCGCCGCTGAAGGCAATCTGTGCCTCACGCAGAGCTGGCCGGGGCAGATGCGAACCGTCTGGGGTGATCACGAGCGCTTTTTTGAGACCTATTTCAGCAGCTATCCCGGAACATATTTCACCGGCGATGGCTGCCGGAGGGATGAGGATGGCTATTACTGGATAACAGGCCGGGTCGACGACGTGCTGAACGTGTCAGGGCACCGAATGGGCACGGCCGAGATCGAGAGCGCGCTGGTCGCCCATGCAAAAGTGGCCGAAGCCGCAGTGGTGGGCGTGCCGCACGATGTGAAGGGTCAGGGCATCTATGCCTATGTCACGCTCAATGCCAATGAGGAGACGAGCGACGACCTCAAGGCCGAACTGATCAAGTGGGTGCGCAAGGAAATCGGCCCGATTGCCACGATCGATACCATTCACTTCGCGCCGGCACTGCCCAAGACGCGCTCGGGCAAGATTATGCGCCGCATCCTGCGCAAGATTGCCGAGGGTGATACGTCGAACCTGGGCGATACGTCCACACTGGCCGATCCCGGCGTTGTCGATACGCTGATTGCCACGCGCGAATGATGGTGCAGACCATCCAGCTTGCGATTGCGCTAGTGTTCTGGTCGATGGAGCCGTGCTGACGTGGGGGCTGGTCCAGTTTCTGCGGGCGCCTGAGATAGCTGCGGTTGCATTTCGGATTCCGCGTGAGTTGCTTGAACTCGATCGCTAGACCGGGAATTAACGCAGAACAAAGATTCTGGCGCGGGAACGGTGCCGTGGAAAGGCGATCATGATATCTCTATCTCCGGAATGGAAGCTGAGCTGGACGCTGGTGGCCGCGTCATTTGTCGGCTTCCTGTTTCATTCCATGCCGATTTCTGCGCTCAGTGCCTATATGGCGCCGCTTGAGGCTGAGTTCGGATGGAGCCGCACGCTTCTTTCGGCTGGCATCTCGCTCGGGTCCGCAGTGGGCGCGTTTCTGACGCCGCTGATCGGCGCCATCGTTGATCGGTTTGGATCGCGGCGCGTTGTGCTTCCGGGCATTGTCCTTTCCGCATTGTCCTGGGCATTGCTTGCGGCGATGACCGGCGAGGAATGGCAATGGCTGTTGGTGTTCTTCACCCACGCCGTGTTCAACGTGATGATCGGCGCGGTGCTTTGGACGACGGCTGTGGCGGGCACGTTCAAATCCTCGCAGGGGCTCGCGCTTGGCCTGACGCTGGCCGGAGCAACCGGCGCCCATACAATCATTCCGCCTCTCACCGTGTTCCTGATTGCCGAGTTTGGGTGGCGGATGTCTGTCATCCTGCTTTCGGGCGGACTGGGCGCAATCGCCTTTATCTTGTGCTTCGTGTTCTTCTTCGATCAGCAGGACAGAACGCGGGCCGCCGCAAAAGGTCAGGGAACAAAAAAGGCAAAGGAGCCCGAAGCCGTGTTGACGGGGCTTTCGCTGTCAGAGGCCGCACGCAACAGGGCCTTGTGGCGCGTTGGCCTTTCGATCCTGATCATCATGGCTCTGACAATCGGCTTCCTGGTTCACCAGATCGAGATTCTCCGCTCGGTCGGTGTGTCGCGTGTGAGTGCCGGTTGGCTGGCAGGGCTGGCAGGGGCGATGGGCATCGTGGGCAAGGTGGTCACTGGTTTATTGCTTGATCGCTTCCGCGGGAATTGGGTCGGCGGGCTTACAATGGGGGCAGCAGCGGTGGCGTTCGCCTTGTTGATCGGCGGCCCGGCCTCACCAGCTCTCATCATCTTCGCCATGCTGGTCAATGGTTATACAGCGGGTGCTAAACTACAGATCGCAAGCTATCTGACCGTTCGCTATGCTGGCATGCGCAATTTTGGGAAGATTTACGGGGTTGTTTCAAGCCTGGTGGCGGCTGGCGCAGGAGCGGGGCCGATTATCGCGGGCATTTCCTACGATATGACCGGCAGCTATGGGCAATTCCTGACTGCGGGGGTCATCGGCCTTTTTATCTCGGCAATCCTGCTCTTCACTTTGCCGCGATATCCGGATTGGAGCAGGCCAGCTCAACCGCTTGGTGAGCCAGCGCTCGCGAAAGTGTAAACCGCCTGCAATGCCGTTTTGGCAATCTTCCGAATCTGTCGGTCAGGCTGCCAGTTGCAGTGGCGCGATCTCGCCATCCAGATAGAGCTTCTTGGCCTTGGCGCGGCTTAGCTTGCCCGAGCTGGTGCGCGGCAGGCTGCGCGGCGGAACCAGCTCCACAATGCAATTCATGCCGGTTATGGAGCGGACCTTTTCGCGGATCTCGTGGTGCAGCTTCTTGCGTTCATCGGGATCGGAGACGCGGCAATGTACCAGCACCGCTGGCACTTCGTCGCCATTCTCGTTTTCCAGCGCAAAGGCGGCGATGTCGCCCTGATGGAAGCCGGGAAGCTGTTCCACCGCCCATTCGATGTCCTGCGGCCAGTGGTTCTTGCCGTTGATGATGATCATATCCTTGGCCCGCCCGACAATGAACAGGTGCTCATTGACCATGTAGCCCATGTCCCCGGTATCAAGCCAGCCATCG
Organism: Sphingomonadaceae bacterium; assembly: GCA_019090585.1. GTDB lineage: Bacteria > Pseudomonadota > Alphaproteobacteria > Sphingomonadales > Sphingomonadaceae > Novosphingobium. The sequence continues at coordinate 8,836 of JAHRVR010000064.1, forward strand.
ACCATGCATTCGGCGCTCGCTTTGGGATCGCGGTAATAGGAGTGCATGAGGCTTGAACCCCGGCACCACACCTTGCCGATGTGGTGATCGGTCAGGGCTCCGCCCTTTTCCCCGCGGATTTCCAGTTCCATGCCGCGCACGGCCACCCCGCAATTGACGATGGCGCGATAGCGTGCGGGGCGCGAAAGATCGCGCGGGGAGCCGGACAGGCGCTCTTCTTCCACCAGCTCGACACGGATGCCTTCACCCGGCGGCATCAGCGTGACCGCCAGCGTGCATTCTGCAAGGCCATAACTGGGCAGGAAGGCGGACGCCTTGAAGCCGGCATCGGCGAAGGCATTGACGAAATTCTGCATCACGTCGGGCCGGATCATGTCCGCGCCATTGCCGGCAATCCGCCAGCGAGACAGATCAAAGCGTCCGGCGACATCGGTCTGGCTCGATACGCGCCGCGCGCAGATGTCATAGCCAAATGTCGGCGAATATGAGCAGCTCGTGCCCGGATTGCGACTGATCATGTCGAGCCATGCGAGCGGACGGCGGGCAAAGTCTTCGGTCTTGAGATAGTCGCCCGAGATCTGGTTGGCGATCAGGGAAAGGAAACAGCCAACCAGCCCCATGTCGTGATACCAGGGCAGCCAGCTGACGCATCGGTCGGTCGGGCCGATTTTCATGCCGTGACTGTGAGCGGCAAGATTTGCAAGCAAGCCCTTGTGCGTAATGGCAACGCCATGCGGGAAACGCGTTGATCCGCTTGAATATTGCAGGAAGCAGATATCATCGGGCGACGGATCTGGAAGGTCCGTCTCCGGCGCATCCTGATCGGCGAATTCCTGCCATGCAATACCCTCGCAGCCTTGCCGCTGGGCGGCGGCGAGCGCCATTGATTCCAGCTCAACCGGGTAAAACAGGATTTCGGGCTCAGCACTTTGCATCTGAACACAGATTTGCTCGATGTAATTGCCTTTGCCGCCAAAGCTTGTTGGCAGAGGAAGGGGGACCGGCCATGCGCCTGCATAAATCGCGCCGCAGAACAGTGCCGCGAATTCGGGTCCTGTCTCTGCTATAAGGGCGATCCTGTCCCCTGGCTTGATGCCGCGCGCGATCAGTCTGTGGGCGGCATTGAGGGCATCGGTGCGCAATTCGCAATAGGGGTAGACGCGGGACAGATTGCCGCGCGGGTCGTGAAAATTAAGGCCGCGCTTGCCTTTCGCAGCATAGTCCAGCGCCTCGCCGAATGTGCCGAAATCGGCAAATCGACGCGGAAGCGCATCTTCGTGGGGCGTGGGAATCAATTGCTGATCGGTCTTCGGCACCAGGCTCGTGGTGTCGTTCATGATATGATTACCCGTTTCTATTGAAGGTTTTACCAGTCGAAGTTAAGAAATTACCAGTCTTTGTCAGACATGCCATGGTTAATCTCCTCTTCGACATGGGCTCTCCCCATTCCGCGCGGAGTGTGGCACGAATAGGGCAAGATGGCCCGATCCCGCCGCAATCCGAAGCCGCTCGATGCTCAGCGCCTCGAAGAGCTGGCGCTTGCCTATGTTGCAAGATTCGCCACGACGCGGGCCAAGCTGGAAGATTATCTGGCGCGCAAGCTGCGTGAGCGCGGCTGGCAGGGGGAAGGGCAGCCACCTGTTTCCAGTCTTGCCGAAAAATTCGAAACGGCAGGGTATATCGACGATGCCGTCTATGCCCGCGCCAAGGCAGGAAGCTTGCTGCGGCGCGGTTATGGCATGCGGCGCGTCGATCAGGCGCTGGGCTTTGCCGGTGTCGATGAAGAAGTGCGCGAGGAAGTATCTGCATCAGAAGGCGAAAAACGCAAGGCAGCACTGACGCAGGCCCGCAAACGGCGTTTCGGACCATTTGGGGTAGAGCCACCGGACCGCGCCCGCCGGGAAAAACAGATTGCGGCCATGTTGCGCGCCGGTCATGCGATGGATCATGTGGTGTTGCTGCTTGATGCCCCGTCGGCAGAGGCGGCGCAAGAATGGGCTGATGATTGCGAGGATGAGGATTGATGCACCGGATTGATGTTTTCCTGATCCCGCGCCTCCTTTTGCTTGCGGCGCTTACCGCATGTTCCCCGGTGGTTGGCGAGGCGGATTCCGGCGCTGGGCCTGCTGCGAACTCCGGCCAGGAGGTTCATGCCGAATCGGGCCATACTGTTATCCCGTTGATTGTGAGAAGTGGGGCACAGGATCATAATTTTAAAGTAGAAATTGTCAGATCAAGGTATCAACAGGC
>JAHRVR010000065.1 GCA_019090585.1 Sphingomonadaceae bacterium
ACTATCACCGTTCTCACGGTCGAGCCGGACGCCGTAAAGTTCCATCCGATGATCGACGAGGCGGTAGCCGAGCCGCTCTGCGATCTGGCGCTGAAGAGCTTCCAGCTCGGGATCGACGAACTCGATGACTTTGCCGGTCTCGACATCGATTATGTGATCGTGATGGGCTTCGGGCGCCGCTTCATAGCGCGACCGGCCATCGCCGAAATCGTGCCGGTCGAGGATACCTGCCTCCTCGAACAGCCTGACGGTGCGATAGACCGTCGCAATCGAAATGCCGGAATCAAGCGCGCTGGCCCGCGCATGGAGCTTTTCGACGTCGGGGTGGTCTTCGCTTTCCGACAGAACACGCGCGATGATCCGGCGCTGCTCGGTTATGCGCAGTCCCCGTTCAGCGCAGAGAGCTTCAATATCAATAGGCTGGTGCAAGTTTGCCCCGTATCTCTGAACATATTCCCTTGGCCCACTCTTAAGCCGCTGCGGGAGTCTTCACAAGCTTGCAGTCACTGGTATTCGCTTTTAGGACTTCGTCTTGGCCTTGCGTCCGCGGCGAGCACCCGGTTTGCGTCCGAGGCCGATCTTCTTGGCGAGCTCACGGCGTTTTTCAGCATAATTGGGGGCGACCATCGGGTAGTCGCTTGGCAGGTTCCAGCGCTGGCGATAGTCATCGGGAGTCATATTGTAACGCGTCATGATGTGGCGCTTGAGCATCTTGAGTTTTTTGCCATCTTCAAGGCAGACAATGTAGTCCGGCTTAATCGAAGCCCGGATCGATACGGCTGGCTCAGGACGCTCTTTGGCCTTGTCGGTTTCCTGGCCCAGCTCGGACAATGCGCCGTAAACACTCGTGATAAGCGTCGGTAACTCATCGCCGTTTACATCATTGTTGCTGACATGCGCTGCAATAATGTCCGATGTGAGTGTAATAAGCATTTCTTTCATATCGAGATCATTGTCTTCCATTATTGCCTCATTCTGTGACGTGGTCTTTATCCTGAAATGGATAATTTCCCGCTCACTAAACTAAATTTTATAAATAACGATAGACAAAAAAATATATCTTCAAAAGAACTATATTTCTTACCGTCTACCTTACTAATATTTCTTTATCGGAAAGGCAAATGTAATTGCATCTACTCTTTGTCCGTCGTTACTTTTGTAGTAACCCGGCCTCTTGCCAACGGTTGCGAAGCCGAAGTCCCTGTAGAGCTTTTCGGCAGGGTTACCACGCCGCATTTCAAGGAAGATGCGACGCGCGCTGCGGCCTTTAGAGGCCTCGGCCAATTCATCAAGAAGTATTTTTCCGAGGCCGCGTCGCCTGAAATCCGGATCGACTGCAAGAAGTAAGAGTTCCACATCGTCAAGTATAAGCCTAGAAAGGAAAAATCCCGCGGCGGGTTCTCCTTCTTTCGCACACTTGCCTCTCGAGGATACAAGAAAATAACTGCAGTTACCCGTCAATAACGCGTCTTCGACTTGCCGCCGGGTCCATGCTTCTCCGTAAGACGGGTCAAATGCGGTTGCCATGACCGCCATCAGCCGGTCGATATCGTCGGATGCAGGTTGCACGGCTATGCGGCCGGAATCTGCGCGTCTGGCGCGCGTCCATAGATCGGTTCTGCCCTGTCCGAGAGCAGCTCGGGCCGAAGCAGCGTGAATGCACGCGCATCGGGCCAGATGTCCAACGCCTTTCCGCTTCCCCGGATGTCAACAAGCGCCTTCGCCTGAGTGCCCGCGACGACATGCTCCAATGTTTGCGCACTGGCGGCATCGGGGGAGAGCGAGGCGAATGCGCGCTGGGTGTCGCCGCTCGGGGAAAATCCTTGCGTAAACCATTCTCCGTGACCGCCGGTCATTGCCACGCCGATGTCCTCATCGCCGACTTCATGGCGCGCCATGGCTGCGACCAGCGCCAGTGTTGGGTAGCCGGTCAGTTGTGCCCCCCATGCAAAAGCAAGGGCCCGCGCCGCGGCGATACCGACTCGCACGCCCGTGAAGCTTCCGGGGCCGAGAGCGGCAGCAATGCGATCCGCTTCTCCCTTGCCGGGAAGCTCGGCGATCATCGGCACAAGTCGTTCGGCATGGCCGCGCCCGAGCATTTCATATTTTCCGTCGATCAGTTCCGATCCGTCAAACAAAGCTACGGAACAGACCTCGGTTGAACAGTCTATGACAAGCGTGCGCACTGATCCGTCCGCGCGGCCTAGGCGGCACGAACTTCGGCTACTTCCGGGACGTAATGCTTGAGCAGGCCTTCGATGCCTTGCTTAAGTGTTGCCGTGGAAGACGGGCACCCGGCGCATGCACCTTGCATGGATAAATAGACCACGCCTTCGCGAAACCCGCGATAGACAATGTCTCCGCCGTCACCGGCCACTGCCGGGCGCACCCGTGTCTCGATCAGGTCCTTGATCTGCGCCACGACCTCGGCATCGGCGGGATCGTCGCCAAGATCGCCGTCGTCTGATGGAACAGCAATGCCCGCTGCATTGCCGCCTGCAAACAGCGGTGCTTCGGAAACGAAATGGTCGAGCAGGATCGAGACAACTTGTGGTTTGAGCTGGGTCCAGTCCGTACCAGGCGCGGCGGAAACCGAGATGAAATCCTGGCCATAAAAGACGCCCGTGACATCACCGAGGCTGAACAGTGCCTCGCCAAGCGGCGATGCGGCGGCGTCTTCGGGTGAGGCAAGATCTCGCGTGCCCGATGCCATGACCTGTCGACCGGGCAGGAACTTGAGCGTGGCGGGGTTGGGCGTGGTTTCAGTTTCGATATACATAATGGGTCGATGTAGGCGCAGGGCGGCGATGGTCAAGGGAAGGCGCTGATTTTTGCGGCTCTATTCACTGGCCCTTAATTCTATCGGTTCCTATAGACCGGCCATGATATTTTCAAAGCGCATTGCGGTTCTTTTTGCCTGCCTTGGGGCGCTGGCGCTCGGGTCACTCGCGGTTCCTGCTTTGGCCGCCGAAGACGTGCCGTGGCTCTACCGGAACAGCGATGTGCCGCCTGATCCCGATTGGCATTTCGGGGAGCTGGACAATGGGCTGCGCTATGCGGTGCGTCCCAATGGCGTGCCGCCCGGGCAGGTTTCCATCCGTATTCGTATCGACGCCGGATCGCTCAACGAAAGAGACGCTGAGCAGGGTTATGCGCATTTGCTGGAGCACTTATTGTTTCGCGAATCCAGATACCTTGGTGATGGACAGGCAATCCCCACCTGGCAGCGGTTGGGCGCCACTTTCGGCAGCGATACGAATGCTGAGACATCAACAACGCACACGGTTTACAAGCTGGACTTGCCCAATGCGACTTCGGCTTCTCTTGATGAGAGTTTCAAGCTGCTTTCGGGAATGATCAGCGCTCCGGCCCTGACCAATGCCAACCTTGCATCCGATGTTCCGATTGTCTTTGCCGAAATGCGCGAGCGCGGCGGTGCTGCAAAGCGCGTGCAGGAAATTATGCGCAAGGTTTTCTATGATGGCCAGCTGCTTGCGGATCGGGCTCCGATCGGGACGCCGGAGAGCCTTCAGGCAGCCACATCGCGCAGCGTACGCAATTTCTACCGGCGCTGGTACCGGCCAGAGAATGTCGTCATCGTTGCCGCAGGCGGGCGCGATCCGATTGCACTCGAAAAGTTGATAGCCAAGTGGTTTTCGGACTGGAAAGTGGCGGGAAAACACGTCCCGCCGCCGAGTTTTGGCGATCCGGTCGCACCAGCCGGTGCTGATCCGGCAAACCCGGTAGGCAAGACCAAGGTCATCGTTGAGCCAGACCTGCCGCGCGGTATTACTTATGCCATCTTGCGGCCGTGGCGGCAGGTCTCCGATACAATCGTCTATAATCAAGGGCTGATGACCGACGCGCTGGCCCAGGCGATTATCAATCGCCGTCTTGAATCGCGCGCGCGGGCGGGCGCAAGCTATCTTATGGCGCAAGTTGGTCAGGAAGATGTCAGCCGGACGGTCGACGGCACCTTTGTAACGGTGACCCCGCTGACAGAGGATTGGCAGTCTGCCCTGCGCGATGTGCGCGCCGTGATTGCCGATGCGCTTCGCCAGCCGCCGTCCGAAGAAGAAATCGCTCGTGAGGTCGCTGAACTCGATGTCGCTTTTCAGGTCCCTGTGGAACAGCGGAGCCTGCTTCCCGGCGGAAAGCTTGCCGATGATCTGATCCATGCGCTGGACATCAGGGAAACTGTTGCGGCGCCTGACGATGTTTTGAAGATATTCCGCGGATCGATACCGCTTTTTACGCCTGAGAAGATTCAAGGCCACACGATCGCTCTGTTCCGTGGTTCAGTTATCCGCGGGGTCTATGTGACGCCCAAGGCAGGAAATGCCAGCGACGCCGCCTTGCGTGAAGTTTTGCTGGAGGCGCCAGAACCGGATGCGCGTGCCCGCAGTGTGTCGGCCCCTATACGCTTTGACGAACTGCCCGCCATCGGCAAGCCCGGGCGGGTTGAGTCCTTAGCCCCTACGGGCATACTCGATATCCGGCAGCTTGCGCTGAGCAACGGCGTCAAGGCGCTGCTCTGGCCGGTCAGGGAAGAACCGGGCCGGGTTACTGTGAAGGTTCGTTTCGGCGGCGGTTATCGCAGCTTCTCGCCAGACGATGCAGCCTATATCCCGCTTGGCGAAATGGCACTGGTTGGCGCGGGCGTGGCCACGCTTGGGCAGGAAGAGCTTGATCGCGTGGCGACCGGGCGCAAGCTCGGCTTCGATTTTCAGGTGGAAGACGCGGCATTCGAATTTTCTGCCGAGACACGGTCTTCGGACCTTGCTGACCAGCTTTACCTGTTTGCGGCAAAGCTCGCGCTGCCGCGCTGGGATACCAATCCTGTATTGCGGGCCAAGGCAGCGGCCAAGCTGCAGTATGAAACCTATGCAATATCGCCCCAAGGCGTGCTCAGCCGCGATCTGGAGTTCTTTCAGCGCGGCAAGGACAAGCGGTTCCTGACGCCTACGCCGGAGCAGATCGAAAAGACCACTCTGGAGAAATTCCGCAGTGTGTGGGAGCGCGCGCTTTTCAGTGGTCCGGTAGAGGTCCAGATATTCGGTGATTTTGACGGGGCAGAGGCTGTGGCCGCACTCCAGCGCACATTTGGCGCGCTGAAGCCTCGGGCGGCGGCAGGCGCCAGTCCACCGGGGCAGGCGATTTCCGGCGGCACGGTGCTGGACAAACCAATAATCCTGTCTCACCGGGGCGATGCGGAGCAGGCAGCAGCGGTCGTATCATGGCCTACGGGCGGCGGACTTGTCGGTATTTCGGAGTCCCGCCAGCTTGAAATCCTGGCCCAGTTGTTCACCAATCGCCTTATGGACGGTGTGCGCGAGAAGATGGGGGTAAGCTATGCCCCCTTTGTCTATTCGACATGGCCGGTCGATCTTGAGGCAGGGGGTGCGATCACCGCCATCGCACAGCTCAACCCCAAGGATGTGCCGCTGTTTTTCAGCATGGCACAGAGCATCGCGCAGGACCTGGTTTCCAATCCGCCTGATCGTGACGAGCTTGGCCGTGTTCTTGAACCGATGCGCCAGAAAATTTCCCGCGCGGCATCCAGTTCGGGCTTCTTTATGCATGAGTTGGAAGGCGCGACCATCGATCCGGCGCGGATCAGCTCCGTTCGCACTATTCTGCACGACTACACCCAGACGACCCCGGAACGGATGCAGGCTCTTGCGGCGCGCTATCTGGGTAGGGGCAGAAACTGGCGGCTTGCAGTCCTGCCCGAAGATCAGGCGGGCGGAGAAATTCTGGCACGGTGATTCTTCGCATTTGGCCGTGTTTCGGCAAACTGCATTTTGCATTTGCCGCCGGTCGGGGGTATGGGCGCCCCTTGCTTCGAGCCTGTGGATAAATGCCCGAAGCCCCCAAGGAGTGAGAGACGTGGCAACTAACTGGCAACCGAACGGCTGGAAATCGCATGAAGCGAAGCACCTGCCGGTCTATGAAGACGCGGATGAACTGAGCGGTGTCGAGGGCACGCTTTCAAAGTTTCCACCGCTGGTCTTTGCCGGAGAGGCGCGCGCGCTCAAGGCTGATCTGGCCGAAGTTTCGCAAGGCCGCGGTTTTCTGCTTCAGGGCGGTGATTGCGCCGAAAGCTTCGCCGAATTCCATCCGGACAACATTCGCGATACGTTCCGTGCGCTGCTGCAAATGGCAGTGGTCCTGACTTTTGCGAGCAAGCAGCCTGTGGTGAAGGTCGGACGCATCGCCGGTCAGTTCGCCAAGCCGCGATCCGCCTCGACCGAGGCAAAGGACGGCAAGGAGCTGCCCAGCTATTTCGGCGATATCATCAACGGTATGGAATTCGGTGATGAAACGCGCCGCAACAATCCGCACCGAATGCTTCAGGCTTATGGTCAGGCAGCGGCAACGCTGAACCTGCTTCGCGCCTTTTCGCACGGTGGTTATGCCAATTTGCGCGAGGTGCATCGCTGGACTCTCGATCATATCGCGAGCAGCCCGTGGGGCGAGCGTTTCAGCCAGACCGCTGATCGCATTGGCGAGGCGCTGGACTTCATGGCGGCTTGCGGCATCGACCCTGAAACGGTTCCGCAGCTGCAGGGCACCAGTTTCTACACCAGCCACGAGGCATTGCTGCTTCCCTACGAAGAAGCGCTGACCCGCCGCGATTCGCTGACCGGCGACTGGTATGATTGTTCCGCGCACATGCTGTGGATCGGCGATCGCACGCGCTTTGAAGGCTCTGCCCATGTTGAGTTCCTGCGCGGTGTCGGCAACCCGATTGGTATGAAGTGCGGACCGAGTCTTGAGCCCGATGCCCTGCTGAAAATGCTCGACACGCTCAATCCCGGGCGCGAAGCCGGGCGCATGACGCTGATCAGCCGGTTCGGCAATGATAAAGTCCGTGACGGGCTTGGTCCGCTGATCAGCGCTGTGAAACGCGAAGGCCATCCTGTGGTGTGGTCGTGCGATCCGATGCACGGCAATGTCATCAAGAGCAGCACGGGCTTCAAGACACGGCCATTTGACCGCATTCTTGACGAAGTGAAGGGTTTCTTCGAGGTGCACCGCGCCGAGGGCACTCATGCTGGCGGTATTCATATCGAGATGACCGGTCAGGACGTGACCGAATGCACCGGCGGTGCTGTTGCGATTACCGACGAGGCACTGGCTGATCGCTATCATACCCATTGCGATCCGCGCCTGAACGCGGCGCAGTCTATCGAACTGGCGTTCCTGATGGCCGATATGCTCAATCTGGAATCGACCGAGCGGGAACAACAGGCCGCCTGATCAATCGAATGGAATTCAGGGAGAGCCCGATGGCATCTGTGGCATCTGGCTCCCTTCTGAACGTATTGCGGACACTGTGAGGAACTGAGTCCAGAAACCGGGGAGAGCGGGGGCATTCGACAGAAATTCGAATCAGTCCGCGCGCTGAGCGAGGCTCTGCTGGCGCAGCTCTCCGATGCCGACGCGACGATCCAGTCGATGGCAGACGCTTCGCCCGTAAAATGGCACCTTGCGCACACCACCTGGTTTTTCGAAACTTTTGTGCTGCGCGGCAAACTGGATGGCTATTGCCTGTTTGACGAGGACTGGCCGTTCCTGTTCAATTCCTATTACGAGGCTGAAGGCCCGCGTCATGCGCGCGCCCGGCGCGGTATGCTCTCGCGCCCCTCGCTTGATGAGGTCTTGGCCTATCGCGCTCATGTTGACCGCGCGATGGGCGCCGTGATCGAGCGCGAGGATCTGGCCGCGCTGGTGGAGCTGGGGCTGAACCACGAGCAGCAGCATCAGGAATTACTGCTGACCGATATCAAGCACGCCTTTTCGTCCAATCCGCTTGGCCCCGCTTTTTCGGGCAAGACACAAACGGCCGGGCGGTCAGTGCCGGACGCGAATGTCAGTTGGCGGCAAAATGAGGGCGGAGCAGTCGAGATCGGACATGCAGGAGACGGGTTTGCCTTCGATAACGAAGGGCCGCGCCACCGCGTGCTGCTGGAGCCTTTCGAGATAGCGAGCCGTCTTGTTACCAACCGCGAATGGGAAGAATTCATCTCCGACGGCGGCTATCGGTCTGCAAACCTTTGGCTTTCCGATGGCTGGGCATGGGCGCAGCAGCACAGTGTTTCAGCCCCGCTATATTGGCGCGGTGGCGAACACTTTACGCTTGGCGGATGGATGGAACGCGATCCGCAAGCGCCGGTCACGCATATTTCCCTATACGAAGCCGATGCCTTTGCGAGTTGGTCGGGGTGCCGATTGCCCACGGAATTCGAATGGGAATCGGTGGCAAATATCGATGATGCTTTGGAGGGCAATCAGCTTGATGAGCCTTGTGCGGCGGGCCCTCTCGATTCGCCCGGATTTTTCGGGGACTGCTGGCAGTGGACGCGCTCGGCCTATCTTCCCTATCCGCGCTTTGCGCCTGCTGATGGCGCAGTGGGCGAGTATAACGGCAAGTTCATGAGCGGGCAGGGCGTCCTCAAAGGGGCAAGCTGCGCCACCCCTCGTGGGCATTCGCGTGCAAGCTATCGCAATTTCTTTTACCCGCACCAACGCTGGCAGTTCACCGGCTTGCGCCTTGCAAGGGATATCTGAACGTGGATCAGGCTGCCGGGACAACGATTGTCGAAGCCGCGAGCGAGGAGCTGCAGGAGCAGTTTCGCCGCGACGTTCTGGCCGGACTGTCTCAGCAGCAGAAGGTTTTACCGGCTCGCTGGTTCTACGATCGGCGCGGTAGCGAGCTGTTCGAAGAGATCACTACGCTGCCCGAATATTACCTTACGCGCACTGAAACCGGCATCCTCGCCGAACGTTGCCCAACAATCGCGAGCCTCGCCGGAAAGGCGCGCGCCGTGGTGGAATTCGGGGCCGGAAGCGTGGCAAAAACACCGATCCTGCTCGATTGCATGGATGCTTCCAGCTATGTGCCGGTCGATATCTCCGGTCCTTTCCTGCGCGATTCCTGCGAAAGGTTGCAGCATCGCTATCCGCACTTGCCGATCCTGCCAATCGAGGCGGATTTCACGCGGCCGGTCGATCTTCCCGATATTGTCCTGGAGGAAGAAGTGCTCGGCTTCTTTCCAGGCTCGACGATCGGTAACTTGCAGCCAGCCGATGCGGTGGACCTGCTTCGCGTCATGCGCGGCACTTTGGGGAATGGCTCGATGCTCCTCATCGGCATGGATCTTATCAAGGATCGCCAGCGCCTTATTGCGGCATATGACGATGCGAGCGGAGTGACTGCGCAATTCAACGTCAATGTCGCGCGCCGCATCAACCGTGAGCTGGGCGGCACGATCCCAATCGACCGGCTCAGCCACAAGGCGGTCTGGAATGATCGGCTGGCGCGCATCGAAATGCATCTTGAGGCCGTGTGCGACCTTTCATTTGAAGTCTGCGGTGAGCGTTTCATCATGGATTCTGGTGAGACAATTCACACGGAAAACAGCCATAAATACACTGCGCGCAGTGCTAATGGCCTGTTGCTCGCCGGAGGATGGGACCCGTTGGCTTGTTATTCAGACAAAGATGCGTTTTTTGCTGTGATACTCGCCAGTGCGATAACACCGGGTGTGACCGCTTGACGCTCCCGGAAAATCCCAACACTGTCTGTCCCTTGCACTGCTTTTGAGATTGTTTGTCAAAAGGGAGTTGTTTCATGGATCTTGCGAAGTACGGGCCGTGGGCCCTTGTTACGGGCGGTTCAGAAGGCATTGGTGCGGCGGCGGCCCGCCAGTTGGCAGCTGACGGTTTCAAACTGGTGCTGGTGGCGCGCAAGCCCGCTCCGCTTGAAGAGCTCAAGGCGGAACTGGAGGCTGGCGGTGCGCAAGTTCGGATCAAGTCGGTTGATCTGAGTGCCGACGATGCCCTGGATCAGGTCAGGAGCGTAACCGACGATATTGAGGTCGGTTTGATGTTCTACAACGCCGGTGCAAACAACCAGCGCGGCAATTTCGTCGATCTTCCGCGCGAAGTGACACAGCAGGTTATCGCACTCAATGTGTTGGGCCACGCCGATTTCTCGCGCCACTATGGCAAGCTGATGTGCGATCGGGGCAGGGGCGGAATTGTCCTGACCGGCTCAACTGGCGGCTATACCGGTTCGGCTACGATCGCTGCTTACAGCGCATCGAAGGCCTTTTGCCGCGTTCTTGCCGAAGCCCTGTGGCTGGAATGTGCGCCGCACGGCGTTGATGTGTGCCATCTGGCGCTTGGTTTCACCGCAACGCCGGCGATGGAGCGTCTTGGTCTGCCGGTGGAACTTGCTGAAACCTGCGAAGAAGTTGCGCGTCAGGGGCTCGCAAATATTGCGAACGGTCCGATCTGGGTGGTCGATACCAAGGGCACTCTCGAAAGCGCGCGCGAGATGGCGACGTTTGATAATCGGGCCGAGATTGTGAGGAAGTTCACCGTTCCCCCGCGTGAGGACACCGGCAAGGGTTGATCAGGCAGGGGCGTCCCGCTCGACAATTTACTTGCCAAGGTAAGCTTTTCCTCTTGCACTGGGGCATCGCGGCTGCTCTTCATTCCCGCAAGGGGTTCAATTGATGTCGATAAAGTCTGGAATGATACTGGCCGGGTCGATTTTGGTTTGTGGTGTTGCACCTTCGAACCCGGCGCGCGCACAAGTTGCGGATGACAACGTCCTGGCCGAATCCGAGGACGCTTTTGGCACGAAAGTGGGGCTGGAAAGCACTGGCATCTACAGCGATCGCAATACGCGCGGTTTCAGCCCTCTTGATGCTGGCAACGCGCGGATTGACGGCATATATTTCGATCAGGTTTCGTTCCTTACGTTCAAGCTGAAGCAAACGACGGCAATCCGGGTCGGGTTTGGAGCGGTTACGACGCCGTTTGTCGCGCCGACCGGTGTCGTTGATCACCAGATGCGGCCCTTTCCCGAGGCGTATGGTCAGAGCGTTGCTTATACGCGCTTTTACTATGGCGGAACCTTTCTGGAACACGGACTGCGGTTACCGATAATGGGCGACAAGATCGCGCTGACGGGCGGGCTCGGTTTTTCGGAGTCCGGACAGGCCGATGGGGCGATGTCACACAGCTGGGCAGTCACCGTGCGTCCGATCTTCCGGTTTGGACGATTCCAGTTTGTCCCTTTTTACGGTGGCGGTGAATTCACGCGCTCCGATGCAAAACCGCTGGCGGTGGTGACGGACGGATATGTTCCGAAAGTGCCGCCAGCCTCCAAGTACCTCGGGCAGAAATGGGCAAGGGGAAAACGCGATCACGGAAACTATGGCGCGACGCTGAGAGGCAGTTTATCCGATCATCTCTATTTCAGAGGCGGTCTGTTCAAATCTGACGCCAGCAAGTCAAAGAACTTCAGCGAGATATATCGTGTCGAAGCAGAAGATGGGCGTTCGACGCATTCTGTCTTTGCAGATCCCGCGCACGATAATTACACCACGAGCGGTGAAGGGATATTTGTCCTTCACTACACGGATGAGAAATCCAGCCATCGCTTTTATGCCGGGTATCGCGCGCGAGACCGCTACACCGAGACCGGCGGCTCAGACTTTTTCGATCTTGGCACGCCGATCCACGGCACGATCGATCAAATTGCGGAGCCGGATTTCGAGTTTACGGGTGTAAACAAGGGAAGCGTTCGCCAATCGTCCTGGATGGCCGCATATGTCGGCATCCTCAAGAATCTTGGCAGCATCAACATTGGCGTCCAGAAAGCGCAGTACCGGGCCAGCCTCTTTAACGGGACAACCGAACTTACCGATCGATCCCGCGCCGATCCATGGCTGTACAACGCAGCCCTGCATCTCAAGCTCACCCGGGGGCTCTCGGCCTATGTGGCGACGCAAAGAGGGCTGGAGGATAGCGGTATCGCACCGGGCAATGCGGCAAACCGCGATGAACAGCTGCCGTCCACGAAATCGACACAGTACGAGGGCGGCTTGCGTTGGGATTTCGGCAAGGGGCAAGCCGTGCTGGCGGCTTTCGAAATCACCAAGCCCTATTTCAGCTTCGATGAAGACCGGAATTTCGTGGCGATAGGGGAACAGCGGCATCGCGGTGTTGAAGTTTCCCTTGCGGGGCACTTCACAAAGCGATTCGATATCCTTGTCGGCGGTGTGATGATGGACCCATCTGTCACAGGGCCGGGCCGTGGTGCCGGCCTGGTGGGGCCGCGTCCCGCGGGCGTGCCGAAATTCTACGGCCGGCTCGACGCGAATTACCGCACAGGGCTTCCAAGCGACCTGACGCTGACGGCATCCATTGAATATGAAGGGGCGCGGCCTGCCACATCCAAAACGTTTGATCGCCTCGACGGTGATCAGAAGATGCTGCCGTCGGTCATGGTGGTCAATCTTGGAACCCGTCACCTGATCCATATCGATGACAAGACGAACATTGGCGTTCGCATACTCGTCCAGAATGTATTCGACGATGCGGCTTGGTATGTCGCTGCACCGGACGTGCTAACGCCCAAGAAACGGCGTAGCGTCCTGGTGGTCGCTTCACTCGATTTCTAGCGGATACGAAAAGGGCCACGCCAACTGGCACGGCCCTTTTGATGCTGTGATATACCCGCACCCTTACTTTGGCGGCATGCGAATGGCGCCGTCGATCCGCAGAAGCTGACCGTTCATATACGTGTTGCGGACCAGCTCCAGAACCAGCGAACCGAATTCCTCAGGCTTTCCGAGACGCTTGGGGAAGGGGACCGATTTGTTAAGCCCTTCAAAGATCGCTTCGTTGTAATCCTTGACCGAAAGCATTGGCGGCGTGGCGAAAATGCCGGGCAGGATCGCATTGACCCGAATGCCAAGATCCATGAGATCGCGCGCCATGGGCAGGACCATGGAGTTCACCGCGCCTTTGCCGCCGCCATAAGCGACCTGGCCGACCTGACCATCCTGTGAAGCGGCCGAAGAGGTCATGATGATGACGCCGCGTTCGCCGTCATCGTTAAGCGGCTCGGCATTGGCCATGCCGAGCGCACCGATCGAGGCCACGCGGTAACTGGCGGTGAAGATGCCTTCGGCCGATTTGGCGATCTGGTCGGTCGGTGCGCGCTTGTAGCCGCCGGTCTTCTTGTCGAAGCCGACCGTCTTGCCGCCGCCGGAGACGACTGCGCAGTGAACCACAACACGTTCCTGGCCATGGGCTTCGCGCGCTCTTGCAAAGCCTGCTTCCACGCTGTCCTCGTCCAAGATGTCGACGTTGCAGAAGATGCCGCCAATTTCCCTGGCGTAGGCTTCGCCCGCTTCTTCATTGATATCGAAGATGGCGACATTGATGCCGGCATCGGCCAGCGCCTTCGCGCTCGCCTTGCCAAGGCCGGATGCGCCACCCGTGACGACGGCGGCAAGTGAACTGCTGAATTCCATTGTTGCTGCTCCAGATCTTGTCGAATCGAACTGAGGTTCGCCTAGACCAAGCAGTCCGGACTGTCGAAAAAGTCGCTCGGGTCCCTCCAAAGTTTCTTGCGATCATCGCCCCGGCGCTCCCGGTGCGGCGCTACGTCTCAACGAACTTCGCAAACCCTTCGGCAGTTTTGGCCGCTTCATGGGCTTCCACCGAATCCCATTCGACGAGCAGCAGTGCCGATCCGGGGTTTTCAACTCCGGCATAGGCCGTAACCTTTCGGCACCCCTCGCACGAAGCGAGCGCTGCCCCGCCACCTTCATTGACCGCCTTGACCAGTCCGGGCGCATTGCCATCTTTTGCTTCAAAGATGCACAGTTCAAGATCCATTGATCATTCTCCCAATACAAGTTGCGATAGGTTGGTTGGTCCGCGGCGCTCCAATGTGCAATGAAATTTACGCCTATTGATCGAAGCCGGGGCAGTCGCGCTGGGCCTTGCG
>JAHRVR010000066.1 GCA_019090585.1 Sphingomonadaceae bacterium
AAAGGGGGAGATCACATGATCGGGATTATACTGACATTATTTTTCGTTCTTGCAATTATCGGCGTTCCGGTCAATCAGGCGCGGTTAGATGCCTATCTCGATAGGGCACCTGAAATGCTCGGCTTCATGCGAGAGGCCGGGATTGGGGTCGATGTGGGCGTGTGGCCCGATTATTACCCGGATTCAGTCGGGGCCCGATCCGATCGCTCCCTGACGATTGCGACTTTCGATGGGCGCAAGCTTGGCGATGAACGCTATCCGCTGATGCGCGAGCAGTACAACCGCTTCAAGTTGTTCGGAAAATACGCGCTGGATCTCAGCCAGACATTCACTTTGATGGCGCAGTCGAAGGGCTGGAGGCGCACTGTCGTCAATATTTTCCGGCGTTACTGGCTCGACCCCCAAACGCGGCGCCTCAGCCATCGCGACCGGCGCTTTACGCAAGGTGCTGGACTGATGGGCGCGCTTTACGAGCAGGCTTTCTCCCGCGGTGTCGAGATGCGTATGGAGACAAAGCTGGAGGAATTGCTTGTTGCACCGGACGGTACGGTCACTGGCATCAGGGCAAGCAATTACGGGCGGAACCATACAATCGCGGCTCGCCACGGCGTGGTGCTTGCAGCGGGGGGCTTTGAATGGAATCAGGAGCTGCGCGAGCGTTTTTATCCCGTTCCCGGCATCACGCGTCATTCCTCGACGCCGGAAGATGCCAATCGCGGCGAGGCGTTGATCGCGGGCGAAAAGATCGGGGCCAGCACTGAGCATACAGAGCAGGGCTGGTGGATTCCGACCATGCAGCTGCCCATGGCCGGTTCTTCAAATTTTCACGAGATACACCAGGCTGCCTTCGATGTTGGCAGGCCGCACGCGGTTTGCGTCAACCGACTGGGTAATCGGTTCGTCAATGAGGCGACGGGTTATGACGGGTTTGGTCAGGCGATGGTAAAGGACCAATTGGAAACCGGCGCGAACTGTCCCTGCTGGCTGATTTTTGATGCTGACTTCCGGGCAAAATTCAGCGCCGGCGGACTGTTGCCGACAATCCTTATGCCGGACAAGAAGGTGCCGGGAGACTGGTGGGACCATTACGTTTTCCGCGCCGAAAGTCTTGAGGAACTCAGCGCGAAGATCACCGTGCCAGTGGATGCGCTGGTGAGTACCGTTGGCAAGATGAACGAATATGCGCGCACCGGCACCGATCCGGAATTTGGCCGGGGCAGTAACGCTTATGACGAGATGTTCGGCGACCCCGATGTGACGCCCAACCCCTGCCTTGCCTCGATCGCCAAGCCGCCATTCTACGCTGTGCCGATCAATAATGGCGATCTGGGCTGCAAGGGCGGTCTGCGCTGCGACGAATGGGCACGTGTGCTCGATGGCGCGGGCGCACCTATCGCCCAGCTTTATGCTGCCGGCAATTGTGCGGGTAGTCCCTTTGGTGACATGTATCCCGGCGCGGGTGCTACGATCGGTCCGGCGCTTACTTTCGGCTTTGTGGCGGCCAATGACATTGCCGAACGCGCTGGCAACCGCGCAGGGCAGGCATCACCCGAAAAGGAATCGGCATGAGCGAAAAACCAGTAGCGATTGTCACCGGGGCGGCAGGTGGAATCGGCGAGGCGATCACACGCAGGTTGGGTGAGGATGGCGCGCGCGTAATCGGAACGGGCCGGTCTGTAGCGAGTCTCGAAGCCTTGAAATCCGCGCTCTCGCGCCAGATGGAGTTTGACTTTGTCGCTGCTGATCTTGCTGATGACACGGCGCCCAAGGCTATTGTCGAGGCGGCACTGAAGAGATTCGGACGGCTTGATTATGTGATTAACAACGCCGGCTCCTTCAATTTCGGCCCGGTTGACCAAACCACTGATGCAATGCTGGATGAAGTTCTGGGCGTTTCGCTGCGGGCCCCTTTCCGGCTGTGCCGCGAAGCGCTGGCGCATCTTGGCGAAGGCGCGGCAATTGTCTTCATCGGTTCAACCTGGGGCCTTTACGGCACGCCTGGCGGCGGAGCCTACAGCACGGTCAAGGCCGGGCAGATCGGGTTGATGCAGACGATGGCGGCGGAATACGGCCCGCGCGGCATACGCAGCAATTATATCGCGCCCACTGTCGTGCGGACCGGCATGACCGATGCATTCTGGGATCAGGATTTCTTCCAGCGGGTCAATCACGAGCTGACCCCCATGAAGCGGGACTGCACGGCCCAGGACGTGGCGGAGATGGTCGCTTTTCTGTGCTCTGACCGGGCGGGTTTCGTGAACGGGCAAACCGTTGCGGTTGACGGAGGCATCTCGGCGACGCGTTACGTCGCGCCAGAGGCGATCAGCGCCCTGCGCGGTTGAGGCCTGACTTATGGCAAGGTTCACTGAGGTGGACCCAAGAACCGGCCCATCTCGATGATTGTCTGTCCGGCCAGCGCGGTTTTGCCGGAACCGTCATGCAATCTAGGGTTGTGGTTCTGCCTGCGCCGGATCGAAGGGCGGCATGGCGACATATTTGTCGATGGCTTTTTCGAAATGACGGATGCGGATTTCCTGATAGTCTGCCAGCCTCACACTCGCGCTGGCGCTGGCTTCGAGCCCTTCCTGCTGAGCCAGAAGGTTGCCGGTATCCTGATCAAGGATGTCGCCGAAGCCGGGATCCATGCCTTCCGCTTCGGAAAAGGACTGGTGGTCCTCCAGGATCTGTGCCTCGGCTGTCTCGCAACCCCCGCTCTTGGGTTTGGGCCGCATGAACATCACTTCAAATATCGTGCGGCGATGGTCGCGCGGATCCGGCCGGAAGCGGTAGATCATCGGCAGCGAGATGCCCGGAAAGAGGTACAAGTTGGGAAAGAGCGTATAAGAGTGCGTGTCCAGCAATTCGGTATCGGAGACATTGCCGAGATCGGAATTGGTCGCTTTTTCGAACATCTCACGGAACATGTCGGCCATCACTTGCCGCGCCCGCTCACCTTCTTTGAGCTGCGGCTTCTCACTGCCCATCGCAGAGCTGTCGCCCAGCGTGAAGTTCTCGATGATGTCGGCCTCTGTATATTTGTCGCGCAGCTTTGGACTGACGACACCAAGTGTTGAGATGAACCTGTTCACATGCTCGCCATACGTATCGTATTGCGAGTTCATATCGCCATTGGCCGGGGCGACTTGCGGGTGCGTGTCACCGACGTGATAGGCCTCCATGAAGGCTTCAACCGCAAGCTTCCAGTTTGCCGGATAACTCTTCTGCACGTGCAAATATATGAAGCGATCTTCCAGTTTCCA
>JAHRVR010000067.1 GCA_019090585.1 Sphingomonadaceae bacterium
CGGTGCTCGAAGGCTGCGGAAAATCGTTTCAGCGCCTTGGGATTGCGCGCCAGCAGCAGGCAGCCCGAGGTGTCCTGATCCAGCCGGTGGACAGGGAAGGGACGGCGCTGGAAACCGAGCCGCAAGCTGTCCAGATGATCGCGCAAACTCGGGCCGCCGGCGCGGGGCGGATCGAGCGGCAGCCCGGCCGGTTTGTTAATCACCAACGATTCGCCGTCCTCGAACAGGATGGGGATTTCCATCAGCTGACCGCCGCCCTGATGCGTTGGATGGCATCGCGCAGCGTATCCTCGCTGGCCGCAAAGCTGATGCGGAACCCGTCTTTCCCGCCGAAAGCAGAGGCCGGAACAATCGCGACCCCGTGTTCGAGCAGGTGCAGCGCAAGCGTCTGATCGTTTTCAAACTGGCCCATCAGCGCAGTTGCATCGACCATGCAATAAAATGCGCCGTCGGGCACGGGCGTATTCAGCCCGGGAATGGCGTTGACTGCGCCGACCACCAGATCCCGCCGCGCACGGAAGGTCTCACGCCAGTCCGCGAGGAAGTCCTGCGGTCCTTCGAAGGCTGCGATAGCGGCTGCCTGACTGATCGAGCACGGATTGCCCGAGGAATGGGACTGCAGTTTTGCCATTGCCTGAATCAGCCATTCCGGCCCGGCGGCAACACCTATCCGAAATCCGGTCATGGCGTGGCTTTTCGACACGCCCGACACGGTTACGATCCGGTCCGCCAGATCGGGGCAGAGCACGGCCAGTGTGGCGTGTGACTGCCCAGTATAGCTGAGCGGCGCATAGATATCATCGCTCATCACCATGATCTGCGGGTGGCGGCGCAGCACATCACCGATGGCCAGCAGCATATCGGCGGGATAGACCGCGCCGGTCGGGTTGCCCGGACTGTTGAGCAAAAGCCATTGCGTGCGCGGCCCGATCTGTGCTTCCAGCTCGCCTGCGGTGAAGCGGAAATTGTTCTTCGCCTGAGTTCTGAGCGGCACGACCGTCCCACCTGCAAACCGCACGATTTCTGGATAGCTGACCCACCAGGGGCTCGGCACGATTACTTCCTCGCCGCCGCTGACCGTGGCCATCAATGCATGGAAAATTGCCTGCTTGCCGCCCGAGCATGTAATGATCTGGCTGGCCGGAACTTCGATGCCAAGGTCGCGGACGAAGTGGAGCGCCGCTGCCTTTTTCATCCGCGCAGTGCCGCCCACTGGCGTATATTTCGTCTCGCCGTTATCGAGCGCTTGCTTGGCTGCGGCCACGACATGGGGCGGTGTGGCAAAGTCTGGCTCTCCTACGGAAAGCGAAATGATATCCTTGCCCTGTTCGCGAAGCTCGGTCGCCCGGTCGGTCATGGCTGTGGTTTGCGAAGGCGCAATCCGGGACAGTGCTCTCGACGTGTGGTTCATGTCAGCAACTTTGCCTTTCTCAATCCGCGAAGGGCGTTGCCGACCAGGAAACCGCTTGAAAGATCTTCCAGCCTCAGCTCCGCTTCCTGCGCCTTGCCCTCTTCAATCAGCGAGCGCCGCAATACGCCCGGCAGCAGGCCAAGCGCGGCTGGCGGGGTCAACAGCTTGCCCTCGCGCTCAAGGAAGATGGTGTTAAAACAACCCTCGGTTATGCAGCCGTCGTCACGCAGGAAAATTGTCTCTTGCGCTCCGGCCTCTTGCGCCGCTTCCAGTCCCGCCTCGTAGAACCAGCGATCTGAACTCTTGTGGCGGAGCCGCCAGTCGACGCTTTCCACCGGAAGGCGCATCACCGCGCAAGTGACCGGTTCTGACGAGGCCGTTGGCATCTCGGACAATTCCAGGCTGTACGCGCCGCTGCGGGATGTGAGGAGCCGCAGTTTTGCGGGGGTTTCCGCATCGAAGCAGAGCGCCTGGATTGCGTTGCGCACTGCGTGCCTGTCAAAACTGAAACCCAGTTCGGCTGCACTCGCCGTGATCCGTTCCAGATGGAGTTCGAGCAGCAGAACGCCGGTCTCGGGCGAGAAGGCCATGGTCTCGATCAGGTCAAAGTTTGCGGCGTTCATATCGCTTGCCGATTGCCGTATGAAACCACCTTTGACCAGACATTCCCGCCATTCGGAGAGATTCTCTGAATCTGCAACAATGGCCGAGCCAACGCCCAGCACAGCTTGCCCGCAGGAATTCTCCGGGCCATTGCGGTCTGGCGTCAGGCGCAAGGTGCGGATTGCGACATTGAAGGCGGCATTGCTCGTCCCGCTATCCCCGGGCGCATCGATCCGGCCGATGGCGCCGCAATAGGCACCGCGCGAAAAGGGTTCTACTTCGCCGATAAGCTCCATCGCCCGGATTTTGGGTGCGCCGGTTATCGAGCCGCATGGGAAAAGTGCGCGCACAACGTCCACCGCGCCGATGCCATCGCGCAGTTGGGCAGTGACGGTAGACACCATTGTGTGAACAGTAGGGTAGGTCTCAACCTCGAAGGGGCGCTTTACTTTCACGCTTCCCGGCTGTGCCACACGGGACAGATCGTTGCGAATCAGGTCGACGATCATGAGGTTTTCGGCCCGGTCCTTTTCCGAGCGTGCCAGTTCCGCAGCGAGGTGGGTATCCTCGGCCGGATCGCGCCCGCGCGGGCGGGTGCCTTTCATTGGCTTGGCCATTGCCGCGCTGCCGTTCAGCGAGAAGAACAATTCGGGCGAGAAACTAAGCAGCCAGTGTGTTCCATCATGGATAATCCCGCCATAACCGGCCTGCGCCGCCGGGCGGATTGCGGTGTAAAGCGCCAGTGCATCGCCGTGCCAGTTTCCACGGAGTGGAAGTGTCAGATTTGCCTGGTAGATGTCGCCGGCGCGGATCGCGTCCTGAATTGTGGCAAAGGCGCCGAGATAGTCTCCCGGCGACAATTGCGGGTCGAGCGGACCGATCCCGGCATCCCGCCCAGCGGTCTTTGTTGCCAGCCATCCGGGCATGTCGGCGGCGGCAATCGTCTCATATCCCTTGAATGCCCCGAACCAGATGAGCGGTCCGTCTGTGCCGCTGCGTTTCGCGGCATGCCCTGCCAGTTTCGGTTCAAGGCACAGCCCGGCTTCATAGGCGAGATAACCCGCCATGTGATGTCCGGCGCGGTTTAGCGCGGCGATCCTCTCCAGCGCGGCTTCCACCTCATCCCCTCGCCGGGCGATGACGATCTCGACCGGGCCCTGATAGAGCCGCGCATCGGCTGCATTGTGCTGGCGGGCATCGTCAAGCAGGATGAAGGGATCGGGCATTGCAGCTCTGATTGCGGACTGGGGCTCCTCCCTAGCCCTCCGCGACAGGCCTTGCAAAATTGCCTCTCGCGTCCAGCGTTACCCCGCTCTATTGATCGGACGAATTCACGATGGAGTGTGCATGTCCGAAATTTACCTTGGCCTTGGGCTCAATGATGAAAGACAGGTGCTTCGCCTCGACAGGGCCAACCGCCACGGGTTGATTGCCGGAGCGACCGGCACCGGCAAGACTGTAACCTTGCAGACTATCGCCGAGCAATTCTCTGCCGCCGGGGTCCCGGTGTTCGTAGCTGATGTGAAGGGTGACCTTTCGGGCATTTCGATGGCGGGCAGCTCCACATTCAAGAATGCGGACAAGCTGGAGGAGCGGGCCAGGGAAATTGGCCTTGATGACTATTCCTATAGCGATAATTCAGCTGTTTTCTGGGATCTCTATGGCGAGCAGGGTCATCCGATCCGCACGACCATTTCCGAAATGGGGCCTCTGCTTCTGTCCCGGCTGATGGACTTGAATG
Organism: Sphingomonadaceae bacterium; assembly: GCA_019090585.1. GTDB lineage: Bacteria > Pseudomonadota > Alphaproteobacteria > Sphingomonadales > Sphingomonadaceae > Novosphingobium. Next base: position 3,756 of record JAHRVR010000067.1, read on the forward strand.
ATACGCAGGAAGGCGTGCTCGACATCGTCTTTCGCTTTGCCGACGACCAGGGCCTGCTGCTGCTGGATCTTGAGGACCTGCAATCCATGCTGGTCCATACCGCCGAGAATGCGAAAGAGCTGACCGCGAAATACGGCAATGTCTCGAAGCGAAGCGTGGGCGCGATCCAGCGCCAGCTCCTGTCGCTCGACAGCCAGGGGGCCGGACATTTCTTTGGTGAGCCAGCGCTGGAGATCGATGATTTTCTCGGCGTTGACGATCAGGGGCGCGGTATAATTAACGTCCTGGCTGCCGATAAACTGATGCGTAGCCCCAAGCTCTATGCGACATTTCTGCTTTGGCTGCTGGCTGAACTGTTCGAATCGCTTCCTGAAGTTGGCGATCCGGAGAAGCCCAAACTGGTGTTCTTTTTCGATGAGGCCCATTTGCTGTTCGACGATGCGCCCAAGGCGCTGGAGAACAAGATCGAGCAAGTGGTTCGTCTGATCCGGTCCAAGGGCGTGGGGGTCTTTTTCGTCACGCAGAACCCGATCGATATTCCCGAGGGTGTGGCCGGTCAGCTTGGCAATCGGGTGCAGCATGCCTTGCGCGCGTTCACTCCGCGGGACAAGCGGGCGATCAAGGCTGCGGCCGATACGTTCCGCATCAATCCGGATCTCGATGTCGAGCAGGCGATCACCGAACTTAGAGTGGGTGAGGCGCTGGTCTCCACGCTTGATGACGACGGCGCGCCCACGGTGGTGCAGCGCACGCTGATCGCGCCGCCGCGCTCGCGGCTTGGGCCAGTGACCAGGAAAGAGCGCGCCATCATCCAGTCGATCAGTCCGCATGACAGCAAATATGATGAGCGGATCGACCGTGAAAGCGCGGAAGAAGTGCTGCTTGCCAAGACGCAGGATGCGGCAGAGACGGCCCAGGAAGTTGAGGAAAAGGGCGAAGAGGAAGTGCGTAAGCGCAGCCGCAAGACGAAGAGCATCTGGAGCAAGGCGCTGAGCCGCGGCACGAAAGTCGCTGCCGGTTCGGTCGCTGCGATGGCCGCTTCTGCTATCCTGGGAAAGAAGTCGCGCGCGAATCCCATGCGCTCCGCTGCGACCTCTGCTGCCGGGTCGATTGTTACGGATTTGGCCGGGCCTCTTGCTGGCCGTTTCGTGCGCAACCTGATTGGCGGCTTGATGCGTTAGTGGTTGATCCGAAACACCGTCAACTGCGGGGTTTCGTGTGTGCGGTTTCAGCCCTCTCCCGAATTTCGGCTCAAATCCTCAGAGCGGGATTTCCAACTCGGCCCGCAAGCCGCCTTCCGGCCGGTTGGCAAGAGTGAGTGAGCCGCCATGCTGGTCGGCAATCGCCCGGGCCAATGCAAGACCAAGGCCGGAACCACCGGTTGTGCTGTTGCGGGATGGATCGCCGCGTGTGAACGGGTCCATCATGCTGGTGATTTCATCTTCGGCAATGCCAGGCCCCTCGTCTTCAATCGTAACGCAGGCTGTTTTTCCCGTCGCTTTGAGAGAGACACGGGCACCGCCGCCATAGCGCACGGCATTGTCGATGAGATTGCGCAAGGCACGGCGCAACCAGGTCGGGCGCAGCGTTGAGACGACACGTTCGATCCTTCCCAGCTCTACCGGCTTACCCATATCCTCGTATTCTTCGATAATAGAGAGGACGAGGGCCGAAAGCTCGACTCGTTCCGGCGGGTCACCGGGCCGGCCAACGCGGGCGAGCGAAAGCATATCGTCCAGCGAGTTCGCGATATCTTCGATTGTCGCTGCCATTTTCGTCCGTTCCGCATCGTCGGATATGGACTCGATACGAACCCGCAGGGCGGCGAGCGGGGTTTTAAGGTCATGGCCGATGGCGCCGAGCATCACGTCCTTTTCATTGAGCAGTCCAATGATGCGCGCTTCCATCGCGTTGTGCGCCTCGATCAGGTCGCGGATATCGTCCGGGCCTTCCGGCGATATCTGGTCAGCATCATCGCGCGTCTGGGCAAATTGTTTGAGCCGCCCGGTCAGTTTGGCGAGCGGGCGCGTGATCCGGCGCATGACAAGAACCACCACCGTCACGAGGACGATGTAGATGATGGCCGTCTGGAAGATCAGGGGGATGACCAGCTCTCGTATCCAGTTCGGTGTCCAGATGCGGGCGACCAGCCACTGATCGTTCTTGGCAAGTTGAATTCCCGCGATCATCAGATGGCCGTCAATCTTGTGCGTGGGTTGGCCGTAATAGGCAGCGCGGCGCGCGGCTCTGCGCATGGCAATCGGATCCTCCGGTATCGCCCGGTATGTGACGGCGATCTGTGCCGCTTCGATATCCCGATCGGAAAGGATCCGCGCCAGCATTTCTTCAGCCATGCCGTCCCGTGCTTCGCCGGCCCTGACCGGGGAGTCCGGGGTGCGCGTGATCCTGAAGCGGCGATGAATCTCGCGCTGGCCACCCGGCCTGTGACGCAGGCGTTCGCTGGATGGCCCACCGCCCTTTACCGCAACGGCAAGCCGGAATGCAGCGGCGTTGACGGTGGCCGCCTCAAGCCTTTCATTTTGCGCCTTGAAGATGAGGAACGCGCCGAGGCCCTGAACAAGCAGTAAGGCAAGCGCCACAGCCATCATCACCTGACCTGTCATGTTGCGGGGCCAGAGGCGTATCACCGGGCTTCCCGTGAAACGCGCCGGACATCGGCGGCAAACATATAGCCGCCGCCCCAGACAGTCTGAATCAGTTGCGGATTGCGGCTGTCTGCCTCGATCTTGCGGCGCAGGCGGCTGACCTGATTGTCTATGGCGCGGTCGAACAAGTGGGCTTCGCGGCCTTGCACCATGTCAAGCAGCCGGTCCCGGTCCAGCACTTGGCGTGGATGGTCCAGAAATGCAGTGAGCAAGCGGAACTCAGCGGATGAAATCGCGACTGCCGCGCCCTCCGGATCGCTTAGCCGGCGCTTGAGCGGGTCGAGGTTCCAGCCTTCAAATTCGAAAAAGTCATTGTCTTGGGACTGCGCATTGCCGCGGCCTGAACGGCGCAGAACGCTGCGAATTCTTGCGACCAGTTCACGTGGCTCAAACGGTTTGACCACGTAATCATCTGCACCGATTTCAAGGCCGACGATACGGTCGGTCGGCTCGCCCCGTGCGGTTAGCAGGATCACGGGGATGTCGCGGGTTTCGACCAGGTGGCGGCAAAGGGACAGCCCGTCCTCACCCGGCATCATGATGTCCAGCAGGACAAGGCTGGGCGTTGCATCGCGCAAATGGCTGCGCGCATGGGCAGCGCTTTCCGCTTCAGTTACGCTGAACCCCTGGCGCGAGAGATACTCGGCCAGGGGCTCGCGCAGAGCCGCTTCGTCATCGACGAGAAGCAGGCTGGTCTGGTCGGCCTCGCTCATGAGGGTTTACAGGTGCAAAGCTTAGTTTGCAGAGCGTTCATCCATCTTTTCGCGCCGCTTACTGCGCCTTTCCTGCCGAGCGGCCTGGCGCTCCTCCTTGGTGATCTCGCCGTCGTTATTGGCATCGGTCTTGTCGAAGTGCTTGAGCGCGCCGGCTGTAAATTCAGCATTGCTGATGGCGCCATCATTGTTCGTATCGGCCATCTTCATCATCTTGGCGCCGTGGCGCTTGCCCATGCGGTGATGCTTGCCGTGCTTTGAACGCTTGCCATCGTGCTTGAAGGTCATGAACTCTTCGCGGCTGATCCGGTCATTGCCATTGGCATCAAGCGCATCGAACATCTTGGCTCGGTGTGCCTCGTGCCGTGCTTCGCGGTCGGCTTCGTTGATTATACCGTCGTTGTTTGCATCCAGTTTCGCGAACTTCTTGGCGATATGAGCCTGAGCCTCCGCCCGGGTTACGATGCCATCGTCATTGGGTTTCATGCCGCCGTGGTGGTTTGCATAGGCGGTTCCGGTCATGGTCATCGCCAGGGCGGAAAGGCCGATTGTCAGTTTTTTCATCATAATCTCCAGTCACTGCTCACAAAGGAATTAAGGTGAAAGCCGCAAGGGGTAGGGAGAGGGGGGGACTCTTGCCCTGCGACTTTCTGATTTTACTTCTACGCGGCGAATGTCGCCTGTTTGTGCCCGTAATCGGGTTATTTGTCGCCAATTGTCACGATTGGCGGGACCTGTTCATCCGGCTGCAAGTTCGGGGAACATGAAGCAGGTGGGCCTGGCACTCTGCTCTTCCATCAGCGGTGCGTATAATTTCCCTGCCCTTTCACTGTTGTTCGCATTCCTGCTCAAGCCATGCGAGCGCTTCGCCTTCGAGCTGAGGTCCGATGATCTCAAGCACTCTTGCGTGATAGGCGTTCCACCACGCCAGTTCATGCGGTGCAAGCAGCCCAAAATCGACCAGCCTGCGCTCAATCGGTGCGAAAGTCAGGACTTCGAAGCCGAAATATTCACTCTCGGCTCCGGTGATTTCACGCGGTTCGACCAACATCAGGTTCTCGATGCGAATGCCGTATTCGCCTGCCTTGTAATAGCCCGGCTCGTTGGACAGGATCATCCCCGGAAGTAGCGCCTGTTCATTCTGCCCGCCGGAGGATTTGCCGATTCGTTGCGGTCCTTCATGGACGGAAAGGAAACTGCCCACACCGTGACCGGTGCCGTGGGCGTAATCGACGCCGTTCTGCCACAAGTGCTGGCGCGCGAGCACGTCGAGCTGGCTGCCCTTGGTGCCTTTGGGAAAGACGGTGAGCGACAATGCGATATTGCCTTTGAGGACGCGGGTGAAGCGGTCCTTCACTTCTGCGAAAGGCTCTTGCGGCCCGATCCAGACGGTGCGGGTAATGTCGGTCGTCCCGTCTGGATACTGTCCGCCGGAATCGACGAGATAGACGCTGCCGGGTTCCAAAGTGCGATTGGTTTCCTCGTTGACGCGGTAATGGACGATGGCACCGTTTGGCCCGCTGCCCGATATCGTGTCGAAGGACAGATCACGCAGGTTTCCTGACTCTTTCCGCAGGCTCAGCAGCTTCTTTTCTGCGGAGATTTCTGTGACACTGCCTTTCGAACCCTCGATCGAGAGCCAATGCAGAAACCGGCTTACCGCAGCGCCGTCGCGCGCTTGTGCGCTGCGATGTCCGCTTTGTTCCACTTCATTCTTTATGGCCTTGGGAAGCATGCATGGATCCGGCTTTTCGACCACTTTGGCGTCGCAGTCTTCCAGACGATTGAAGACCGCTTGCACGCAGGAGCCGGGATCGGCTGCAATGCGCTTTCCGGACAATGCGGCCAGTCCTTTGCCGAATTCCCCGTCCGGCCTGATCGACACCGCATCGCCGAGATGAGCGCGCAGCTGCGGCGTGACCTTTCCTGCGGCGATGAACAGCTCGGCGCTGCCGTCTGCGTGGGTGATGACATTGGAAAGGACAACCGGTGTGCGCTCTATGTCTTCGCCTCTGATGTTGAGCAGCCATGCGATGGAATCGAGCGCACAGATAACGACGGCGTCCAGTTCTTCTGTATTCAGCCACTCGGCGACTTTTTCGCGCTTGGATTGGCTCGTCTCGCCGGCGTTGCTTTCTTCATGAACAGATGCAGGCAGGGTCGATGGTTCTGGCTGGTCTTCCCAGACCGCATCGATGGGATTGCTGTCCACGGCAATCAGCTGCGCTTCACGTTTTTCAAGCGCCTCTTGCGCGTCCTTCACCCAGCGTTTGCCGTGCAGCCAGGGATCGTAACCGATCCGCGCACCTTGCGGGGCGTGTTCACCCAGCCATTTTGCCACGCTGGTCTCAGGCACGTTTTCAAACTGGTAAAGGTCGCCGTCGACCTGATCGCGGACCTGAAGCGTATAGCGTCCATCGACAAGCATTGCCGCTGCGGGGCTGCGCGCCGGGTCGGTCAGCACCGCGGCGGTTCCGGCCGATCCGCCGAATCCGGTAAGCCATATCAGCCGCTGGGCATAGGCGCCGACATATTCACTCATATGCTCGTCGGAAATCGGGATCACGAAACCGTCTAGCTCCCGGCGTGCAAGTTCCTTGCGCAAACCGCCGAGACGGGCTGAGGCAAGAGCCGCGGGGGTGTTCATCAGCATGGTTGAAGTCCTTCCTGAAAGCCACCATAGGACCGGGCTATGAATGACGCTACCCAGCCGCCAGTGGCGAAGAAAAAACCCCGCAGCTATTCCCATCACGGCATCACAGTTTCGGACGATTATGCCTGGCTGCGCGATCCCGGTTATCCGCAGGTTTCGGATAAAGAGGTGCTTGGTCATCTCGAAGCCGAGAACGCGTGGTTCGAAACGCGCATGGCACCGCGCAAGGACACGGTCGAATCCCTGTTCAAGGAGCTGCGCGGCCGGATTAAGGAGGCTGACAAGTCAGTCCCGCAAAAGGATGGCGACTATCTCTATTGGATCGAGTTCGAGGAAGGCGCGGAATATCAGAAATGGTGGCGCCGCCCGGTTGGGGCTGTTGAAGATGGCAGCGCCGATCAGCTGATCCTCGATGAAGTGGCGCTCGCCAAAGGCAAGGACTATTTCCGGCTGGGAGCGATGTCTGTCAGCCACGATGGCAAGCTGCTGGCTTACGCGATCGATGACAATGGGTCGGAGCGTTTCACCGCGCGTATCAAGGATCTGACTACAGGCGAGCTGTTGCCTGACGAGATTCCGGGCACGCTGTCCTCTCTGATCTGGGTCGCAGGCGATACCGGCATTGTCTATTCGCTGGCCAATGAGAACTGGCGCACGGACAATGCGCGGTTGCATTGGCTGGGCAAGCCAACAGCCGAAGATGTCGAACTGTATCATGAGGATGACGAGGGATTTCGCGTCGGCTCATCACTTTCAGCCAATGAAAAATGGCTGATCGTTTCGGCCAGCGATCACGAGACAAGTGAAGTGCGCCTGATCCCGGCGGCAGATCCGCTGGCGGAACCCCTGCTGGTTCGCCCGCGCGAGAAGGGCGTTGAATATGATGCCGAAGAGCGCGGCGGCCTGCTTTACATCCATGCCAACGACACGCATGAGAATTTCCGGTTGGCGACGGCGCCGCTGGACAGCCCCGCCGAATGGACCACGCTGATCGAAGGATCGGACGCATTCTACCTGACCGGGTTTGATCTGTTCCGCGATTTCTACACAATCGAGGGGCGCCGCGCCGGGCTCGACCAGATCGAGATCCGCTATTACGACAATCCGGGACGTATCGAACCCATTGCCTTCCCCGAAGCAAGCTATAGCGCGGGTCTGTCCGATAATCCGGAATGGGCAATGGATCGCCTGCGCCTGTCTTACCAGTCGATGGTCAGCCCTGCGACGGTCTATGATTACGACGTGGTGGACCGCTGTCTCGATGTGCTCAAGGTTCAGCAAATCCCTTCCGGCTATGATGCCGCGCTTTACCGGACCGAGCGGCTGGAAGTGACCGCGCGTGATGGCACCGTGGTTCCGGTCAGTGTCGTCATGCGTAAGGACAGAGAGCCGGACGGACCGCTCCACCTTTATGGCTATGGAGCCTACGGCATTGCCATCGATCCCGGATTTTCGACCGCGCGGCTGTCGCTGGTCGATCGTGGGTTTGCTTATGCGATTGCTCATATCCGCGGCGGCGATGATCTTGGCCGGGCCTGGTACAAGGCGGGCAAACTTGAGCGCCGGACCAACACGTTCAACGATTTCGTCGATGTCGCCAAGGCGCTGATCGAAAAGGGGCATACACAGGCGGGGCGCATTTCCATTTCAGGCGGCTCTGCCGGCGGAGAGCTGATGGGCGCGGTGGTCAATTCCGACCCAGAGCTGTTTGGCGCAGTGGTTGCGGATGTTCCCTTTGTCGATGTGCTGGCAACGATGCTGGACGAGAGCTTACCGCTTACGCCGGGCGAATGGCCCGAATGGGGCAATCCAATCGAGGATAAGGCAGCATTCGAGCTGATCCGTTCCTACAGCCCGTATGATAACGTAACGGCTCAGGGGTATCCGCCGATGCTGGTGACCGCCGGGCTGAATGATCCGCGCGTTACATATTGGGAGCCGGCCAAGTGGGTGGCAAAGTTGCGTGAGATGAAAACCGACGAAAACGAGCTCTTGCTGAAAACCAATATGGGTGCCGGGCATGGCGGCAAATCCGGGCGGTTCGAATCCTTGCGGGAAACCGCCGAGGAGTTCGCTTTCATTCTCTGGCAGCTTGGTCTCTGATCCGGATTTATCCAAAAAAGGGGCAATTTTCCGGGTTTGCGAAACCGGTCTGCTCCCACTCAGGCAGGAAATGTAATCGGTTCGTCGCCGTCCTGCCATGGTTTTAGCCGCACCATAATCGCGGCGAACAGGTCTGAGGCAAGATGACGTTCCAGCCATGCTTGCAGCGCCGGCACTGGCTGGCTGTCAAACCATGCGCGGTCTGTGTTCGCGAATTGCCGCACGAAGGGAAAGATCGCGGCATCGGTGATCCCCATCGCCGCGCCGCCCAAGTTCGCCTGTGATGCCAGTTTGCTGTCCAGCACGGTAAGCAGCTCCAGTCCTGCCGCGCGGTGTTCCTGTGGGTTCGAATCATGGCGGTTGGGATATTTGTAGCGATCAAGGTGGTGCTTGAACGGCCCGTCATTTGTCGCGATCAGAGCGGTATCTTCGCATTCCAGCCACTTGCCGGGATCGCGGCGCGTCAGTGCCCAATGCATGATGAGCAGGCTCTGATCGATCACCGTGCCATCATTTTGCACCAGCACCGGCACTGTTGCCTTGGGGGATTCCGCGATCAGTTCGTCGGGCTTGGCGGCCAGTTTTACTTCGCGGATTTCGCACACCGTGCCGCTTGCCAGCAGGGCCAACCTTGCGCGCATCGCATAAGGGCAACGGCGGAAACTGTAGAGGAGGGGCTTATCGCTCATCGGTTTGAGCAGCGCCGTACCGAGCTCCGATGTGTGCTTCTCCGCGCTGGGCGGCCAGCGCTTCCTGTTTTTGGCGCTCGCGGTATGTGATGCGCTGCTTGTCGGTGCGTTCATCGTGGCAGGCGGGGCAGCTTACGCCAACTTCGAACAGCGGCGATTTGCTGTCTGCTTCGCTAACGGGCCTGCGGCAGGCATGGCACTGGCCGTAGTTGCCCGGCACGAGCCCATGGCCCACGGTTACGCGTTGGTCGAACACGAAGCATTCGCCTTCCCAAAGGCTCTGTTCCGCAGGGATCGTTTCAAGATACTTCAGGATGCCGCCTTGCAAGTGATAGACCTCGTCCACCCCTTCGGCTTTCACGAATGCGGTCGATTTTTCGCAGCGGATGCCTCCGGTGCAGAACATGGCAATTTTCGGAGATTTGCCCTGGCCCATCAGGCGCTCGCGTTCTGAGCGGAACCATGCAGGGAAATCGCGAAAGGTCTGCGTTTTGGGGTCTATCGCACCGGAAAAGCTGCCAACTTCCACTTCATAGTCATTGCGGGTGTCGATCACGATGGTTTCGGGATCGGAAATCAGCGCGTTCCAGTCCTCTGGCGGGACGTAGCGGCCTACGCTGGCCAGCGGATCGATATCCGGCTGGCCCATCGTGACGATTTCCTTTTTCAGGCGCACTTTCATACGGTGAAATGGCATGGACGGCGCGCCTGAGAATTTCACGTCCAGATCGGCGCAACCCGGCAAGGTGCGGATGTGATCGAGCACTTGTCCGATACCTTCGTCAGAGCCTGCTATCGTGCCATTTATCCCTTCATGCGCAAGCAACAGCGTGCCTTTGACGCCGCCCGCCAGGCAGACTTTTGACAAAGGTTCGCGCAAGGCGGCGTGATCGGCAAAGGGCGCGAACTTGTAAAGCGCGGCAACGCAGATCGGCAGTTTGGGCTCGGTCATACCAGGGTGCATCCGGGTTTCTTGGCAAAAAAGAAGTGCAGGACGGCTCTCTAGCGCCTTGCCCTGCGGACTCCAAGCAAGCCGGGCCGGTACTCGCAGGAAAGCGCGCAGATGCGGACGGCGAATTGCGATTCACGATTCACGTTCTTTAGAGCGGATTGCCCATCTCATCCCGGTAGATGTCGCGTTTGCCGACATGGTTGGCTGGTCCGACAAAACCGTCTGCCTCCATCCTCTCAACCCATTTTGCAGCGGTGTTGTAACCCACGCCCATCTGCCGCTGGATCCAGCTTGCCGAAACCTTCTGGCTTTCGAACACCAGCTGACAGACTTGCCGGTATTTGCGCTCTTCCGGGCTGTCCGACGCTGCATCGACATCATCGAACCCGAAACCGCCGTCCTCGGGTTCCTCTGTGACCGAATCGATATATTCGGGCGAGCCCAGTGAGCGCCAGTATTTGGCGACTTGTTCGACTTCCTCGTCGCTGACGAAAGGCCCGTGGACGCGTTTGATCGGGTCGGTGTTGGGTTTGTAAAGCATGTCGCCCTTGCCCAGCAGCTGTTCGGCGCCCTGCTCGCCCAGAATGGTGCGCGAATCGATTCGGCTGGTTACGGCAAAGCTGATGCGGGTGGGCAAGTTTGCTTTGATGACCCCGGTGATGACGTCGACCGAGGGTCGCTGGGTTGCCATGATCAGGTGGATACCTGCCGCGCGGCTCTTTTGCGAGAGGCGCTGGATCAGCACTTCGATTTCCTTGCCGACCGTGACCATGAGATCCGCCAGTTCATCGACGATCAGCACAATCTGTGGCAGCACTTCATAATCGAGCTGGTTTTCCTCGTGAATCTCCTCGCCAGTATCGGGTTCGAAGCCGATCTGCACCCGGCGGCCCAACGGCTTGCCTTTCGCGGCGGCGGCGCGGACTTTATCGTTGAAGCCAGCGATGTTGCGCACGCTGATCTCGCTCATCATGCGATAGCGCTTTTCCATCTCCTCGACCGCCCATTTCAGCGCGCGCACAGCCTTGGGCGGCTCTGTGACGACGGGCGAGAGCAAGTGCGGGATGTCGTCGTAGCTCTTGAGTTCCAACACTTTGGGATCGACGAGGATCAGGCGGCATTGCTGCGGCGTAAGGCGATAGAGCAGCGAGAGCAGGATGCAGTTGAGGCCGACGGATTTGCCTGATCCGGTGGTGCCGGCCACCAGCAGATGCGGCATGGCGGCCAGATCCGCGACGACCGGCTCGCCTGCGATGTCCTTGCCCAGGATGATGGGTAACATGCCCTTGTGGTTGGCAAAGGCCTCGCAGCTGACCATTTCCTTGAAAGAGACCATCTGACGGTCGGCATTGGGCAATTCGATGCCCATTACGGTGCGGCCGGGAATGGAGGATACGCGCGCGGAAATCGCGCTCATATTACGGGCGATATCGTCGGCAAGGCCGATTACACGGCTGGCCTTGATGCCGGGCGCGGGTTCCAGCTCGTACATGGTAACGACCGGGCCGGTGCGCACCGCTGTGATCTCGCCCTTGACGTTGAAATCGTCGAGCACGGTTTCAAGCAGGCGGGCGTTGCGCTCAAGACTGAGTTTGTCGATCTTCTGGCCTGAATTGACTGGCGGTTCGGCAAGCAGTTCGACGCTGGGTAGTTCATATTTGTCGAACAGATCCTTTTGCCTGCTCTTCGTGCTGATTGGCGCGGGCTTTGCCGGGCTGGTCGGATCGACGATCTGTGGCGGCTTGCGCGGCTTTTCCACCGGCAGGCGCGCGCGCGGTAGCGGCGATATTCTATCCTCGGCATGCGGAGTGGCATGGGGCGGCGCGCCCGATGGAACTTGCCTGCGATGACGACCAAGTGCTTGCGGAAGGGTGAGCATGGCGCGCCAGTCAAGCGCAAAGACGCGGCCCGCGATCGCGCATCCCGCGACAAGGCAGACTAGCCCGGTGCCGAGCACGGCCCATCCCTGCGCTACTTGCGGAAGCAGGCCGGTAAGGGCCGTAATCGCCTTTGCGCCCAACAGGCCTGTAATTCCGCCCATTGAGGCAGGAAGAGTCCCGCCGGGCTGCGTGAAAGTGAGCGACAGCACCGTGGAGATCAGGGCCATGGCAAACAGCAGTAAACCGATCGGGCGCCACCAGCGCTGGTCGGAAGGTTCGGCCAGGCCGTCTTCCTCTTCAACAAGCCGCCACAACTTGCGCGCGAATACGTAAAGCAGGGGGAGAAACAGCACTGAGACCGGGCCGAACAGAAACAGTGCGCGCTCAGAAGCCCAGGCGCCGGCAATACCCATCCAGTTCTGCACCGGTCCGCCCGCCGCCGTAGAGGCAGAAGGATCAGTCTGCTGATAAGAGACGAGCGCCAGTGCCAGGAAGATCATCGCTGCGAAAAGCACGACTGCACCGGCCAGTTCGCTGGCCCGGCGGACGCTGCGCCGCAGGACCGCGCGCCAGTCCGTTTTTGCCGTACGCCGTCTTGCGCTCACGCGTGTTGCCATCATTAAATCCCCAGACAGGAGGTGATAATGCGCCAAAGGGTGACTCCGCGTCAAGAATCTGAATGAATCCAAGGACTCAGTTCAGGCTTATGTCCTTGTGGTCGCATGATCTTTTGCGAAAAATCTCTGGCTATTCTCGTGCGTTTTGGCTTCAAAGCCCATCAATCGCGGCCCATTTTTTCCATCCGATGGCTTTTGCGCGCCTTCTGGTCATCCCGCCAAGCGCAATAGTGGGAACCAGCGCGCGGCTGGCAAGCAGGCGAAAGCGCGTGGCTCCAAGCGCGTCCGCGCCGGGATGCGAGCGGGTCGGAAAGACGGGAGATAGCAAAAGCGCATCGGCGCGCGCACGGTGGGCCTTGCCGATCTCGTGAAGGCCATGCGCAGTGACGAGGCGCAGGCAGGCCGGACCGCGGGCCAACAGCCCAGCAGGGCCATAAGCACCATCGGCACCCCACTGGCGAGCGAGGGCGGCTGATCCGGACAGGATAACAAGGTGGCCGCGCATCCGCGCAATCCGCGCTAGTTTTGCAAATCGCGCTCGCCGCCTGCGCTCATCAAGGTGGGTATGCCGGAAGATCAGGCCTGAACCGTGCGGTAGATGGGCAAGCGCCGTTTCCAGCCTCGCATCATTGCGCGCATCGCTGATCAGCCAGATGTCGGGAATTTCGGTGCGCAGCGGGTAGCGGTTCGCCATCAAGACGCTATAGCAGCGCGCCATGGATCAGCCAGCCCCAGACTCTTCACATGGTGCCCTTGACGATGTTCGCACCCGCATTGCCAATGCCGCAGCGCTTGCCAAACGCGATCCCTCCGAAATTGAGCTGGTTGCCATTTCCAAGACCCAGCCGTCCGAACGCGTCGTCCCGCTGATAGAGGCCGGGCACCGTGTGTTCGGTGAAAACCGGGTGCAGGAAGCGCAAGGCAAGTGGCCAGAACTGTTGGAACGACATGCGGATCTGTCGCTTCACCTCGTCGGCCAGTTGCAGTCCAACAAGGCCGAGGATGCGCTTGCTCTGTTCGATTGCATCCATTCGCTTGACCGCCCGTCACTGCTCAAGGCGCTGGCCAAAGCAATGGACAAGGCCGGGCGTCAGGTTCCGTGTTTTGTTCAGGTGAATATCGGCGGGGAAGATCAGAAGGGCGGCTGTGCGATCGCCGATGTTCCCGCGCTGCTGGAACAGGCGCGCGGCGCGAATGTTCCCCTCATCGGCCTGATGTGCGTTCCGCCCTTCGGGGTCGAACCGGCGCCCTTCTTTGCTCTGTTGGCGAAGATCGCGGCGGACAACGGACTGGAAAAGCTCTCCATGGGCATGAGCGGCGATTATGAAACCGCCGTCATGCTGGGTGCCACCCATGTGCGGGTGGGCAGCGCCTTGTTCGGGGAGCGGCGCTGACAGGATGAAGCGGATTGGCGTCAGATCGTCAGGACATCTGCAACTGTGCCGGGATTGCTCCTGTCAGCCTCAGAAATCCAGGGACACTTCCAGACCGAGCACGCGTCCTTTGAACACGGGTGAGAATGTGCCGGAAGCCGGATTGGGATCGAAAGGCCGGTTGTTACCGTCCGACAGTTCTCCCCCTGCGAAGGGCAGCTGTGTGTCCCCGCCGAACTGGACCTCGTCGAGCAGATTTCGTCCAAACAGCGTGAAGCTGAGATCTGGATCGACCAGACTGATGCCGATACTGGCTTCGAGCCGGTCGGACGGTGAATTGTACCCCCAGTTGTTGTCTGTATAGGCATAGCGGCTGCGATGCTGGAAAAAGGTGTTCGCGAACAGGCTCGCTTTCCCGGTGAGCGGGGCCGAATAGGTCAGCCCGCCGCCCCAGGTCCATTCCGGTGCGCGCGGCAGTTCGAGAGAGAGATCACCGGCATCGAGCACACCGCTTGAATCGATATCGAAAAAGGCGCGTTTGTAGCGCGCATCGATATAGCCAAGGTTCGCCGATAGCTGGATCGAACTGCTGAGTTTGAACTCCGCTTCGATCTCAGCGCCCCGGATCTGCGCATCGGCCGTGTTGTAAACCGATTGCGCCAGGCCCGAGGACGCGCTGGGGATGTTTATTTCACGCTGAAGATCATCCACTTCCATCCAGAACACAGCGGCATTGATGCGCGCACGCCGGTCACTGGACCGCCATTTTGCACCGGCTTCGAAACTGTCCACCCGCTCTGCATTAAAAGCGGGGGAGCCAAGGTCGGACGAGATTTGCTCGAACGCGTCGGGCTGGGTGATACGAAGGTTGTATCCGCCGGAGCGGTAGCCGCGCGTCCAGCTGGTATAGAGGCTGGTGTCATCGGCAGGCCGATAAGTCAGCACAATACGCGGGCTCAGATTGCTCCAGCTGGCCGAATCGGTGAAGCCATTGTTCTCCGATGTGACGGAATTGATCCCTGAAGTGGGGCAAGTGGCGGCCATCGCAGAGCAGGCATCGCGAGGCCTGACATACGTGATCTTCGCGTCTTTTTCCTCGCGTGACCAGCGCAGCCCGGCGCTGACGGTAAGGGAGCGGGCAAGATCGTAATCCATCTGGCCATAGAGGCCGTACACATCGTGCCCCTGCCGTCCGCCGCCATTCTGGAAACCGACGCCAATTCCCGACAAGTCGCGCGATTCGTCGTAAGTGATGTCCTGGTGGAAAATGTAGCCGCCCAGCGTCAATGCCAGTGTGCCGAAATCGGCGGCATAATAGAGCTCGTTTGACCACTGCTCCTGACCCGTGCCGGTATCGGATTCAAAAATCGTGGCAGGCGACGAATCAATGTCGTTGCGGGTGTGCAGCTCATATTCGCGCCAGCCGGTGATGTTGGTGATGACGCCGATGTCGAGATCATATTCGGCGCGCAGCACGGCGAATGTGTTCTTGCTGCGGTAAAAGCCTTCCTGGTCCACTGAAAGATCGAAGGAATCGCGCCCGAACTGTCCATTGTTATGCGTGCTCGCGCCGTCGCCATGGCTGTCGGTATATTCGCCTTTCACGGTGAGCGTCAGGCGCTCGCTCGATTCGAAGGTCAGTCCGCCGCGAACGACGGTGGTTTCGCTTGTGCCGAAATCCTGTCCGGTGAAATCGTTCCTGAAATAGCCGCCGTCGTTGCTGTGCAGTATGCCCAGGCGGAACGCCAAATTGTCCTGCAACGGACCGGAGATTACAGCGCGTGCTGTCACCATTGGTGCGCCGCGCCCTTTGTCGACCGGGCCTTCGAATGCAAGCGAGGTATGGGCCAGCCATTCCCGGCTTGGATCGGCAGTGCGCACGAGCACAGCGCCGCCGGTGGTGTTGCGCCCGAAGGCTACGCCCTGCGGCCCGCGCAGTATTTCGACACTCTCGACATCGAGCAGGTCGAAGACGGTGCCTGCATTGACACCCATATAAACGCCGTCGACGAACAGCCCGACCGCCGGATCGATCGACGGGATTGAACTGTTAATTCCAAGGCCACGGATCGAGAAATTGGCGACGCCCTTGAAAGTGCCGACCGTGTCCAGCGAGACGTTGGGTGCGACATAGCTGAGCGATGACAAGTCCTGCACCTGGCGGTTGTCCAGCTCTTCGTCATCGACGGTGGTCGCGCTGCCCGCATAGCCCAGCAGATCAGCATTGGGATTCTTGATCGAGACAATGATGATGCGCTCGTCGCTGTCCTGGCTGTCCTGGCCGCCTTGCTGCGGCGCGGCTTGTGCGGCCAGGGCGTTGGTGGCTGCCAGCAGGCTCGCACCTGCAAGGAGCAGGCCGGAAAGGCGATAATTCAACATATTCCCCAACTTTCTAGCTCAGTATTCCTCAGTTCAATCACCCGATTAAATTGGGTTCCGGGGCGCGCCTAGGGCCGGAAAAGATGAATTGCAACCGGGCGTCGTTCAAGAATGTTGCAACTGCGAAGTCAACTTTCGCGATTGGTCAGTTCATTGCCTGCCAGTGTCACGACGTGGATCAGGTTGGTTGATCCCGGTGTGCCGAAAGGGACACCGGCCAAAGTGATAAGCCGCGATCCGACTTCACCAAAACCATGGCGCAGCGCCATGCGTTTACCTTTGGCGATCATCTCCTCGAAGCTACCGATGTCCTTTGTTATGATAGCATGCGCGCCCCACAACAGTGCGACCCGGCGTGCCGTCGACTGATTGGGCGTAAGGACCAGCATCGGCGCTTTTGGTCTCTCACGAGCCACGCGCCGTGCGGTAGAGCCCGTTCCGGTAAAAACGATGATACCTTCGATGGGCAGCGTATCGGCAATTCGCGCGCAGGAAAGGGCAAGCGCGTCAGCCATGGTGGCATCGGGCGGCGTATCGGCGTTGTGGATGCGCTCAGAATATGTTCGGTCGCCTTCAACATGGCCAGCGATACGATCCATGATTGTTACGGCTTCCTCGGGCCAGTCCCCCGCCGCAGTTTCGGCGGAAAGCATGACCGCGTCGGCGCCATCATAAACGGCATTGGCGACGTCGGAGACTTCGGCGCGGGTCGGGGTGGGATGCTCGATCATGGATTCGAGCATTTGTGTTGCCACCACTACCGGTTTGCCAGTTGCCCGCGCAGCCTCGATCAGACGTTTCTGGAGCGGCGGGACTTCCTCAGGATTCAGCTCGACGCCAAGATCGCCGCGCGCCACCATGATGCCGTCGGACAGTTCGATGATTTCATCGATGTGCCGCACGGCTGATGGTTTTTCGATCTTTGCTATCAGCGCACCATATCCGCCCATCAGACGCCGCGCTTCAGCAACATCTTCGGGCCGTTGCACGAAAGACAGGGCAATCCAGTCTGCCTCGTGCTCTATGGCGAAGGCCATGTCGCGGCGGTCCTTGGCGGTGAGGGCGGGAACGGGAATGACCGTATCAGGAACGTTTACGCCCTTGCGGTTGGAAATACGCCCGCCAACCTCGGCACTGCACAGGATCTCGTCTTTCTCGGCGCGGATCACCCGCAGGCGAAGCTTGCCATCGTCGATTAGCAGGCGTTCGCCCTTATCGAGAATTTCGAACAATTCGGGGTGGGGCAGGCAGACGCGCGTGTCGTCGCCTGGTTCCGGATTGCGGTCGAGCGTGAAATGAGCACCGTGGCGAAGGAAGGCCTCGCCGTCCCTGAACTCGCCGACGCGAA
The DNA here is from genome assembly GCA_019090585.1 of Sphingomonadaceae bacterium. Taxonomy (GTDB): domain Bacteria; phylum Pseudomonadota; class Alphaproteobacteria; order Sphingomonadales; family Sphingomonadaceae; genus Novosphingobium. The sequence goes on from JAHRVR010000067.1 coordinate 21,129, forward strand.
GCTTGGGGCCTTGCAGATCGCACAAGATTGAAACTGACCGGTCGCCTTGCGCTTCGA
>JAHRVR010000068.1 GCA_019090585.1 Sphingomonadaceae bacterium
CGCGGGCGATCAGGTTGATCGCAAGATTGGCAATTGCTGCGCAAAAAGAGGGGCGCCGATGCTGAAGGGCGAGAAGATTCTCGTGACAGGGCCGGGAGGAAACATCGCATTTCCGCTCTGCCGCGAGCTTGCAAAGGACAACGAGGTCTGGGGCATTGCGCGCTTCAACAATCCCGATGACAGGGCAAAGGTTGATGCGCTCGGCGTGAAGACCTTGAAGGTTGACCTTGGCACCGGCGATTTTACCGATCTTCCGGACGACTTCGACTATGTTCTTCACCTCGCTGCATCAATTGGCGGGGGCGAAGATTTTGACTCGGTCCTGCGGGTCAATGCCGAAGGTACGGGCCTTCTGCTAAGCCATTGCCGCAAGGCCAAGGCGGTGCTCGTGATGTCATCGACAAGTGTTTATCATCCCCACGAGGACCCCTGGCACCCTTACGCGGAAACCGATCGGCTCGGCGATTCCCAGCTCCCCGGCATGCCGACTTACGGCCTTTCCAAGCTGATCCAGGAAGGGGTAGCGCGCACTTGCGCGCGTCAGTTTGGCTTGCCGATTGTGATCGCGCGGATGAATGCAGCTTATGGCTCGACCGGGTCAGGAGGACTGCCCGGACATCTCTTCAATTCCATAAGAGAAGGGCTGCCGGTGACTCTGCGCTGGGACCCCAACCCCTATTCCTTCATCCATTACAGGGACATCTTCGATCAGATCCCGGCTTTGCTTGAAGCCGCTTCGGTGCCTGCGACAATCGTGAACTGGGGCGGGGACGAGCCAGTTCCGGCGCAGGATCTGTGCGCTTTCTTCGGTGAGATCCTGAACGTAAAGCCAATGGTTGAGGTGCGTGAGTTCCCCGGGGCGCAGCGCAGCGTGGTCAACGACAATACCAGGCGCATGGCGATTACGGGCCCTTGCAAGGTGCATTGGCGCGACGGAATGCGGGAGCTTGCAGAGGCGCAGCTTGCAAAGGCTCGTTTGGCACCCGATGCGCGTTGACTTGCTCGTTAAGCAATGCTGCTGTTTATTCAAAGAACGGCGCGCCGATGACCGGCACCGTTCAAACTGGCCGAGAATGAGAAGGTGCGGGGCGTGACGATGTTGACAGCAGATGCGGTGATTGCGCGGGCGCGCGAAGCGACGTCTTATTCTGGTGAATGCGATGCCAGCTTGCGCGAGGGGCTGGAAGTGACCCTGGCCGCTTTTGCCGCAGCGCCGATGACCGCTGAGGCCAAGGCCTCCGTGAGCGAAACTATCGTGAATGACTTGATTATGCGGTTTCGGATCGAGGATTTCCTATCCCGGAATCCTGAAATCGAGGAGCAGGAGATCAAGGGGCCGCTGCTTGTAACCAGCGTGCCACGATCGGGGACCACCGCAACACTGGCCATGCTCGGTCTCGATCCGCGATTTCGCTATACGCGTGACTGGGAGCTGCGCGAGCCTCTTCCGCCCCCGGTCTTTGGCGAGGAAGACCGCGATCCCCGTGCGATAGCGGCGCGGGAGCGCAGCGCGATGATGGACCAGTCAATTCACTTGTATGACCCCGATGGGCCAGAGGAGGATCTGGTCGCCATTGCTGGCTATGACATGCGGCAATTCCACGCACGCTACCCGATGCGCCAGGAATATCTCGATTGGTATATCGCCGATGATTTCCGGTCGGTCTATCGCTTGCATGAGAGGCTGCTCAAGCTGTTGCAATGGCGTCGTCCGCCCAACTTCTGGCTCTTGAAGGCACCGCCGCATCTGCTTCGCTTCGAAGCATTCGCCGAACGCTATCCCGATTCCAGAATCATCATGACTCATCGTGAGCCGACCAAGACGATCCCCTCGATCGCGAGCATGTATGACATGTTGTATAATATGGTCTGTGAGCCCGGCACCGTGGACAAAGCCTGGATCGGTAGGCGGTGTCTGGAGTTCTGGAGCCGCGGGATGCAGATTGCCATGCGCGCGCGCGACAAGCTTGGCGAGGACCGTTTCCTTGATGTCTATAACCGCGATCTTGTGGCCGACCCGATCGGAACTTTTGAGCAGCTATACGATCAGCTCGGCTTCAAGATCGACGCGAAATTGCGGGTGCGGCTTGAGGACTATCACCAGCGAAACGCAAAGGGCGCGCATGGCACGCACAGTTATTCGCTTGAGGAATACGGGCTGAGTGAAAAGAAGATCAACGAGGCGTTCAGCGAATATCGCGACCGGTTCGGGATCTAGCTGTCCGGATCGCGCGCCGATCAATAATGGAACCTGCGCGCGAAGTGCCTTGCCCGTTGATCCAGCTGCGCAGTCCGTCTGCGGCCAGCCAGCTGTGAACGGAGTTTGAGCTGCGAAGATGACCACTGCCCTTGTGACTCACGATGCATGCCTTGGTCATGATCCCGGCCCCGGTCATCCTGAACGTATCGGCCGGCTGAGCGTGGTTCTTGCGGCGCTGGACGAGGAGCGGTTCCCAAAGCTGATGCGCGAAAATGCACCCAGAGCGACCGCGGAGCAGATCGGCCGGGTCCATGATCGTGGTTACGTTGAACAATTGCTCGAACTGGAGGTGACAGAAGGCGAGCATCTGGCGCTCGATGCTGACACGGTGCTCAGTTCCGGCAGTGTCGAAGCAGCGCTGCGGGCTGCTGGCGGCGCGATCAGGGCCGTGGATCTTGTTATGGCGGGCAGGGCCAATGCCGCTTTTGCCGCAGTGCGCCCGCCCGGCCACCATGCCGAACCGGCACGCGGAATGGGATTCTGCTTGTTCAACAATGTCGCGATCGCGGCCCAACATGCGCGCGATCGCTGGGGTGTCACGCGGATTGCTGTGGCCGATTTCGACGTTCATCACGGCAACGGGACGCAGGCCGCATTCTGGGACGATGACGATTTGTTTTTCGCATCAAGTCATCAGAGCCCTTTCTACCCTGGAACGGGCGGGGCGGAAGATAGTGGTGCCTCGGGCAACATCGTCAATGCGCCTCTGCCCTCCGGGACTGGGACTAAGGAATTTCGGGATGCCTGGCAGCGCGATTTGCTGCCTGCAATTGACGAGTTCGCGCCTGAAATGCTGCTGATTTCTGCTGGTTTTGACGGACACGCGCGCGATCCGCTTGCGCAATTCCTGCTCGAAACGGATGACTTTGGCTGGCTGACGCGCGAATTGGTGGCACTTGCCACACATCATTGCCGGGGCCGCGTCATATCCTTGCTCGAAGGCGGATACGATCTTGTCGCACTGGCCGAATGCGCGGCGGACCATGTGAAAGCGCTTGAATGGGCTAGGGACGGCTGACATGAATCGGGCGAACAAGGCCCTGATGCATTACCATTCGCCGGTATTCGGCATGGATTTCCAGGGCTCGGCCGGTTCCAATGCGCCGCCTTCCTGAATTAGCTCCACAGAGATGCCATCGGGCGAGCGAACGAAGGCCATGCGTCCATCACGCGGTGGCCGGCTGATGGTGACGCCGGCGGCCATCAGGTCCGCGCATTTGCCATAAATGTCATCCACCGCATAAGCGAGGTGGCCAAAATTACGGCCGCCATCATACTTTTCCGGATCCCAGTTGTAGGTGAGTTCGACCGGCGCCTCTTTCTGGCCCGCTGGGGCCAGAAAGACGATCGTGAAGCGCCCTGCTTCAACATCATGGCGGCCGATTTGCTCAAGACCAAGTTTGTTGACGTAGAAATCGATCGATTCTTCAAGGTCGCGTACCCTGACCATGGTGTGCAAATAGCGCATGCGCTTTGTAATCCTTTTGATGCCTTGCACACCTTACGGCCCGCAGCGTTTCCAGCAAAACCATTTTGCAATCGCGCACTGAATGCGGTTTCGGGCATTTTTGCTCGGGAAGCCTGCGAAACGGCTATCTGGGTAATTTCTCCATCTATTTGGGGATTTCAGTCTCGTTCTCGTGCGAAAGCTGTATATGAACATGACGGCGCAGCTGCATTTGCGGCTGTCAGGAAAAAAGTGGAACGGTCGAAGGGGTTTTTGATTTGGCGTCAGGTGCTAAGCAAGTCGACGAGGGGAAGGCGGATTCCGCAGTCGACACCGCGGCCCAGTCACTTCGTGAAATTTCTCTGGCCAAATGCGAAAGCGACTTTCTTGGGTCGGAAGATGATCTCGTCGCCCGGCTTGGCGTAAGCAAGCCAACTTTACGACAGGCTTCTGCCAGGGTTGCTCAGGAGCATCTTATCCGTGTCCGGCGCGGCGTAGGCGGCGGGTATTTTGCGCGCAGGCCCGGTAGCCTGAGCGTGAGCCGTATGGCAGCCGTCTATTTGCGGTCCCGCAATGCGAGCTATGTCGAACTCACCCCGCTCATGCCGATGTTCTATGGCGAACTTGCCAGGCTGGCATCACAAAATCGCGATCCTGAAATGATCTCCGATCTCAGGCAAATGGCCGAACGCGATGAGCATTTCGTCGATGAGCAGGATGAGCGCGGTTACATGAATTTCCTGAGAAGTGAGCGCGACTTCATCAGTTTCCTTGCCAAAATGGCCGATAATCATGTGCTTGAGCTCATGGTTGCGATCACGACCGATTTTTCCGCCCATGCACAGCGCAATGACAAGCAAATGTTTCGCCAGCTGGATAATATGGCGGTCTACCGCAAGTTGCGAGCCAGGTTCGCCCGCGCGATCGCCAATGGTGATGGCGATATTGCCGGACTACTCAGCCGCCGGTGTACAGACCTGATGTGCGATTGGATGCTGCAGGGCCTTGAGAACCATTCATTCCAGGTTGATCAGATACGCTGCGACTGAATTATTGCCCCGGAGTTTGATCTGAATTTGAGTCTGATCTGAATTCGGCGCTGGAAACTCACACCCGGTTTCGTTCGATCAGCTTGCGGGCGATGATGATGCGCTGCATCTCATTCGTACCTTCTCCGATCACCAGCAGCGGTGCATCGCGGTAGAGCCGCTCGACCGGGAATTCCTTCGAATATCCGTAGGCGCCGTGGATGCGCATTGCCTCATCGGCGCAGAACATGGCGGTTTCCGTCGCAAAATATTTGGCCATCCCAGCTTCCATGTCGCATCGCTCGCCCCGGTCATAGGCATTGGCGGCCTGCTGCGTAAGCAGGCGGGACGCTTCCACTTTGGTTGCCATGTCGGCCAGCTTGAGCTGGATCGCCTGATGCTCGCAAATCGGCTTGCCAAAAGTATTGCGCAGCTGACTGTAGGAGACCGCTTCGTCCAGAGCTGCCTGAGCCAGGCCAACGCCGCGTGCGGCAACATTGATGCGGCCCAGTTCCAGCCCTTGCAGGGCTTGTTGCAGCCCCCTGCCTTCGATGCCGCCGATCAGACAGTCCGCAGGGACGCGATAATCGCTGAACTGGATCTCGGCGGTGTCGATGCCCTTGTAGCCAAGCTTTTGCAGCTTGCGCTTGACGGTGAAGCCATCGCCTTTCTCCGCAATCAGGAGACTCATGCCCTTGTGGCGCGGCTGGGCCGCCGGGTCGGTTTTTACGAGCAGCGCCACGGCATGGCCGTTGGCGGCATTTGTGATCCACATCTTTGTGCCGTTGACGATATAGCTGGCATCATCGCTGCGCTCCGCTGTCGTGCGGATTGCCTGCAGGTCGGTGCCGCAATCGGGCTCGGTCAGGGCGAGTGCGCCGCGCATTTCGCCCGATGCCATGCGCGGCAGGAAGCGTTGCTTCTGCTCTTCGGTGCCGGAGCGCTGGATCGCGGTAGCCATGATCAGGTGGGTGTTGAATATGCCCGAGAGCGACATCCAGACGCGAGACACACGTTCGACGATCTGGGTATAGACCGATGCTGAAAGGCCCAGCCCGCCATATTCCGAGGCGATCGTGGCGCCAAACAGGCCTATCTGGGCCATGCGCTCCACGATTTCGGCGGGCCATTCATCCTCATGTTCCATCCGCTGAACGTGTGGCTTCACATGCTGCTCAAGCAGCCGGTCGATTGAATCGAGGATCAGCCGGGTGTCGGTATCATCTGCGGTGCGAATTTGAGTCACTGTGGCGTCCCGGATCGGAAATGATGGAGCCTACCGGAATGTTCGGCCTCCATGGCCCTGTCAAGGAGTCCGAAGTGCTGACCCGCTCCGCCCGTGCCATTGGGTCACTTGAGCTTGGCGGCCACTTCCTCGCCAAACCAGTGAACGTTTTCAAGAAAGGCGGGCAGGCTGGGGTGCGGTACGCCCATTGTCGCCCAGTGGACGCCCATTTCCTCGCTCTTGCCATATGCGTCGACAAGCTTTTGGGCATAGGCTGGATCCTGCGGCTTGCCTTCCACGTTTTCCAGCGGCGTCATGCAGATTGTCAGCGGCTTGGTGCGTCCGATCGCTTCCCCATATTCGCGCGCGAAATCCAGCTTTTCCTGAAGCTGTTCATAGGATGCAAGATCCTCGGTTCGCGCGGTTTTCGTGAGGATGCCCTGCGAGGGGAACGGGCTCCAGCCATCGCACAATTCCACAGCCCGGCGGATCGCGGGTCTGGCATTGCCGCCTCCCCATACAGCGATGCCGCCTTTCCGCGCGGGCAAGGGCCGGATCACTGTGTCGCGGGCAAAGAAGCGAGCACTTTCATGGTGCACGATCTCTCCGGCCCATGCCTGCTGCATGATCTTGAGGGATTCGGTGGTGATCTCGCCGCGATCCTCGAATTCAACGCCGAGTGCTGCATATTCTGGCTTTGAGTAGCCTGTGCCAATGCCCATGATGAAGCGCCCGCCGGACAACGCATCAAGCGATGCTGCGGATTTCGCGACCACGAAGGGATTGCGATAGGCAAGGACGAGCACATGGGTTTGCAACTGGAGGGTCTTCGTTGCGGCCGCAGCAACAGCAAGGGCGACGAAAGGGTCCAGTGTGGGGTGGCCGCCCCCGGCCAGCCAGCGGCTGCTGGGGGCGGGGTGATCGGTCACATAAGTTGCATCAAGACCGGCATTTTCCATCGCCCGGGTCATCTTCTTAATTGCATCGATTGAGCTGAATTCGACTTTGTCGTCAGTGAAATCGATGGGCAGCGCGCAAGAAAATTTCATGGTCTAGACCTTCCCTGGCTTTGCCGCGCTTATACTGACATGCGCGCCGGTTGTCTGTGATCTTGCATGGCACACAGCAGGTGCCAATAGCTCACGACGGCATGGCGGTGAAGACAACGCCATGCCGTGGTTGAAACTCATGCCCTGCGGCGGGATTATGTTTTTGTCCGCAAATGGCGGCGCACTGCCGCTGTCAGGCGATCTCGCGGAAGACCTCGCCGATCTTCTTGCCGTCCTCGAAATAGCCGAGGTCATAATCGCCTTTGATCGTTGAGCGAATGGTGTGCCGCTCATACTTTGGATCACAACCTTCCACGGCGTGCAGCATGCGGTGGTTGTCCCAGATCACCATGTCTGTCGGCGACCATTCGTGCCAATAGGCGCTGCTTCCCTTGCCCATCTCGTTGACCCGCTTGCAGACATCATCGAGGAGCTGGTCACCCTCGGGTGTTTCGTCATTCTCGACGCCAAAGGCCATCCATGAGCCGACATGCAAGACTTTCTCGCCAGATTTGCGGGTCCAGACTGCCGGATGCATGGCGCGCGGGAAGATCGCCACTTCCTTCAGCAATTCTGCGGTAAGAGCGATCTCTGCCCCCAGTATCTTGAAATTGACGCCATAGCGCATTTCGCCGAGCCGTGTGTCCAATGTGTAGATGACATTTCTGCCCTCGATACGATTGCGCAGCTCGGCGGGAAACTGGCGGTAGGATTCGATCCCGTCCATGAAGCCGGTGCGGCCCTTCTCAGGCGCGCTGACAGGTGAACGCAGGACGCCTGCATAATTGAGCTCATCATTGTAGCAATGATCGAAATGCCACGGCGAAAAGCGCGTCAGGACTTCTCCTTCGACTTCGACTTCGCCGCCACCGTAGATATCATCCTTGGCGTTTGGATCATAGTGCATGTCAATTACGCCGACGGCGTCGGCGCCGGTTTCCTCATCGCGCGGTGTTGTGGTTGTGGGGTGATCCTTCAGGGGGCCAAAGACCCTGCTAAGCGCGACCTGCATTTTTGCAGAGGGCTCCATGTCCTTGAAAATGATCAGGCCCCGCTCGACAAACAGATCGCGCAATTGCTGGCGCGTGTTTTCATCGTCAAGAGCATCCCAGTTCACGCCGCGCACGACGGAACCAAAATTGAGATCATCGCGTAAGTCGGTAACCGTGAGATTGCTCATATTAATTGTCCCTACATCCTGCGCTCGTTCCTGAGCGCCTTTCTCCGAGGTGTAATGTAGCATCTTTGGGTGAGAATTGACAAACTATCAGTTCGTGTAATTTTCCTTTGGCAAGGCTTGGACGTGGTGGCGGTCTTCTCTAGTGTGTCCTTGGGTAGGTCGGAACGCCATTTTTGCTGATGAAGTGATGGATGAGTTGATATGGAAATTGGAATAATCTTTCCCCAGACAGATTTGAGCGGAGATACCGATGCGGTGCGCCGGTTTGGCCTCGCAGCAGAAGAGCATGGCTTCCAACATCTGCTTGTCTACGATCACGTGCTGGGCGCCACGCATGACCGGGAACCGAAGCTGGGCGGGCCATATACCGATAAAGACACGTTTCACGACCCGTTCGCCATGCTCTCCTATATTGCGGCGATCACCCAGCGGATCGAGCTGGTCACAGGTGTGCTGATCCTGCCCCAGCGGCAAACCGCGTTGGTTGCGCGTCAGGCCGCCGATGTGGATCTGCTTTCCGGTGAGAGATTTCGCCTCGGGATAGGAACCGGCTGGAACTATGTGGAATATGATGCGCTTGGGCAGGATTTCGGCACGCGCGGCAAGAGGCAGGCTGAGCAAATTGAGCTCTTGCGCCGATTGTGGACCGAGCCGCAAGTTGATTTTTCCGGAGAGTTTGACCGCATGGACAGGGTCACTCTCAATCCCCGGCCCAAGCGCAGCATTCCGATATGGATGGGCGGTTTTTCCAATGTCGCCTTGCGCCGCGCCGCGCGAATGGCCGATGGGTTCATTTTCGCTGAACGGCTGGGCAAGGCGGGAAGGCTGGTTGAAAAGATGGGCGAATTCCTCGACCAGGCGGGGCGCAAGCCCGAAGACTTCGGTATGCAGCTCAATCTGGCGCCCGGCTGCCCGGTGGGGGACATCGTGGAGCGGGCGCAACACTGGCGTGATTGCGGCGGCTCCCATCTTTCGGTGACAACCCTGGAGCAGGGTTTCAGCAAGGTCGATGAGCACCTTTCCTACATGGACAGGGCTGCGGAAGAGCTGAGCAAAGCTGGCTTGCTGTAAGTTGGCTGCCAATTCTCACAAAGAAATGGTAAGAACCCAGTAGGGCCAGGCAGGAACCTGCAAAGTATCAGGAAATTTGTGCGGGCTCCCGATCGAGAGGGGATAGCACAGTGTTCGATACAGTCATTCGTGGTGGAACGATCGTCGATGGTACGGGCGGCGGCACATTCGCGGCGGATATCGCCATTGCAGATGGCAAGATTGTGGAAATCGGCAAAGTGGATGGGCAGGCCCGCCGCAGCATTGATGCCGATGGTGCAGTCGTTACACCCGGCTTCATCGACATCCATACCCATTACGATGGCCAGCTGATCTGGGATAACGAACTGGAGCCGAGTTTTTCCAACGGCACCACTACCGCGATTGCCGGCAATTGCGGCGTTGGCTTCGCCCCGGCCAAAGAAGAGCTGCGCAAGCCATTGATCGAGCTGATGGAAGGCGTGGAGGACATCCCCGGTATCGTGCTTGACGAGGGGCTGGACTGGAAGTGGAACAGCTTTCCCGATTATCTCGAACGAGTTGCTCAGAAAGACTATACGATGGACGTCGCGGTCCACCTCCCGCACGCCCCCGTTCGTGTCTTCGTGATGGGAGAGCGGGCGCTCAATCATGAACCTGCGACGCCGGAAGACATTGAGGCGATGAAGCAGCATGTTCGCGCTTCTATGGCCGCGGGCGCAATCGGGGTTTCCGGTTCACGTATCCTTGAGCATAAATCGAGCACTGGAGAGCATGTGCCCGGCACTTTTGCAGAGGAGGCCGAAATGCTTGGCCTTGCCAGTGCCATGGGGGAAAGCGGCCGGGGTGTGTTCCAGGTCGTCCCACTTGGCGCGGGCGGCGACAGTGCGGGCACTCCGGCGAGCTGGGAGGAGCGGATCGGGGAGCATCGCCGGATCGAACGCATTGCCGAAGCGTCCGGCCGGCCTGTAACCTATCTGTTGCATTCCTACGATCACGCTCCTGAAGAATATGCAAAACTGATTGCGGAATCGGAGCGCGCGTGTGCTCGCGGGCTCGATATTGTCCCGCAGGTTGCCGCACGCGGCCTTGGGTTGCTGCTCGGTCTTGATGCGTTGAATCCCTTTCTGGCCAAGCCATCCTATAAGGAAATCGCGCATCTGGCGCGGTCCGAACGGGCCATGGCTATGCGCGATCCCGGGCGCCGCCAACGGATTTTGACCGAGACCGGCGATGGCGCGGATCCGGCGTTGGAGCGCCGTATCGCCAATTTCTGCGGCGCGCTTGGGAACTATTTTGTTCTTGATTCCGATCTCGATTATGAGCCGGACGAATCGAGGCGGCTTGATGTCATCGCCGCCCGGACGGGCCGGACGATGGAGGAGGTCGTCTATGACACGATCACCGAGGGAGACGGCTTGTGCAAGATCGTGAAATTCGTAATGAATTACACCAATGGCGGGCTGGATTCCGCCTATGAAATGCTGCGCAGTCCGGCAACGGTCAGCGGGCTGGGCGACGGCGGTGCGCATCTGCAGCTGATCTGCGATTCCGCCATGACGACGTTCCACCTCAGCTTCTGGTGCCGTGATCGCCAGCGCGGCCCGAAGATCCCTGTTGAAACCATGGTCCACAAGCTGACCGGCAAGCCAGCCGGGCTTTACGGGCTGAGCGACCGAGGCACGATCGCAGTAGGCAAGCGCGCCGATCTCAACATTATTGATTTCGACAATATCGGCAACCAGATGCCGGAGATGTATTTTGACCTGCCCAAGGGCGGCGGGCGAATGCTGCAATATGGCAGAGGGTATCTGGCGACACTGGTGGCGGGCACCTTCACGCGCGAAAATGACCAGAGCACCGGTGCGCATCCGGGTCGGCTGGTCCGCAGTATGACGTGAAGCACTGGGCCGCGTGTTACCCGGCGCGCGGTTTTATCTGTTCCATGAAATCGCGAATGTGCTCAAGGAGCTGTGGGTTTCCCGCTGCGATCCCCCTTGCCAATGTCCGGCCCATGCCGGCGATGGTCTGGTTGAACCATAATCAGCCACGCGCGATGATGATAATCAATCGGACTCGGCCTTACGATTTCCATATCGGCTTGCATTGGTGTATCTTAAACAAAACGTTGGCGAGCTGTGGGACGTGATGTGTCCAGATGATCGGCCCGATTGAACGAGACGGATAAGATTTTGGGAGCATTGATAGGGCCATGGCAGCAGAATATGATCTGGTAATACGCGGCGGCACAATCGTTGACGGGACCGGCGCACCGCGCTTTTCCGGCGATCTTGCTATTGCGGACGGCGTAATCGCGGCGGTTGGTGATGTCGTAGGTTCCGGCAAGGAAGAAATCGATGCCACGGGCCGCATCGTCACGCCGGGCTTTGTCGATATCCATACCCACTATGATGGCCACGCTACCTGGACCAACAGGTTGCAGCCTTCCTCCCAGCATGGCGTCACCACCGTACTGGCCGGCAATTGCGGCGTCGGGTTTGCGCCTTGCCGCGAGCAGGACCGAGACCGGCTTGTTGCGCTGATGGAAGGGGTTGAGGATATCCCCGAGGCGGTAATGGCCGAAGGTTTGCCATGGAATTGGGAGAGTTTTCCGGATTACCTCGATAGCCTCCAGTCACGGTCTTTCGATATCGACATCGCGACCCAGGTCCCGCATGCGCCTCTGCGTGTGTTTGTCATGGGTAAGCGGGCGGCAGAAAAAGACCCTGCCACCAAAGAGGATATCGATCGCATGGCAGCGCTGGCGCGCGAAGCGATCGAGGCAGGCGCGCTTGGCTTTTCCACCTCGCGTAGCCTCAATCACAAGGCGAACGACGGGACCATTACATACAGCTATGCCGCTGCATCCGATGAGCTGGTCGGGATTGCTTGCGGCGTAAGTGAGAGCGGTCAAGGGGTCCTCCAGCTGATTTCGGATTTCGACGATGTCGATGCCGAATTCGACATCGTGAAGCGCATGGTGCAGGAGTCGGGCCGGCCGCTGTCTCTTTCGCTACTTCAGAGTTCAGGAAATCCGGGCAACTGGCGCAAGGTTCTTGACCGGATCGAGTCTGCCCGCGCGCAGGGCGCCCCTATCCGGGCGCAAGTGGCCGGGCGGCCAATTGGCCTTATCATGGGCTTCGATTTTAGCCGGCACCCGTTCATGGAGTGCGAATCCTGGCAGGAAGTTGCGGACCTTCAGGGCGAAACAAGGCTTACCGAGATGCGCAGGCCAGAGCGCCGCGCCCGAATCCTTGGGGAATTTGCGGAGCTTACGGCGGCGCCCGCAGGCTTGGCCTACAGCAACTTTGCGAATCTGTACGAGATGGAAGAGCATCCCGATTACGAGCCGTCAGTTGAAGACAGTATCGAGGCCCGCGCCCGGCGCGAGGGGAAAAATCCGGCAGATCTGGCTTATGATGTCCTCGTGGACGGCACTGGCGTGATCTATTATCCGGCGGCGAATTACAGCGACAACAGCCTCGATCCGATCCGCACGATGGTAAGCCACGAAGCCACCACCTTTGGGCTTGGCGATGGCGGTGCCCATTGCAGCATGATCTGCGATGCGAGCTTGCCAACGTATTATCTCGAACGCTGGGTGCGCCGTGAGGGTGATCCCAAGGGTGGAGACCGGATGGAGCTTGAGCAAATCGTCAGGGAATTGACGATGCAGACTGCCGATCTTGTCGGGCTGGGGGATCGCGGACAGATCAGGAATGGTTTGCGTGCGGATCTCAATATCATCAATCTGGATGACGTCAGCCTGATGAAGCCGGAATCAGTCGCTGATCTGCCCAATGGCGCTCGGCGGCTCGGCCAGCGCGCGACTGGTTATGATATGACCATCGTGGGCGGCGAGGTGACATATCGAAATGGTGAGCCCACCGGCGCGTTGCCGGGTCGGTTGGTGAGAGGTGCACGCGCGCGCCTGAACTGAACCGCACACCGCGTTAGATCTCAAAAAAATACTATGTTTAGGAGAGTTGGAAGATGGCGACTGTAACACCGCTGCGAAAGCAATCGCAGACGACCCGCGAGTTATTGCAAGACATCAAGGTTATCGATGTCGATACCCATGTCAGTGAGCCGCACGATTTGTGGACCTCGCGGGCATCGAACAAGTTCAAGGATTTGCTGCCGCGTGTCGTTGGTGAGGGTAAAGATCGCCATTGGGTAATCGGTGAGGGTGAGTACCTCGCGGGTAGAAATGCGGTCTCCGCCATTCGCAAGGATGGTGTGAAATCTCGCGGCATGGAATTTGTGGAGTGGGAAATTCCTGACGTCATGGAAGCGTGCTGGGAGACAAACGCCCGCGTTTCGATGATGGACGAGCAGGGAATCTTTGCACAGATCGCTTACCCCAACGCACTGGGCTTCGGCGGGCAGCGGGCGATGTGCGTTGAACCGGAAGTGCGGCTTGAGAGTATTCGCGTCTATAATGACGCTATGGCCGACATGCAGAAGGATTCGGGCGACCGTATCTATCCCATGGCGCTCCTGCCTTGGTGGGATATCGATCATAGCGTGGCCGAGCTGGAACGCTGCGCAAAGATGGGCTTCAGGGGCATTAACATCAATCCCAGTCCGCACGAGCATGGCCTGCCATCACTTGGCGAGCCTGCATGGAACAGGCTGTGGGAGGCGTGCGTCCACCATTCCCAGCCGGTCAATTTCCATATCGGCGCCTCGGATTCTTCGACCAGCTTTATCAGTGGCGGGACCTGGCCGGAACGCAACGAGAATCAGAATCTCGCTTTTTCGGGCGTATTGCTCTTCATTCATAACTTGCAGGTTGTCGGCAATATCCTGATGTCTGATCTGACCGTCAACCATCCCGATCTCAATATCGTTTCGGTTGAAAGCGGGGCAGGGTGGGTGCCCTATTTGCTCGAAGCGCTGGATTACATGAGCACCCAGGCGGGCATTGATTACAAACCCAGCCTTGAGGAACGGTTCCGTAGCAGCATCAGTGCATGCGTGTTCTTTGAGCGCGAGAAGATCGTCCAAACGATTCGAGAAGTCGGTGAGGACAATATAATGTTTGAAACGGATTTCCCGCACCCGGCGTGCCTCTACCCCAACGGCCTCGATTATCTGGTGGATGCGATTGCCGAAATGACGGAGCAGGAGCGCTTCAAGGTGTTCAGCGGCAACGCCGCGCGCATCTATAATATCGATATCAGCTAAGCCGTTCCGGCACGGCTGGTATGACAGCTTGGGCATCCGGCCAGTGGCCGGGTGCCCAGTTTTTTTTGTTTGATGGAGGAGAGGCGCGCTGCCCGGCGGTATGCGTTGATCGCGCCCGATGCCGTCAAAGCCTTGATCTCGTCCCTTTCCAGTCCGAACTGCATCAGCAATTCTTCGGTATTCCTGCCGTGCCGCGTCACGATACCGGTTCGAAGGCTATGTCGTGCGTTCGCCATTGCGGACAGGCCGGGCCGGCCAGTAGCGGGCCTTCAGTTCCTTTTTGTATAGCTTTCCTGTCTCTGCGCGCGGGAGTTCCTGTTCAAACTCAATGCTTCGCGGACATTTGACGTCGGCAAGCTGGCCTTTGCACCAGCCGATGAGTTCCACCGCCAGAGAGTCTCCCGCCATGTTGAAATCTGCGGGCTGAACAACTGCTTTCACTTCCTCGCCGAACTCGGCATTGGGCACGCCGAAAACAGCGGCATCGTCTACGCCGGGATGGGTGATCAGCAGGTTTTCGACTTCCTGCGGGTAGATGTTGACCCCGCCCGAGATGATCATGAAGTCCTTGCGGTCTGCAAGGTAGAGATAGCCGTCTTCGTCCAGTCGACCAACGTCGCCGATTGTTGACCAGTCAGGATGCTTTGGATTGCGGGAGCTGGCCGTCTTTTCCGGGTCGTTGTGATATTCGAATGGCTTTCCTTCACTGACATAGATTGTGCCGATTTCATCTGTGGGCAGCTCGTCGCCCTCATCGCTGCAGATGCGAATTGTGCCCAGCACGGCACGGCCGACCGAGCCGGGGTGGGAAAGCCATTCTTCGCTACCTAACTTGACGAAGAGATTGCCTTCCGAGCCCGCGTAATACTCCTCGATGATGGGGCCCAGCCATTCGATCATCTGGCGTTTGACCGGAATGGGGCAGGGCGCTGCGGCGTGGATCATGATCTTGAGCGATGACAAGTCGTAGCGGCCGCGCTCTTCCTCTGACAGGGCCAGAAGCCGGATGAACATGGTCGGCACCACTTGCGCGGTGTTGATCTGATATTTTTCGATGGCCTGAAGGAACGCTTCGGGCCGGAACTTGTCCATGACAACGACAGTGCCGCCAACGCACTGCACGGCCACGCAATAGCCCAGTGGCGCAGAATGATAGAGCGGTGCGGGAGACAAGTAGGCCGTGTGATCGCCAATCCCGTAGAACGACTGGAACATCAGCGCGCCGAGGTTTTCCTGCACCGGCTCGCCCGCGGGCCGGGCCCCCTTGATGCCCTTTGGCCGTCCTGTCGTGCCGGAAGAATAGGTCATACGCGTGCCGGCCATTTCATCGGCGATGGCTGTGCCGGGCTGGTTGGCGCACAGATCGTCCCAGCTTTGCCAGCCAGCAATGGTGCCGATGGCGATCGTGTGTTTCAATGCGGGCATATCTCCAGCCTTGCCGGCCAGATCACAAGCCACGTCCGAGAGGGTCTCGCTGATCAGCAGGGCCGTGGAACCGCTGTCATTGACAATATAGGCGATTTCCCCGGCTTTCAGCCGCGTGGAGACGGCGACCAGTTCGATCCCGGCGCGTTGGGCGGCCCAGACGATGTCAAAATATTCCGGCCTGTTGCTGCTGACAATCGCAATGGTGCTGCCGTTACCCAAACCAAGCTGGCGCAGTGCATGAGCGCCCCGATTGGCACGCGCTTCCAACTGCCTGTACGTAATCGCCTCGCCAGTTCCGGCCATGATAAGGGCGGGTTTGTCCGGCGTGCTTTGCGCATGGATTCTTGGGTGCATTGGTGAACTGATCTCCAGATGGCTCGTGCTCGCCGTAGCTCGATCGGCGGGCCAGTCAGAAAATCCGGCGCTTAGTCGAAAATCATCACTTGTACGTCGCGCTCTCCGGTAAAGGGATGGCGGCCATGGGCCGTCAGCTTGTTTTCCAGCAGCATGATATCTCCAGCCTGCCAGGGGAAGACAATTTTCCGTGCCTCGAAGATCTCGTGAACAATCAGATACTCTTCATCGGTGAAGGGATCGCCATTGCCGAAACGGACCGCAAATGGCCGATTCAGGGTGTCGTCGTAATGCTCTTGCAATAGCGCCTCACGCTCCTCGCCGATCGTATAGGTATTCTGAATCTGAGAATTCAGCTGGTTGAAATAGAGCCGGTCTCCGGTTTGCGGATGGACTGTGATCGCAGGCGTGCGGGTACAGAAAGTCAGGCTGCCATCGTCATGCCAGTCACATTGGGCGCCGCGTTCCGCCAGCTGGGATGAGACATCGTCGCGGTCATCGGTTTCGAACCGGTATTGCCAGCTGGGGTGTCGTAATTCCGGCCTTGCGCGAAAATCATCGACATCGGCGGATCGCAGGTTGCGGACATATTCCGCGCCGTATTCCTCAAACTTTCGCCGCAGATCTTGTGGGATCTCCTCAAGTAACCCGCGCATGTCGCAAAGGACCGTTTCGCCGCCGGTTGCCGAGGGCTGCTTGCAATAAAACGCCAGCGCCCGCGGGTTGGACGGCATGTAGGACATTTCCTGATGCAGCTGGATATAGACATGCGGCGGCGTGCGCGTCGCTTCCATCGCCTGGCCCTTGATCGCCTTGCGGTCGGACGTTCCGCCTGAATAGCCCTTGGAATAGGGTTCGAACCGTTCCATCAGCTGGATGAAATCATCGGTTCCGGCAGCCGGGAAACCGCGCCAGAACACGCCGCCAAAGCTTAGCAATGCGCGCTCAATCGCGTCGTGGTTGCGCGACATCCATTCCGCAGCCGCCTCGATACTCGTGCGCAGCTTGGTGTCAGTGGGTTCGATCCAGAGCGGTGGTGCGCCCGGATAGGGCTGGGACAAGTGGACCGGTCCGTCAAAATCCTGCTGAGCTTGCTCCAGACGCCGCGATGTCTGGCTGTTCTCTCCGGTTTGGATCATGAGATTGTCCTCTCGTCAGTCCCGTAACGGATTTAAGCGTCTTGTATCAGCTCGCTGCGCTCCACTAGACCCTGCTTGCCGTCAAGCGACATGGTTGGCTGTGCGTTCTCGTCAAGGTGCTTATACGACCAGGCGATAGTGCCTGTCAGATACTGCGATGGCTGGGGAACGAGCGCAAGCGCTGCCAGAATGACATGTGCACCGGCCGAGGCCAGCCGCGTGGCAATGGCTTTGCCGATGCCGCGGCTGGCGCCGGTGACGATTGCGTGGCGCCCGGAAAGCGCCTTTTCCGCGACGCCGCTCATTTCAAGCCCCTGATTGTTTCATTCAGGCGTCAAGGCGGCGGATCAGCTTGCCCGGCAGCGCGCCTGTATGCTCGCCGTTTTCGATCAGGGTTTCACCGGCAACGATGGTGGCCATCATTCCCTCAGATTTCTGCGAGAGACGGCGCGCGCCTTTCGGCAAATCATGGACCACTGTGGGCATTTTCGGGCCGAAGGTTTCGGGATCGAAGATGTTGATGTCCGCGACATTGCCTTCGCGGAGAACACCGCGATCGGCGAAGCCCCAGAAACGAGCCGGACGGCTGGTGATCATTTCCACGCATTCGGGGAGCGTAAGCCGCTGTTGCTGCCGATAGTAGTGAGCGATCAGATAGCTCTGGATCGAAGAGTCCGAGATCTGGCTGACATGCGCACCGGAATCAGAAAAAGTCATCGCGTTGTTTGGATGACGCATCATGGCCACGATGTCGTCCTCTGACGCGTGGGTGAGTGGCTGCATGAATATCACATCAAGCTTGCTCTCAATCGCCAGATCTATGATTATGTCCGCAGGATGCAGTCCTCTTTCGGCAGCGATCTCGCCAACCGTGCGCCACGGCGGCAGCGGTTTGTCATAAACGAAGAACTTGTCCCAGTCCGGTGTCGGGGGCTCTGCGCCGATAGTCCTGGGATAATTGCCTTCCTTCACCGATGCGACGAGTGCTTCGCGAACTTTCGGATCTTGCAAGCTGGCGAGCTGCGCATCGAGCGGCTTACTGCGCAATTCTGCCCAGACGGGGAGTGGGTCAAAGCCCATGGCCGAGCGGAAAGAGGTTAGCGAGGTAATGCCGCGGCTATGCGTCTGCCCGGCCATTCTGCCGCCCGCAGCAGTCACTTTCTCCATCATATCCGTCTGGCGTTTCCAGGTCGGGGCAAGCACGCCGAATGTCGTCATCACCTGGGATTCGATGGCTAGGTTGCTGAGCCAGTTCTGAAAATCGTCATACTCTGGTGTGCCAGCCTGATGCATTTCCTGGGCAAGCTCAAAAGCCGCGCCTTTGCGCCCTTTCATTTCCTTGACCAGAGCGGCGACTTCGTCTCGCGAAGCGAGGCGCGAAGCCACCGGCCGGTCGTCCGATGTCTCATGCGCACGTGCCCGCGAAGTGGACAGGCCGATCGCGCCGGCATCGAGGGCGCGGTTGAGTTCGCCCTTCATCGCTTTAAGGTCGTCGTCGGTTGCCTCTTCCTCGAAGGCGCGCTCACCCATGGCCCATGTGCGCAAGGCGGAATGGCCGATATAAGCGGAATAGTTGATGCCCTTGGGCAGCGTGTCGACCACGTCGAGATACTGGTCAAAGCCTTCCCACTTCCATTCCATTCCCGCGGCCATCGCATCGGGTGAAATATCTTCGGCGCGTTCCAGATTGCGCACAACATGGGCTTCCTGGCCCTTGCGCACAGGCGCGACGGAAAAGCCGCAATTGCCCATGACAACGCTGGTTACGCCGTGCCAACATGAATTCCGGCCAATCGGATCCCAATTGACTTGTGCATCCATATGGGTGTGGCCGTCGACGAAGCCGGGGGTCACGGCATGACCTTCCGCGTCGATTTCGCGATTTCCGCGCGACGCGATCTTGCCGATTTCGGTTATGCGCCCGTCGGTTATGCCGACATCGGCGATCGATCCTTCGGTGCCGGTTCCGTCGATGACGAGACCGTTCCGGATGACTGTGTCAAATCCACTCATGGGGTATCCTCTTCTGCGCGATCCTTGAGACTCGGATCGTTTGCTATCTTGTTGCAAATCAATGTCAGGACTGTTGATGGCTTTGACCGGTCTTGGCAAGTGCTTCTTTACGTTCTCAAGCAAAGCGATGGCACAGGCCAGTTCTTGACTCGTCGAGCCAATTGCCTTGCGATGAGGGGGCCTGCGCCGGAACCGTAAACGCGAATCTCCGTCATCGATGCAGTTTCGGATCACTACAGGGAGCGATCGGACGCCTGAACGACGCGAATTGAGAGGGAATGATGAGCC